>NZ_CP070502.1:2163437-2472500 GCF_018309085.1 Sporosarcina sp. Marseille-Q4063 | reverse complement strand
GGCGCTCTCCCAGCTGAGCTAAGGCCCCGGAAAATGGTCGGGAAGACAGGATTCGAACCTGCGACCCCTTGGTCCCAAACCAAGTGCTCTACCAAGCTGAGCTACTTCCCGAGATTATATGAAAAATAATGGCGCGCCCGGCAGAAGTCGAATCCACAACCTTCTGATCCGTAGTCAGACGCTCTATCCAATTGAGCTACGGGCGCATACGAAATATCTGGTGCCGAGAACCGGAATCGAACCGGTACGGTAGTTACCTACCGCAGGATTTTAAGTCCTGTGCGTCTGCCAGTTCCGCCACCCCGGCAAATCAATGGAGCGGAAGACGGGATTCGAACCCGCGACCTCCACCTTGGCAAGGTGATATTCTACCACTGAACTACTTCCGCGTTATATATAAAGTGCGGGTGAAGGGAGTCGAACCCCCACGCCCGAAGGCACTAGATCCTAAGTCTAGCGTGTCTGCCAGTTCCACCACACCCGCATGAAAATGGTGAGCCATACAGGATTCGAACCTGTGACCCTCTGATTAAAAGTCAGATGCTCTACCAACTGAGCTAATGGCTCGAAAGTGGTGCCGGAGAAAGGACTTGAACCCTCAACCTACTGATTACAAGTCAGTTGCTCTACCAGTTGAGCTACTCCGGCGTTATTTCAAGATCTAAATTTGAATGGTGGAGGATGACGGGCTCGAACCGCCGACCCCCTGCTTGTAAGGCAGGTGCTCTCCCAGCTGAGCTAATCCTCCTGGGTTTATAAGGTAAACTGTTTCAAAGAAGTTCGCTTTGATACAGTCTTAATGAATTTACAAGCCCGGCAGCGTCCTACTCTTGCAGGGGGAAGCCCCCAACTACCATCGGCGCTGAAGAGCTTAACTACCGTGTTCGGTATGGGAACGGGTGTGACCTCTTCGCTATCGTCACCAGACTTGTTTGTCATTTATCAAAGGACAATATTCATTATAACAACTCTTTTTGAAAATACAAGCTTTTTTTAAAAGAACGATGCTTGTTCGTTCAAAACCGGATAAAACGAATAATCTTTTCACAAATCAGGGTCAATCAAACCCTTTTAACTTGAATAGGTTAAGTCCTCGATCAATTAGTATCCGTCAGCTACGTACGTCGCCGCACTTACACCCCGGACCTATCAACCTCATCTTCTCTGAGGGATCTTACTTACTTGCGTAATGGGAAATCTCATCTTGAAGGGGGCTTCATGCTTAGATGCTTTCAGCATTTATCCCGTCCACACGTAGCTACCCAGCGATGCCTTTGGCAAGACAACTGGTACACCAGCGGTGTGTCCATCCCGGTCCTCTCGTACTAAGGACAGCTCTTCTCAAATTTCCTGCGCCCGCGACGGATAGGGACCGAACTGTCTCACGACGTTCTGAACCCAGCTCGCGTACCGCTTTAATGGGCGAACAGCCCAACCCTTGGGACCGACTACAGCCCCAGGATGCGATGAGCCGACATCGAGGTGCCAAACCTTCCCGTCGATGTGGACTCTTGGGGAAGATAAGCCTGTTATCCCCGGGGTAGCTTTTATCCGTTGAGCGATGGCCCTTCCATGCGGAACCACCGGATCACTAAGCCCGTCTTTCGACCCTGCTCGACTTGTAGGTCTCGCAGTTAAGCTCCCTTATGCCTTTGCACTCTACGAATGATGTCCAACCATTCTGAGGGAACCTTTGGGCGCCTCCGTTACCCTTGAGGAGGCGACCGCCCCAGTCAAACTGCCCGCCTGACACTGTCTCCTGCCCCGATAAGGGGCATGGGTTAGAATTCCAGTACAGTCAGGGTAGTATCCCACCAACGCCTCCTCCGAAGCTGGCGCTCCGGAATCTCAGGCTCCTACCTATCCTGTACAGACTGCATCAGAATTCAATATCAGGTTGCAGTAAAGCTCCACGGGGTCTTTCCGTCCTGTCGCGGGTAACCTGCATCTTCACAGGTACTATAATTTCACCGAGTCTCTCGTTGAGACAGTGCCCAAATCGTTACGCCTTTCGTGCGGGTCGGAACTTACCCGACAAGGAATTTCGCTACCTTAGGACCGTTATAGTTACGGCCGCCGTTTACTGGGGCTTCAATTGGAAGCTTCGCTTGCGCTAACCTCTCCTCTTAACCTTCCAGCACCGGGCAGGCGTCAGCCCCTATACTTCACCTTGCGGTTTTGCAGAGACCTATGTTTTTGCTAAACAGTCGCTTGGGCCTATTCACTGCGGCTCTCTCAGGCTTTAACACCTTACCAGAGCACCCCTTCTCCCGAAGTTACGGGGTCATTTTGCCGAGTTCCTTAACGAGAGTTCTCTCGATCACCTTAGGATTCTCTCCTCGCCTACCTGTGTCGGTTTGCGGTACGGGCACCTCCCGCCTCACTAGAGGCTTTTCTTGGCAGCGTGAAATCAGGGACTCCGGGGATAATTCCCCTTGCTATCACAGCTCAATGTTATAGAAACGGGATTTTCCTCGTTTCACACCTTACTGCTTAGACGCGCATAACCAACAGCGCGCTCACCCTATCCTACTGCGTCCCCCCATTGTTCAAACGGCGGGGAGGTGGTACAGGAATATCAACCTGTTGTCCATCGTCTACGCCTTTCGGCCTCGACTTAGGTCCCGACTAACCCTGAGCGGACGAGCCTTCCTCAGGAAACCTTAGGCATTCGGTGGAAGGGATTCTCACCCTTCTTTCGCTACTCATACCGGCATTCTCACTTCTAGGCGCTCCACCAGTCCTTACGGTCTGACTTCAACGCCCCTAGAACGCTCTCCTACCACTGACACCAAAGGTGTCAATCCACAGTTTCGGTAATCCGTTTAGCCCCGGTACATTTTCGGCGCGGCGCCACTCGACCAGTGAGCTATTACGCACTCTTTAAATGGTGGCTGCTTCTAAGCCAACATCCTGGTTGTCTGGGCAACGCCACATCCTTTTCCACTTAACGGATATTTGGGGACCTTAACTGGTGGTCTGGGTTGTTTCCCTCTCGACTACGAATCTTATCACCCGCAGTCTGACTCCCAAACATAAATCTTCGGCATTCGGAGTTTGTCTGAATTCGGTAACCCGGGATGGGCCCCTAGTCCAAACAGTGCTCTACCTCCGAGATTCTAACGTTTGAGGCTAGCCCTAAAGCTATTTCGGAGAGAACCAGCTATCTCCAGGTTCGATTGGAATTTCACCGCTACCCACACCTCATCCCCGCATTTTTCAACATACGTGGGTTCGGGCCTCCAGTAAGTGTTACCTTACCTTCACCCTGGACATGGGTAGATCACCTGGTTTCGGGTCTACGACCCCATACTAAATCGCCCTATTCAGACTCGCTTTCGCTGCGGCTCCGCATTCACTGCTTAACCTTGCATGGAATCAGTAACTCGCCGGTTCATTCTACAAAAGGCACGCCATCACTCGTGATCAATTCCGAAGAAAAGATCAACGGAGCTCTGACTACTTGTAGGCACACGGTTTCAGGATCTATTTCACTCCCCTTCCGGGGTGCTTTTCACCTTTCCCTCACGGTACTGGTTCACTATCGGTCACTAGGAAGTATTTAGCCTTGGGAGATGGTCCTCCCGGATTCCAACGGAATTTCACGTGTTCCGTCGTACTCAGGATACACTCTGGAGAGAATGAACTTTCGACTACGGGGCTTTTACCCACTACGGCGGACCTTTCCAGGTCGCTTCGTCTAATTCATTCCTTTGTAACTCCGTATAGAGTGTCCTACAACCCCAGGAAGCAAGCTTCCTGGTTTGGGCTATTCCCGTTTCGCTCGCCGCTACTCAGGGAATCGATTTTTCTTTCTCTTCCTCCGGATACTTAGATGTTTCAGTTCTCCGGGTTTGCCTCAAGTACGCTATGTATTCACGTACATGTACTACCCCATTACGGGCAGTGGGTTTCCCCATTCGGAAATCTCTGGATCAAAGCTTACTTACAGCTCCCCAGAGCATATCGGTGTTAGTGCCGTCCTTCTTAGGCTCCTAGTGCCAAGGCATCCGCCGTGCGCCCTTTCTAACTTAACCTAAAATATTCATCAGTTTCCATTGCATTTGAATGCTCTGGTCACTGTTAAATACTTTTCTTGAACACGACTAGACAGCGATGTAAAGTCAATGTTCATTAAAAAGGTATTGCATTGTCAATTACAAATGTAATCGACTCGATTGATTACTTGATTTGTTACTCTTAATATTGTTTTATCCAGTTTTCAAAGAACAAGTTTTGAAAGTTCATGTTTATTGAGCGAAAAACACCCAATAATATTAAATGAGCCTTCAAAACTGAACGCAAAACGTCAAGTTGTGGAAATGATTCCACATTCCGAATGTTGAAAGGTCAAACACGAAGTGTTTTCGCTCTCGAACATAATCCTTAGAAAGGAGGTGATCCAGCCGCACCTTCCGATACGGCTACCTTGTTACGACTTCACCCCAATCATCTGTCCCACCTTCGGCGGCTGGCTCCCAAAAGGGTTACCTCACCGACTTCGGGTGTTACAAACTCTCGTGGTGTGACGGGCGGTGTGTACAAGACCCGGGAACGTATTCACCGTGGCATGCTGATCCACGATTACTAGCGATTCCGGCTTCATGCAGGCGAGTTGCAGCCTGCAATCCGAACTGGGAACGGTTTTATGGGATTAGCTCCCCCTCGCGGGTTGGCAACCCTCTGTACCGTCCATTGTAGCACGTGTGTAGCCCAGGTCATAAGGGGCATGATGATTTGACGTCATCCCCACCTTCCTCCGGTTTATCACCGGCAGTCACCTTAGAGTGCCCAACTGAATGCTGGCAACTAAGGTTAAGGGTTGCGCTCGTTGCGGGACTTAACCCAACATCTCACGACACGAGCTGACGACAACCATGCACCACCTGTCACCGCTGTCCCCGAAGGGAAAGGCATATCTCTATGCCGGGCAGCGGGATGTCAAGACCTGGTAAGGTTCTTCGCGTAGCTTCGAATTAAACCACATGCTCCACCGCTTGTGCGGGTCCCCGTCAATTCCTTTGAGTTTCAGCCTTGCGGCCGTACTCCCCAGGCGGAGTGCTTAATGCGTTTGCTCCAGCACTAAGGGGCGGAAACCCCCTAACACTTAGCACTCATCGTTTACGGCGTGGACTACCAGGGTATCTAATCCTGTTTGCTCCCCACGCTTTCGCGCCTCAGCGTCAGTTACAGACCAGAAAGCCGCCTTCGCCACTGGTGTTCCTCCACATCTCTACGCATTTCACCGCTACACGTGGAATTCCGCTTTCCTCTTCTGTACTCAAGCCTTTCAGTTTCCAATGACCTTCCACGGTTGAGCCGTGGGCTTTCACATCAGACTTAAAAGGCCGCCTGCGCGCGCTTTACGCCCAATAATTCCGGACAACGCTTGCCACCTACGTATTACCGCGGCTGCTGGCACGTAGTTAGCCGTGGCTTTCTAATGAGGTACCGTCAAGGTACGGGCAGTTACTCCCGTACTTGTTCTTCCCTCACAACAGAGTTTTACGATCCGAAAACCTTCTTCACTCACGCGGCATTGCTCCATCAGACTTTCGTCCATTGTGGAAGATTCCCTACTGCTGCCTCCCGTAGGAGTCTGGGCCGTGTCTCAGTCCCAGTGTGGCCGATCACCCTCTCAGGTCGGCTACGCATCGTCGCCTTGGTAGGCCGTTATCCCACCAACTAGCTAATGCGCCGCGGGCCCATCCTGCAGTGACAGCGTAAGCCGTCTTTCAGAGTTTGTTCATGCGAACAAACTGATTATTCGGTATTAGCCCCGGTTTCCCGGAGTTATCCCCATCTGCAGGGCAGGTTGCCCACGTGTTACTCACCCATCCGCCGCTAACATTATAAGAAGCAAGCTCCTTATAATGTTCGCTCGACTTGCATGTATTAGGCATGCCGCCAGCGTTCGTCCTGAGCCAGGATCAAACTCTCCATAATAGAGAAACTTGAATAGCTCGAGTTTCATTTTGCTGACTTCGAATCCGAAGATTCGTTTTTGTTTCGATTTAACGAAACGTTATATCTTGACGTTTTGCTGTTCAGTTTTCAAGGTTCATTATATAAGTAAGAACTTCACTCACATATTTGTTTCGGCGCTACCATCTCTCGACAGCAACTCTTATATCATATCAAACTCACTCGACCTTGTCAACAACATTTTATAATTTCTTTTTCGTTGTTTCTGTGGTGAATTTGGCGACATTCATAACTATAACAGGCGCTCAACTATAATGCAACACTTTTTTAAAACTTCTTCATACATTTGTATACCCGTACATAATAAAGGTGTGCGAAACCAAGTGGTGACGGCTTCGCACGTGGATTTAATTATATACAACTTAACTTAGAGCACTTGCACATAACGCTTTACTTACAATGAAGAAAGCATTGTGGACAAATTATGAAACGAATAACACTCGATTGTTTCATCAATACGTTCGGTTGAACTCTTTAATGAAGTTAGTCTCTCGGACGCATTTGCGGGAAAAGAAGAATATCTCGTATTGATGGTGCATTCGTCAGCAACATAACAAGGCGATCAATTCCGATTCCCAGCCCTCCCGTTGGTGGCAATCCGTACTCCAACGCTTCAATGAAGTCTTCATCCATATCATGCGCCTCATCATTTCCTTGTTCCTTTTCAACTAGTTGCGCTTCAAAACGTTGACGTTGATCGATTGGGTCATTAAGTTCCGTGAAGGCATTCGCATGTTCACGACGCACGATAAATAATTCGAATCGGTCCGTGAAACGCTCATCTTTTGGATTCTTTTTCGCGAGTGGGGAAATCTCTACTGGATGTCCGTAGATAAATGTTGGTTGCACCAACTCCTCTTCTACCTTTTGCTCAAAGAATTCGTTAAGTACATGACCAACTTCCATCATCGCCGTTACTTCGACGCCATGCTCTTTCGCCAGTGCATGTGCTTCTTCTTTCGTCATTTGGTTCCAGAAGTCAACGCCCGTATACTCTTTAACGGCATCTGCCATATGAAGCCTCTTCCAACCCGGCGCTAGGTTAATTACATCATCGCCATATGTTACATTTGTAGTGCCAAGTACATCTTGGGCGATATGTGCAATTAAATTTTCGGTAAGCGCCATGATGTCTTCGTAATCAGCATATGCTTCATATAGTTCAATCATTGTAAACTCAGGATTGTGACGAGTTGAAGTTCCCTCATTACGGAATACACGTCCAATTTCGTATACCTTCTCAAGACCACCTACAATTAAACGCTTTAAATGGAGTTCAATTGCGATACGCATATAAAGGGTCATGTCTAATGAATTATGGTGAGTAATGAATGGTCGTGCTGATGCACCGCCTGCAATTGCATGTAACATCGGTGTTTCAACTTCCAGGAATCCCTGATCATCAAGGTATCGACGCATCGATTGAATGATTCTACTACGCAAGATGAATGTCTCTTTACTACCCTCTGTTGAAATCAAGTCTAGGTAACGCTGGCGGTAACGTTGTTCAATATCTTGTAAACCATGAAATTTCTCAGGTAAAGGTCGAAGTGCTTTTGTAAGGAATGTAAACTCGTTCACCTTAATTGATAGTTCGCCGACATTTGTTTTGAAAACTGTACCAGCAACGCCGATAATATCTCCAAGATCAGTACTTAAATATAGCTTGTACGCCTCTTCCCCGATAGCATCCTGCCGTACATAAATTTGAATTTGGCCATCCAAATCTTGAAGATGGGCAAATCCCGCCTTTCCTTTTCCGCGCTTTGTCATAATGCGGCCCGCAATTTTCACTTCATATGAAGCTTCTTCTAATTCTTCTTTCGAGAAACCGTCATATTTTTCACGGATTTCTTCAGATAAATGCGTTCGTTCAAATTTCGAACCGAACGGATCAAGCCCACTTTCCCTTATATCCAACATCTTCTGGCGCCTCACCAGAAGTTGGTCGTTTAAATCGTCAAGATTGGACATTTCGTTCACTCCTCTAATTAATTAAGTTCGTATATTTTTTAATATGTACCTATTGTACACAAAGAAAAGAGCTACCACAATTCACGGCAGCTCGAAACCTTTAAGATTAGACAGCACTTCCAGCAAGTTCTGCCTGCTCACGCTCAATCATTTCTTCAGCGAAACCATTCAGAAGACTCCTCAAATTCACTTGCAGTCTCTGTTCCGTTAATTAATTTCCGAACTTTATCATTGCCTCGGATACCCTTCAAATACCACGATGCATGTATGCGCATCTCTCGTGCGGCAACGGATTCCCCTTTTAATGCTATTAGTCGCTCAAAACGAAGATCGCGTGCAATCGGACCTTCCATTAATTCTCCCGTTTCAAGAAAACGCAGGGTCCGATAGATCATACAAGGATTACCAGGTGCAGCTCGCCCAATATTTTCTGTTTTAAATTGCAGTCGTATGAATCTGTATAGGTCGGGGAGATTCTTTTATTGAATAAATTCTTCGACCCCGCTCACTTTTTGCTTAAGTAAAACACTTTGATCATGGACTGCCGCCTCTTCTGAATAAAATCGTCCGGTATCCGGATGAACGATTTCTGGCGCGATTTCAAGAAGCGGTATAAGCACGAATGCTCGTTCATGCATCCGCGGATGCGGAACAATCAAGTTCTCCGCATTAATATTGTCATTATTATAGAGCAGAATGTCAAGGTCTACAATTCGCGGCCCCCACCTTACTGTGCGTACGCGTCCTAATTCATGTTCAATTTCCTGGCAAACAGTCAGCAGATTATAAGCATCTATCGAAGTTCGAACTTCAATGACTATATTTAAGAAGTCCGCTTGGTCCGTATACCCAACCGGTGCTGTTTCGTAAACCGATGACATCGACAAAACTGACACCTCGTTATGCGAATGAAGTGCACGTACTGCATCTTTCAAATGAAGCAATCGCTCACCGATGTTTGATCCGATTGAGATGAATGCACTGTTCACTTGAAATTCCCTCGTGTAATATCTACGGAAACGGATGCATAATGCCCGGCAATTGGAGGGTCCGGTTTAATTAGAACCACACGCACTCCTGTCACTTTATTCGAATAACTATTTAATAAATTTTCTGCGATTATTTCTGCGACTGCTTCAATTAGCTTCTTTGGAGCGCCTTCTACGATTTCCTTGCAAAGCTCATATACTTCCGCGTAATTTACGGTCTTATCAAGATTATCGGTTTTCCCCGCTTCTTCAAGGTTTGTTGCGAGAGATACTGTCACACGAAAACGCTGACCGAGCTTTGTCTCTTCCGGCAATGCGCCGTGGTAACCGTAAAACTCCATTTCGTTCAAATGAATATAATCCAATTGGCATTCTCCTATCCCTTGTATGTAGACTTACCTGTTAATACATCCATCATTTTAACTGCGCGCGCAATTTCCCTTACATCATGAACGCGGATAATATGGCAACCTTTTTCAATCCCATAACAAACCGTTGCACTCGTTCCTTCGAGACGTTCTTCTACAGGCAAACCTAAAACATTTCCAATTATCGACTTCCGTGAAGTTCCGAGTAATTGCGGATAACCTAATTCGGCGACTTTCTGTAGTCCTTGCATGACAACTATGTTTTGCGCTGTATCTTTCGCAAAGCCAATTCCGGGATCTAACCAAATGTTTTCCTTAATGACTCCTGCATTAGATGCAATGTCAATACTTTCATTCAGATCAGAAATTAGTTCATCCATTAACAGGCCTTTATAAACCGCTTGCTCTCGATTATGCATTAAAATGATTGGCGCCTTATACATTGCAGCGATTTCCGCGATTTTCGGTTCGCGCTTCGCACCCCAAACATCATTAATAATATGCGCACCAGCTTTCATCGCCGCATCCGCAACTCCAGCTTTATATGTATCTATTGAAACCGCGCAGTTTAACTCGCGAGTGATTGCTTCTATAATCGGCACAGTTCGCTCGAGCTCTTCTTCAAATGAAACCGGTGCGTGTCCTGGGCGGGTTGATTCGCCGCCAATGTCGATGATTTTTGCCCCATCTCGTATCATTTCTTCTGCATGTTTAAGGGCACTATCAATTCTTCCGTATTTACCTCCGTCGGAAAATGAATCAGGTGTGACGTTTAAGATTCCCATAACGACCGTTTCTTTTCGGAAGTCCATCTCAATCTCGCCGAAACGATAAACGGGTTTTGCATTAGTTAACTCCATTAGTTAGTACCTTCTTTCATTTCATCAATGGCCGCTTTGTATAAGTTGTGCAACTTCTGGTAATAAATCCCGTTTGCTCCTGGTAATGATTTACCTCCGATACTTGCTAACGGCACAATTTCTTGAATTGCATTCGTGACGAATAATTCGTCTGCTGTTTCAACTACTCTTTGGGTGTAAAATCCTTCATTCACACTAATTCCATCCGCTTTGGCTATCTCCATAATAAAAGCACGCGTTGTTCCAGGTAAAATTCCAGTTTCAATCGCCGGAGTGAATAGTTCGTCGTCTTTTATCCAAAATACATTGGACGTAACACCTTCTGCAACAAAGCCATCTTTGTTGAGAAATAATCCTTCATGTTCTTTTAACGAAGGTAGCTCGAGTCTTCCGCGGACGTTATTAAGAAAGTTATGCGATTTATGGCGCACTGCACTTTCTGGATCATTCCGGGTTGTATCAAGCCATACTCCTTTTTTTTCGGCACCAGTGATAGTTTCAGGTAATTCTTTTCTAAATAAAATAATCGTCGGTGTCGTGTAAGATGAAGGCGCGAGCCCAATATCGTGAACCCCTGCCGATACATTCAGCCGAAAATACCCATCTGCACCCGCCGAGTCATTTAGTTTTCGAACAGCGGCTATTATTTCTTCAGTTTCATAGGGCATCGAAATCCGGTATTCGGAGAGCGCATTGTTTAAACGGTCCATATGGGCTTGAAACAAAAATAAGTTGCCGTCATATGTACGAAACGTTTCAAAAAAACCGACACCGTATAAAAATCCGTGATCGAACGGAGAGATTTTCATATCTTCCGCTTGCACAAATTCACCGTTCATCCAACACAACATCGAATAGACCTCCTTTACCTTTCTGCCATTGCTTTTGCTTGCCATAGTGCTTTTCCTTTTGCCAACGACTCGATATATTCATTTTTCGGGATTGAATCTGCGACTAGTCCGGCGCCCGCCTGAATATGTGCGACTCCGTCTTGAATAAAAGCCGTGCGAATGACCACGTTTAATTCGAAATCGCCATTGAAACCGAACCAACCGATTGACCCCGTGTATAAACCTCTTCGTTCCGGCTCGAGTTCTTCGATAATTTCCATTGTGCGCAGCTTCGGTGCACCTGTAATTGTGCCGCCGGGAAATACGCCTTTTACGATATCGGCGTTTGATAGGTTGTCGGCGACTACTCCCCGAACATTCGATACAAGGTGCATGACGTGTGAATAGCGTTCAACAATCATGAACTCGCTTGTTTCCACTGTACCTGAATTGCAAACTCGTTCTAAATCTTCCTTTTCCAACTCGACGAGCATGACATGTTCGCCTTTTTCTTTTTCATTCGATAAAAGGTCCTTTTCAAAAGCATTATCTTCATCGTCTGTCATTCCTCTTGGTCTCGTTCCTCCAATTGGGCGCGTATTTAACTCATTCCCGCGTTTTTTCAACAGCAATTCCGGCGAACTTGAAACAACCGAAAATTCTGATGCGCCAATTGAAGCCATATAAGGCGACGGATTGACTGAGCGTAGCGCTTCGTACATCGCAAGCGGATGAGCTGTTAACCTTTTCGATTGCCGGACGGAAAGATTTACCTGGATCACTTCGCCTTTTGCAATATATTCCTGTACATCTGCAACCATTTTCTCAAATTGTGAACCGGTAACGGATACTTCTAGTTCATCTGATGATTTCGTCACACTTGTCACGAATTCCACTTTGGATTTGGCTGCTTCCATCCATTTCATCTCGACATCCGCGGGGGTTATTCCGCTTCCCGAAAGTGTCATGAAGTAGGCTGTTTCTGCTTGGATATCAAAAACTACCCACTCGTCGAATAAATAAAAGAATAAATCCGGTGTTTTTAAGCTATCTATCGTGTCGTTTGGTAGCGTTTCATATCTTCGGACGTAGTCATAACTTATAAATCCAGCTACACCACCTTGAAATTCAGGAAGCTCCGAAATGTAATCCACTTTATATGCAGCAACAAACTGTGTGAGCAGTTCCAACGGGTCTCCTCGCTTAATTTCTTCGGTGCCATCACGCCAGATTATTTTTAATTGATCGCCATCTAACGACTGAAGTTTAGCTAATGGATTAATACCGGCAATGGATAAATTACCGCCGCGTCCGCTTTCAAGAAGGATGTGCTCCTCGGCTTCATGTGCAAGTTGTTGATAGGCAGTAAAAAATTGATCTTTTGTCATTGTTTTAGCCGTGAAGGCCGGTACTTGTCGTGTCATGTTTTATTTTCCTCCCGGTACCGATTGATACTCCTATCTTAACGCACATTCCGTGTTTTGTGCATAAAAAAAGAAGGAGCCTGTTTACTCCTTCTTCCGATAACTTATTGGTCTTCGAATTGATAGAGCGGTGTACTTAAGTATCGTTCGCCGTTTGACGGAAGAATGGCGACTACCTTTTTCCCTTTTCCAAGATTTTTCGCAACTTGAAGGGCTGCAAAAATAGCAGCTCCAGAGGAAACTCCACCGAGGATTCCCTCTTCGCGTGCCGCGCGTCTTGCCGTTTCGTAAGATTCATCATTTGTTACGAGTATTATCTCATCATAAATATCAGTATCAAGCACCTTCGGAATAAAACCTGCGCCAATTCCTTGAATTTTATGTGGGCCCGGTTGCCCGCCCGACAAAACAGCAGAGTCTGTCGGTTCAACAGCTACTATTTTGACATCTGGAAAACGTTCTTTTAGCACGCGCCCGGCACCGGTAATTGTACCGCCCGTTCCAATTCCCGAAATAAATGCGTCTACACGATCTAGCGCATCTGCGATTTCAGGACCAGTTGTTAGCCGGTGAATTTCAGGATTCGCTTCATTGTTGAATTGTTGAGGCATGAACCAGCCGTTTTCTTTTGCCAGTTCTTCTGCTTTTGCGATGGCGCCTTTCATTCCTTCAGCACCCGGCGTCAATACCAAATCTGCACCATATGCACGTAATAGGTTTCGGCGTTCAGTACTCATCGTATCAGGCATGACTAAAACTGCTTTATACCCTTTTGCCGCCGCTATCATTGCCAACCCGATTCCTGTGTTGCCACTTGTCGGTTCGATAATTGTGCCGCTTGCTTGTAATTCCCCAGATTTTTCGGCTTCCTCAATCATAGCGAGTGCAATCCGGTCCTTAACACTAGAACCCGGGTTAAAATATTCTAACTTCAAATAAACATCCGCGTCATCGGCACCTGTCATTCGATTCATTTTAACAAGTGGTGTTTTCCCAACTAAATCTGCAATCGAGTTTCCAACGATAGCCATAGTACCCTCTCCTAATCCCTACTATTTTGATATGCTTTATACTATTAATCCTACTACCATTGTGTGCATGGTGTCAAATGTTTTATCTACCTATTTGTTCCCTTTCCTTCGATAAGTAACCCCTGAAACAACAAAAACCATCTATAAGATGGTTTTGTTAGTTTAGTAGATTTTATTCCCGGTAAAACCAACTAGTATCGAATTCTTTCCAAAACGCTTCCATATTGACTGTTTCGGTTAGTTGTTCCATTGCGAGTTTACGCTTGATATGATTTTTTACTTCTTTGAATTTAAATGTCTTCCCTTTCATGACATCACTTACGTGAAGTATGGCAAAATTACCATTCGAAAGGGAGATGACCCCACTCGTTGTATTTGGCTTTAACGATGAGGCTGATTTAAAAATTGACGAATCGATGGAATCTTTATTCTCGCTAATATAACCAAGGTCACCGCCAAGGCTTGCAGTTGAAGCATCGATTGAACGTTCTCTCGCCAAAATGTTGAAACTCGAACCTTCATTTAATTCACTTAATGCATTCTCCGCTTCATCCTTTGATGAAAGAACTATGATAGCTGTTCGGTAAGCATTCTCTATGTTATATAAAGAAGCATTGCCATCATAACTTGCTTGAATCGCCTCATCACTAACGACAATGTCTTTGGTTAGTATTTTTTCCAGAATCATCGAGGCGCTGATTTTTTCCCGTTCTTTTTCGGCGGTCATGCCCGTGAAAATTTGGTCGTCCACCGAATGAATAAGTGCAAGTTCCAAGTCAATTTCTTTATTAGAAACTTTTATGTCATACTTTTTCGCTGCTGCTTCCATCACTTTGTTGTTAACGAGTTCCAATAGCGTTTCACGACCGATTTTTTCTTCCATTGCGGCCATCCAAGTTTCACGCTTAATCGTTTCGCCATCGACGGAAGCAACTACTTCCCCGGTTTCCCATGATTTATCCGTTACTTTCCATGCGATAAACCACAATAAATTACTGAATAAAAGAATACCGATTACAATCAAAAGCGGTTTTGCTTTCAGTCTTCGTGTTCCATGTTTAGTTTGGTCCTCTTTATGACCGCGATTGTATTTCATGGATGTACCCTTCCAGATCCTTTTTATCATAAACATAAGATTCTAAGCAAAAATGACAATTTGCTTCGGCTTGGCCTTCTTCCTCAATCATTTCACGAATTTCTTTTTCACCAAGACCAATAATCGCATTGCCAAAACGCTCTTTTGAACAAGTGCATTGGAATGAAACATCCATTTTGTCGAGGATTTCTACATTTTCAGCGCCAAGGACCGTGTGCAATATTTCTTCAGGTGTGAGTCCTTTATCAATCATTTTCGATATCGGTTCCATGTTTGCGATTCTTTCTTCTAAGATCCCGATTGTTTCATCAGTTGCGCCTGGCATGACTTGAATGATAAATCCACCGGCTGCCTTAATCGTCTTATCCGGATTAACCAGCACGCCAAGTGCAACAGCAGACGGAACTTGTTCGGATACGACAAAATACTGCGTAAAATCTTCGGCGATTTCACCTGAGACAATCGGAACTTGGCCAGTGAAGAATTCACGAAGACCCAAGTCTTTCACGACAGTTAGCATTCCCGAAGTTCCAACAGCACGTTTGACATCAAGTTTACCCGATTCATTTAATTCAAAGTGAACGTCAGGATTTGTTGCATAGCCACGTACTTCCCCATGAGCGTTTGAATCGATCACCATCGGTCCGATGGGTCCATCTCCTTCAATTTTAATCGTTAATTTATCCTCGCCTTTTAACATTGCGCCCATCATAACAGCTGCTGACATCGAACGACCAAGAGCCGCACTTGTTGTTGGCCAAATATCATGACGTTTTTGTACTTCTGAAATTGTATCTGTTGAACGGACAGCATATGCCCGGATTGTTCCATTAAACGCTAATGCTTTTACTAAGTAATCATTCATTATTCTCTACTCCTTTAAAATCGTTTCAATACTTTATATGTTTCGTTGATAAATAAGGTGTAGTCCTCTAAGCGTCAAGAAGTTATCGACTACATCAATCACAGTTGTTTCGCTAGCTATAAGATCCGCTAAGCCGCCCGTTGCAATAACAGTAGGCTCTTCTTTACTTTGTGCTTTCATGCGAGCAACGATACCTTCAACTTGCCCGACATAACCGAATACAATTCCTGCCTGCATGGCGGCAACTGTGTTTTTCCCTATGACGTTATCCGGACGCGTTAATTCAATTCTTGGCAGTTTAGAAGCGCGGTCAAACAAGGCTTCCATCGATATGCCGATACCAGGCGCAATTGCTCCGCCCATATAGCCCCCGTCGCTATTTACGTAACAATATGTTGTTGCCGTTCCAAAATCGACGATTATTAAAGGACTTCCATATTCCTCGATGGCCGCTACAGCATTCACGATTCGATCTGCACCAACTTCGCGCGGATTTTCGTATTTAATGTTCAACCCTGTTTTAATCCCCGGGCCGACAATTAGCGGCTTTAGGTTGAAATATTTACTGCACATTTGTTCAAGTGGGAACATAACCGGTGGTACGACAGACGAAATGATAATTCCGTTAATCGCTTCGAAAGTTAAACCGACGTGCGTGAATAGCGATTTTACTTGCATCGCATATTCGTCTTCTGTTTTTTGCCGATACGTTTCCATGCGCCAATGGTATTTGAGTTTTCCTTGGTCATAAACACCGAGTACGATATTTGTATTTCCTGTATCCATTACTAAGATCATTTTTGGGTTCCTCGCTAACTTCGACATTTTTCAACATATCATACCACAAATCTAAGAATAAAAAAAAGCTGGCCGCTTCAAAAAGGGCCAGCTTTCTCTTTTTAATCTCTTCGTTTTTCGTCAAATGGATTTGGCGGGCTTTCATACTCCCGTTCATTTGGCAAATTAGCAATTGATGGATCAGATGGAGCGCCTGTTGAATCAGTGATGACATCATCATCCTCTTTTTCAGTTGACTCCGTTTCATCTTGATCTTTTCCATTATTGTCATACGGACGATCCGGTAATGTACCATGATCTTTCAAATGGTTGATTTGCTCTGCATCGAGCGTTTCTACTTCTAGAAGAGTCGTAGCGATTAAATCTAACAATGCACGATTTTCTGTCAGTATTTTTTTCGTACGCTCGTATTCTTCTTTAACTATGCGTTGCATTTCTTGATCGATTTCATATGCGATCGATTCGGAGTAGTTTTGTTCAGAACTAAAGTCTCTTCCAAGGAATACTTGACCTTGAGATTGACCGAACTGTAACGGTCCGAGTTTTTCACTCATTCCGTACTCCGTCACCATTGACCTTGCAATTCCTGTTGCACGTTGGAAGTCATTATGCGCACCAGTCGAAACTTCGCCAAGTGCAATTTCTTCCGCAACACGTCCGCCCAGAAGTCCAGAAATTTTATCAAGCAGTTCCGGCTTCGTCATAAAGTAACGGTCTTCTTTCGGGAGCATGACCGCATAACCGCCAGCCTGGCCTCGAGGTACAATCGTAACTTTGTGCACAATATCTGCTTCATCAAGAATGAGTCCGACTACTACGTGACCCGCTTCATGGAATGCGACAATGTTTCTTTCTTTATCAGAGATGACCCGGCTTGTTTTAGCGGGACCAGCAATTACACGGTCCGTTGCTTCATCAATATCCGACATGTCGATTTTCTTTTTATCACGTCTTGCAGCGACTAGTGCAGCTTCGTTCAATAAGTTTTCAAGATCTGCGCCTGAGAAACCTGGTGTGCGTTGAGCAAGTGCTTTTAAATTCACTGAGTCGTCAAATGGTTTATTGCGCGCATGAACTCGAAGTACTGCTTCCCTTCCTTTTACATCCGGGCGACCTACCGTGATTTGACGGTCAAAACGACCTGGACGCAGAAGTGCTGGGTCCAAAATGTCTGGGCGGTTCGTAGCTGCTACGATAATGATTCCTTCGTTTTCGCCGAAACCATCCATTTCAACAAGTAATTGGTTAAGCGTTTGTTCACGTTCATCATGTCCGCCGCCGAGCCCTGCGCCACGTTGACGTCCAACCGCATCGATTTCATCAATAAAAATAATACACGGCGCATTCTTTTTCGCATTTTCGAAAAGATCACGAACACGTGATGCTCCGACCCCGACAAACATCTCAACAAAATCAGAACCTGAAATTGAGAAGAATGGTACGCCGGCTTCACCAGCAACTGCACGTGCAAGTAATGTTTTACCTGTACCAGGTGGTCCGACAAGTAGAATCCCTTGTGGTATGCGTGCGCCAACTTCGATAAACTTTCGTGCGTCTTTGAGGAAATCAACAACTTCTACAAGTTCTGCTTTTTCCTCGTCTGCTCCTGCGACGTCATCGAAACTTACTTTCTCTTTATCATCTGTATGGAGCTTCGCCTTACTTTTACCGAAATTCATTACTTTACCGCCGCCACCGCCCTGTGATTGATTCAACAGGAAGAAGAACAGAATTATAATAATGATAAATGGAACGAGTCCGGTGAAAAATGATACTAGCGCGCTCGTCTCTGGTGCTTTTAAATACTCAATTTTAACGGCCTGAGACGCTGCAACCTCATCAATATCATTTAGCAGTGCATCATGTGACTGCGGAATGTTTGTTATAAAGGTTTCGCCATCTTTAGCGCCTTTCATCTCACCTTTAACTTCATAGATGAGTTGGTCGGGCTGAATTGTGGCGCTTTTTACATTTCCTTCTTCGAGTGCTTGCCGAAATTCATTGTAAGTGATCGGCTTTATTTTCGGGTTTGTTTTATTCAGTGAACCAAATATCCCCATTAGAGCCAGGAAGATTAGTCCATATAGTAGAAAGTATCGAAGTATTCGATTCATCCCTAGGCCTCCTCATTTCATTAAACAGAAAACTATTGTAAATCTTATCATAAGTAATCTTCAATCTACAAAGAAAACGCCTTATACTAGTTGCGCAAAAAAAGCTTTCCTTTACCCCTATATTGGGGAGGTTCGGAAAGCTTCAAAAAGAGTAAATTTCTTTTTTCAATACTCCGATATAAGATAGATTTCTATATTTCTCCATGTAATCCAAACCATACCCGACAACGAAAGCGTCTGGAACGTTAAAACCGATATAATCAGCTTCTAGATTCACTTTCCGACCTGTCGGCTTGTCAAGCAGCGTAACGATTTTAATGGAGTTTGCTTTTCGATACTTCATTAAATCAACGAGATAGCTTAGCGTTTTTCCGCTATCGATAATATCTTCAATTATTAATACATCTCGTCCTTCGACACTTGTATTTAAATCTTTCACGATTTTCACTTCACCTGATGACACAGTCGCGTTGCCATAACTTGAAACATCCATAAAATCAAGTTCAATGTAAGCGTCGATCCGTTTAATAAGATCGCTCATAAATGGCAGAGCACCTTTCAGTACACCGATCGCTAACGGAAACTTATCTTTATACTCTTCCGTGAGCGCGGCACCTAGCTCATCAATCTTTTGTTGAATTTCTTCTTCCGAAATTAATACTTCTTCAATGTCCTTGGCGAGCATCGAGATTCCTCCTCAATAATGGATTAATACTTCCCTAAGATAAATATGTACCGGCTCGTCGCCGTCCTATTCTTGGAAAACGAGGCGCCGTAACGTAAGCCTGGCACTGCACATACGTCATCATTATTTGTAACGATAACCGGCAACTCGTCACGTAATGATAATTTTACTTTTTCATCGATAAACAACCTTGATAAACGTTTTGGATTTATCATCCCGGCCAACAACATCCGGTCGCCTTCTTTTCTTTGCCTGACAGATAGCGGGAATGAATCATCGGGTAAATTAAAATACCTGATTTCCTTTGCCTGGACAAGTAAATCTGGCTGTGCCTCATCAATCTCCGCCCAATAAATCCAGCCATTATTTAACCAATCTGTTTCTTTACCTTTTGGCATGACTTTTATCGTCGCTGAAGAACTTGAAAAGTTATCCTGTTTTACGAATGTTAACTTGTCGTATTCTCTTACAAACCGATAACCTAATGGGAGATGAATCGAGACGTTTCCATCCTCGGAACTGAGATGATGTAACAACTGTTCGATGAGTGTATATTTATAACGAACGAGGACTTTATTATTATCATAAAGATAATCTAATAGTAGTTTAATCATTCGCCTTTGTAAAGCAGTTGGCATGCTTCCAAATGATTGTTTATTTATTGTCGGCAGACCCTCTTCCGTAAAACCAACCATCTTGCCCAATTGTTCTTCCGCTGTAGCCCATAGAAAGGCATCATCCTCTTGTAACTTCCCCACCATATCGGCAACTCTTTCAGGCACTTTTGGATTTTCACTAATCATATGAGGGATTACATGTCTTCGGAAACGATTGCGCATGTAAGCATCGCTTTGATTGCTTGGATCTTCGCAAAACTGCAAGTTGTTTTCCTTCACATACGCATAAAGTGTTTCCTTTACTGCCGGAAGAAAGGGACGAATGAGCACACCTTCATCCATTTCTCTTTTAATCGGGATTCCTGAAGGCATTAAACCCTTCGTCATTTGCATTAATACCGTTTCAAGTTGGTCTTCTGCGTGATGTGCCGTAGCCAAGACATTATATTCTTTTTCACGCAGCATTTTTTCGAATAAATTATATCTACCCTCGCGGCATACCGCTTGCACGTTGCCTCCCTCTTTTTCAAGAATTTCAGGCACTGGTACCCGTCCGCCGTGAAATGAGATATTTAATCGTTTGCATAGGTCACTGACTAATTCACCTTCTAAAGCAGATTCTTTTCCTCGTAACATATGGTCTACATGTACGGCAGCGACTTCAATGTCTAATTTCCCACGGTGCACCGCAAGAAAGTGGAGAAGCGCAATCGAATCCACGCCTCCTGAACATGCAACGAGTATTCGATCTTGTGCCTTTATAAGACATTTCTCTTTAATAAATTGAAGAATCGTATCGTTAAAATTATCCACCACTCCACCTACTTTCAGTTTTCATCGAGCAGCAACCTGCGAATAGGGGGTAAAACTCGACCATTCCGGAAGAACGTGGTCGATTTTCATAACCAGCACAGTCCGATCGTCTTCGACAGCTCGAAACCGCCTCTCTAATTCACTGACAACTCGATTGGCCACGTCCTCGCAATGCAAATGTCCGTATTTCCCAAGTATACCGTAAAGTGCTTTTTCTTGTAACTCGAGAGATACATCTCCTTGAAACATTCCATCGGTCATCATCACCAACATGTCGCCCGCTTTGAGTTTTACTTGTTTGGCTTTGACGGAAAACGACGGAAGAAATCCAACTGGGACAGACATGCTATCAATCCTGAAATATTCATTTCCGCGCTTAATATAAGTGCTCATGGAACCTGCTTTCCATGCCCATAACTTGCCTTCCTGTAAATCAATCAAGGCCAGATCAATTGTTGCATACATATCGTCCAACCCATTTAACGACATCATATAATGGAGTGTGTGCATAGCAGTTTCAGGGTCCATTTTACGATTCAGGCATTCCCTCATTAATCGGATCACTTTTCGACTTTCCCGGTAAGCGTTTATATCCTGCCCCATCCCATCGGATAGCAGAACCGCGGTTAACCCTTCATGAATTTGAAATACTTCATAGGCATCACCCGCACGAAATGATTTTTCACCAGATGTCGCGACAATCCCATAATCAAATAAATAGCGAACCGCTGATGTGAGGGTGACGCGGATATGCGTAAACGGCTCATGCTTTACGATAGACTTTTGAACTTGAAAAGGTTCTTCGTACAAGTCTTCTAGTATTGGTAAAATTAAACGCTCCGCAACCATCGTGTCTGTTTCGAAGTCTGACTTTCGTTCTGGAAGACTGCAAACGATTTTACGCGCTCCCCGTTCTTCCGACAACACATCGATTTGAAAATGTTCAATGCTTTGTAGATCCAATTGTTTCCCCAATTCCTCTTCCGCTGTGATATGAACTGATAAGTCACCTTTAATCTCTTTCATTAATTTATCAAGATGGGTACTTAAATCTCTTAATTGAAGCGCAAGCATTTTCCTTCCGTGTTGTAGTTGTCCGCTTAACAACCGATTTGCCGACGTTTCTTCCAATTCAACGGCAAGTCCGGTAAAGCGAATGCATTTATATTTAATTTTTTCCTCAACACGATGTCGCGCCGATTTTTTTGTTAATGAATAAGATGCTTCCCATTCATTAATCAGCCGCGCCATATCATCGTCATCACTTTCCCAGCATTTTGCATATCGGAAACAAGAGTTGCAAACTGATGGGGTTTTTATTTCTGCATTTTTCGGGTTTCCATGCCCCAACTCCCTTTCTTCGACTAACGACGACATAAACTCTGTAAACTGTTGAAAATCATTTAGCTGTTCATCAAGTCGTTCAGAAACCCACTCCTGCCTTTTCTTTGAGTTATCGATAACTTCCGGGAATAGCATTTTTTTCAGTGGTTGAGTTTTTTTAGTTGGAATTAACAGAAAGATCATTGTAGCGACACCAATCGTATAAAAATGGGTACTATCTATCGGTAAGGTCAAGTCGTACAAAAAGAAAAAGAGCGAAACGACACCGCCGCCAACAGCAATCCCGAACTTACCAAATCGCTTCAGCGCGCCTGCAAAAAATCCGGTCATTCCATATACCGCAATCATCCCGGTGAATGATAATTCTGCAATTCCTATAATCGCAGCAATGATCATCGCCACTGTTGTTGAAAATAAAAGACCACCAGTTGAAGCAGCTAGAAGTATCGTTAAATGAATTAGAACACCCGCGACTGATATATAGCCAACTACTACGCCTTTCATTCCAGTCAGCGCCATCGCCCCAATCACACAAGCAGCACCTAACCGCTCATTTGACCATTGTCCAAAAAAAATACGGTTCTCAGGCGGAAATGCGACAAATAAAAAGAATGTCATAAACAAGGCGAGAACCACTTCATAGCCAATCACCAGCTGAATTTCTAGTGGTATTTTTCCTGCATACATGATTAACTGCCATCCGAACTGAACCAGAAGAATACACAGGGCAACGGTTAATTGTATGGATTTTTGAGGAATCCGATGCCGAATAACAGTGGTAAAAAGACCAAGTTGGAACAAATGAATTATCGCTTGTCCAACCCCAAGAAAAGCACTCCCCGCCATTCCCCCGATAAAGACCCAGATCAAATATTTCCGAAAGCGCGCAGCCGCCAATGCCCAAACAGGCAAGAAAAAAGGAACCGCGGCATCGAACAACACTGCCTGTGCCAAGAAAAATGAGCCTAGTAAAAACAAAGTCGCCATCATGATTTGCGTTTTCCTTTTCCTGACTTCCTCGATATTCATCCTCACTGCCTGGGTAATTGGTCTTTCAATGTTACCTGTTAACTTCATTTTCCATCCCCCCTATGCCGACGTATGTTTGAGTATACATAGGGAGCGGGAAATAATTTGTCTGTTCGTGGTATCAAAATAGAGAAACTTTTCGACTCTTTCCGAACTATTTTTCTTTTTCAACCGGTCTTGACATTTTCCACCCACACAGGTAAGATACGAGATGTTGTGAAAAAAGGCGGCGTAGCTCAGCTGGCTAGAGCGTCCGGTTCATACCCGTAAGGTCGGGGGTTCGACTCCCTCCGCCGCCATTAAAGAAAATTTGGCGAACTTCGCCGAATTTTCTTCCTTAAAGCATTTGTCAAAACAAAGTTTTGACCTTGAGGCATATTTTCAAGGCTCTTATTGAAAATAGATCTGCCGGAAAAGACATTTACGCGTCTACCTGTCAAATTTCGAAGACAAGCCAACCAAATTTCCACCAAGGCCCCTTGGTCAAGCGGTTAAGACACCGCCCTTTCACGGCGGTATCACGGGTTCGAATCCCGTAGGGGTCATTAAAGAAACTCGGCGGCGCCGAGTTTCCTCCTAGAATCACTAAAGGTTTTTGAACGCGTACTTCGTTCAAAAAACAACCTAGAATCACTTTATCAAAACAAAGTTTTGATAGTTGAGGCATATTTTCGAGGATCTAATCGAAAATAGTCCTGCCGGAAAAGAAACTTGAACGCGCCTTTGCGTTCATAGTTTCCACCTTAAAATCCTAGTCAAAATTCGTTTTGACATTGAGGCAAGTAATTTGAACGCGCACTTCGCGTTCAAATTACTATCTAAAATCACTTTATCAAAACAAAGTTTTGATAGTTGAGATATTTTTGAGGATCTTATCAAAAATAGCTCTGCCGGAAAAACACTAAAGCTTCAATCCAAATACATATCCTAAAAACCAAAAACGCGATGTCCATAAACAAATGGATGTCGCGTTTTTCATTCAATGACAGCAAAAAGTGGCATATCAGATAGAATCCAACACGCCACTTACATATATGAATCATTTTTCTTATTGTAAAACAGCTAGCAAGTTACCCTCTTCTTGCACCTCGACCGCCGCGTTTAGATTCTGTTGCTCGTTTCAAAGTTGAAAGACGCTCTTCACTATCTTTCATGAAACGTGCCATTTTCTGTTCGAAATTTTCCGGACGAACAGCGCTTGGGCGTCCTCCACCTGGACGTCCTCCTTGGCGTGGGCGTTGCGGACGTTGTGGACGTTCAGATTCTGGTTTTGCTCGTCTAATCGACAATCCAATTTTACCATCTGCTCCAACATTCATCACTTTCACTTCAACCATATCGCCGACTTTAAAATGTTCATTAATGTCCTTAACATAGCTGTCCGCGACTTCACTAATGTGAACAAGGCCTGTTGAACCGTTCGGTAGTTCAACGAACGCTCCAAAATTTGTAATCCCCGTTACCTTACCCTGTAACTTGCTATCTACTTCTATTGACATAAAAAAAATGCTCCTCCTTAAGATTTAAGCGGGCTTCGTAAAAAAGCCTTCCAACCATATTCACAAGTCCTGAAAATAAACAATATACTACCTTCTACTATAACCAATAAAAAAAAGAGTGTCAATAAGACTACTCTTTTTCATCTGTTTTCTTTTTATCTTTAGTCTTTTTATTTGGCATTGAAAAAATAATTTCGTTGTCATCCGATAGAAAATATTCCTGTCTTGCTAATTTGGCGATATACTCGTCATCTTCTAGTTTTGCAAGTTGATTCAACAACATTTCTTGTTCATCTTCTACTTCTTTTAATTCGGCGAGCATTTCAGTTTTTTCTTGTTCTTTTAACGCCAGAATCTTTTTTTGTTCAAAAAACGAATGCGTAAAATAACCGAGCATTAATAGTGCAACAATCGCAAAAACTGTTAATCTACGATACAAACGGACTTTACGTGCTTTCTTCCGATCAATTTTTTGTTGAAGGGATTGGACATATTCTTTGTTAATGGACGCGATTGTAGCAGGTGATTTTCTATTTTGTTTTTGTACCATGTCCAGCACATCCTTTCTAAATAGAACCCATTTCGATAGTCCATAGATTATATATCATTTCTCTTGACTTTTAAAGAGTTTTCTATGGATTCTATGGAATATTGCAATAAAAGGGCTAATTAGAAAGTCGATAATCCTGATAAAGAGATAAATAATCCGTCCAATAATCCTAACAATGCCGTGGCATATAAACCATAAAGGCTTTATAAATAAGACTAATATGATTCTGCCGAAAAAACGAAAAGGTTTATGAAAAAAACTTGTGTACAAAAGGATCCCGCTCAACTGGGCAAACGGATCGTAAATACGCCACTCGCCGTCCCGAACGATGTATAAAATATAGAATGACCAACAACCAACAATTATCCAACCAATCACTTCAAGTACGGCTGCACGCCTTCGAATAAGCGACTTTTTCCCAGCGTGCGCCGTTCCAGTTCCAATCATATCAATGAATCCCGCCGCCACAACGCCCGTTCCAATCATTGCCAGGAGGCTAAGAAACTGTACGGATAAACTCATCCAAATAATTTATGGAGGAAATTCCGCGATTCTGATTCTTCTTCATCGTATTGAATGAGGCCAACTGTTCCCTCCAACGTAAGAAGGCCTTTGTCGACATCGAGGTGTACAATGCGCAGTTCCTCTCCGCGTATTTGCAAGAGCCCTTGAGATGTTCGAACGAGAAATTCTTCATGGTCGAAACGGTCGATTGACTTTACCGAGGTTAAGTCCATTCTTTTTCGATTGCGCATTGTTACAACATGATCACCTGATGGAATTGTATACGTTGGACTGTCTGTTTGAATATGCATATGCTTCCCCCTTTGCTTGTACGTTCACAGCCATCTTATGCAGGGGGATAAAAAAACATGTCAATCTACAGACGCCTTATTCAATTTGTTATTTACTGTTGTTCACAAGTTCCGTAATTAATTCTTCATCCAAAGCGCGTATCACCACATCAGTTATGATTCCGTCTGGGTTTATTATATATGTCGTCGGATAGGCCATAACCTGATATAACTTCACCACTTCACCGGCATCATCCAATAAGATTGGAAATGTTAGTTCATGTTCGTCGACAAACCCCTGAACTTTTTCAATCTTATCGCCTCCGCCTCTCTCCGTTTTCGTCATATTTACGGCAAGTATTTCCATGTTCTCGGAATCCTTATTTTCCTCATAGTAATTCTCCATGAATGGCATTTCGACCCTGCAGGGCGGACACCAGGATGCCCAAAAATTAAGGATTACCGTCTTCCCTTTATAATCTGATAAACTCACTGTCTCACCAGCTAATGTAGTCAGTTCAAAGTCCGGCGCTCGCTCATTTTTGTCAAGGCCTGACTCGCTATCTATATTTTCGTCTACCAGATCGCTTGGAAGATCTTCTATTAATCCGCTTGGATACTCTTCCATCTCGCTTGAAGTATCTTTAGCTGAAAAATTTGTTTTTATTGTTACAACAATCATAGAAACAATAATTAACACCGAAATAATCATTCCTATAACTTTAAAATTCTTCAATTTAATCAACTACCTTTTCCTCTAACAAAGTATACATCGATTCAGCTTCATCTTTTTTCGTCGTATTTTTAATCATCTCGACTTTTACCGTGACGATTTTTTGCCCGAAACGAATGGCTACTTCATCGCCTTCTTTTACGGTTGATGATGCTTTTGCGACTTGACCGTTAATTTCAATTCTCCCTTGATCGGCAACTTGTTTAGCCAATGTTCTTCGTCTGATTAACCGGGAAACTTTAAGAAATTTATCTATCCTCATCATTATTATCTTCCTCCTTTTTCGCCAATTGCCAAAACGACTCGAGTTCATCTAATGTGTAGTCGGCAAAATTTCTGCTGTCCTCAAGTACACTTTTTTCTACAAAGTTGAAGCGTGATTTGAATTTTTGATTTGCATGGATCATCGCTTCCTCTGGTGATAGCTTTAAAAATCTTGCAAGATTAACGAGTGTAAAAAGAACGTCGCCGAGTTCATCGGTTTGGCTACTTTTAGTCCCGTTTTTTATTTCCGTGCGAAACTCTTGCCATTCTTCTTCGAATTTTTTAAATGCCCCGTTAATATCCGGCCAATCAAACCCGACTTTTGCTGCTTCTTTTTGGTAATTCATTGACGTCAATAGCGATGATGAATAGCTTTTTTGATCGTCTAACAATGATTCCGCCTGCGGTTTCTCTTGTTTTTTAATTTCCTGCCAATTTTGAAGCACTTCCTCGGAATTCACAACATTTTTATCTCCAAAAACATGGGGATGGCGACGAATCATTTTTGAACCGACTGCTTGAAGGACGTCTTCCATTGAAAAATAGCCATCGTCTTCTCCGATTTGCGCATGAAGAAAGACTTGCAGTAAAACGTCGCCAAGTTCTTCAATAACACCATCATCGTCCTCATTATTAATGGCTTCCAGAAGTTCATGTGCTTCTTCAATTAAATACTTTTTTAATGATTCGTGGGTTTGTTCACGGTCCCAGGGGCAACCGTCGGGCGCACGCAATTTTGTTATGATTTCCCTAAATGTTGACCATTCTTTCAACCTTTTTTCCATTTCGTCTACAGGTGGCACATACACCGTAGTTAAATTGTCGATTTCAGTTGCTCGGTCCAATTCAAACAGAGGCACAGTTCGCAGTTTTTCGTTAACGGAACCTGCTGCCGTGACAATTGTTATCGGATGTTCGTAGTCATACTTCTCCATAAGCGATAATTTCACTTCTGACGCGACGAATGCATCATACACTTGCCCGATTAGAATATGTTGCGACATGTTCACCTCATCGCGTTTCATATCCGTACCGTCCAGCAGTTGAAACCCTTCAATCGGGTCAATTCGAAGCGCTGCGAAAATTGGATCAAGAAAGCTGTTTCCGCCTGCAATATCGAGTTTGACGATGCCTTCTCGTTCTTTCTCCACGAGAAGTTGAATTGTTTTTTCTGCCACAAGCGGATGACCCGGCACCACATACGTTATTGGTTGCTCGGCACAGAGTTTTAGAAGTTCTTCAACAATTTCCTCATAGACGAGTTGAAATGAGTCGTGCTTTTCATAAATTTCATCGAAACTTGAAATCTTAATTCCTTCTGCTTTTAATTCTGCAACAGCAGGATGTTGATCCGTCCGTGCTATGACAAAATTTGCATTCTTTAATTTCCGATAAACTCCTAGTGATAATTGATCAAGATCCCCGGCGCCAAGACCGATTATGGTTAGCTGGTGCATGTCATTCACCTTTTCTTTTAGTAAGTAGTAATTGCAGTGTAGCTAAACGTTTTCCAAACGGAAGAAGGTACCACTCTCTTTCTCCCATTATACGCGATTTCATAACGACTAAGAGAAAAACGACCGCGCCCATCGCAACAGATGTAAGGGCGATAATCGTTGAGCCTAAGCGGCTTGGTAATTCGTCGAATATAAATGAATCCGCTAGTACCATCCAGGGTAACACAACCATAATCATGAGCACAGTGGCGGCTATGACCCAACCATAGAAACGAACAGGAGCGATTCGGATTGGCCAGACTTTTTTAAAATAAAGAACGAGTCCTAGTGTAATTAATGCAAAACCGATATTTCCAGCAATCGCTGCCCCGTTAATATCGTAAAGTGGGATGAGTATGAGATTGGAAATAATTTTCACAATAAGCCCGCCAATAAGAAGAAGCGCTGGTACTTTAACTTTCCCAGCCCCTTGAAGCATCGCAGTCAACGGCAAAATTAATGAAAGCCAAAATATTTGCACGGCAAAAATGATTAACGCCATAGATCCCGTACGAGTCTCGAATAGCATTTCATTCACAAACGGAAGGACGAGTGCCAATCCTGCGGCGGCTGCCCAACCAAATAAAAAAGCCGTCCGGAAAGTTAGCCGGATAAACGGCAAGGCTCCTTTCCCTTTATTCTTGGTCGTGTGGTGCGCGATGAGCGGAACGATGGCTAGCGACAGGGTCGAGGCTATCAAAATTCCCATTTGCACAAGAGGTTGTCCACGGTCATAAACCCCTTTCGTCTCCATAGCTGTTTCTTCTAAGAAACCATTTGATAATAGGATTTGAAAAACTGTAAACGAATCGACAAGTTGAAATAACAACAAAATGAGTGAACTTGCGCTGACGCTCAAACTGATAATCGTTAATTCTTTCACGACTGGCCAAGTATCAACTTGCTCTAAAGGTCCTTTGAATGTTCTTTGGAAATAAAGCGCAAGAATGACGACACCGGCAAACTCCCCAACTACCGCGCCCCACATGGCGATTTCACCTGCGGTATATAAGGATGCTCCGGCTCGTATCGCAATCCATGTCCCCAAAAGAATTACGACGACACGGAATGCCTGCTCGCCGACTCCTGATACAGCAACGGGCACCATCCGACCTTCCGATTGAAACGATCCTTTAAGAACGGCCAAAGCAGGCATTAAGAGAACGATATATGCGCCCGCACGAAGAAGAGAAACGAGCCCCGGATCGCCCATTGAACGGGCGAAAAACGGAGCGAATACAGTTAGTAGTATAAAAAAAGATATCGATAATAGTAGTAAATATATAAATGCTATACGCATCTTCGCTCTTGATTGGCCATAGCTTTTGCTTTCGGCGAGCAGTTTAGACACGGCGACCGCAAAACCGTATGATGTCCAGACGATAAAAATTCCGATAAACGGATACACTTGCTGGTAAATGTAAAACCCTTTATCACCGACAAGGTTTTGAAACGGAACCCTGTAGACAGCGCCGAGCAACTTGACGATGATTGCGGATATCGTGAGAATCGATGCGCCTTTCATGAATGTTTTCATATTCCAACTTGTTGAAGACATGCCCCGCGCCTCTTTTCTTATGTAATGCATATAGTATAACATCATCCGAATTCGGAGATATTCCTAAAGCGGAGAGGTAAATTAGGTCTTACAAAATTATTACTTTGCTAGAAAGGTTTATATTTATCGAAAACGGGAAAATCATTACTAATTCGATTTTATTCCGGGAGTTCCCTTTAATTAGCACCTAGAAATGGGCTTATTCCTGTCAATTGTTACAAATTTGTTACACTTTATATTTTGTACAGAGTTCGACATTTTTTTCAATACAGATATTATATGATGGTTCTTGTGTGTGTCAAAAAAGCTACTCTTAAATTAAATACGAAATGCATAAAAATTATATGGAGGAAAGAGGAACTATGAGAAAAAAAATATTGTTAGGACGAATTAAGTTGAAACAAAAAGATATGTATATGAAAGCAGAAAATCTCGGCTTCACTCACCCTAGCGTCATCAGATGCAGCCAAGAGTTAGATACATTACTGAATAGGTACCAAGGATTAAAAGCTATGTGAGTAAGAAATATTTTTTTCCAAATAAAAAGAGAGCCCATTTAATTATGCGGCTCTCTTTTCATTTCATTTTACGAAGCAAATAAAGCAAGTAAGGTGTGCCGATTAGCGCGACAATCAAACCGCTTGGAATGTCCTTCGGCGCAATGATAATTCGCCCGACGAAATCTGCAGTAACGAGAAGCAATCCGCCTAATAATCCGGAAACGATGATTAATGGCAGATGCCGGAATCCGACTAGCCGACGGGCGATATGCGGTGCAACTAAGCCTACAAAACCAATTGTACCCACAATAGAAACGGCTGCTGTACTTATTGCAACGCCAATAACCAATGCCCAAACACGAGTTGATTTTACAGATAATCCAAGTCCTGACGCAACATCATCGCCGAAAGTCAACGTGTCTAAGCTACGCGTCAAATAAATCGCGGGACCAATAAATAACGCAAATAACAATACGGCGAGTTGTACATCGTCCCAACCTTTTGCATAGGTGCTTCCTGATAGCCAAACGAGTGCAGCCGCAACAGCGAGTTTAGCTTTCACAACAAAGACTTGAGTGGCAGCCGATCCGAACGCGGAAATTGCAATTCCCATTAGTGCAACGAGCATCGGCTGGAAATTGTTCTTCCACGAAGTCCCCAAAATAATTCCTAGAGCGATGGCCGCCCCGACAACTGCGCCAAGCGGCATATATTGAACCGGAAGTGCGGGGAATAACACCAGCAGCATCATTGCGCCCGCGCCGCCCATCGATGTCACGCCTAAAATACTGGCATCCGCCAACGGATTTCGTAATACCCCTTGCAATAAAACGCCTGCAACTGCAAGCATAACACCAACAATAAACGCGGTTAACACACGTGGAACTCGAAAATTCCAAACGACAGGTTTCAACCACTCAATTGTCCAAGCGGAACCGTTAAACGACAAAGCGAATGACATAATAACAATAAGGAGTACCACTACAACCGTTACAACTATTGGAAGTCTCACAGGCTTTAAAGTGCCGCCCATTTGACGATCTCCCCGGCTATGCGTTTTCGCAGTTTTCCATGCTAAGTATAATAACCAAGGTCCGCCAATCAACGCAGTCATAGCTCCGACCGGAACTTCTTGCCCCGGTTGAATTAAGCGTCCTAACACATCTGCCCCGATCAACATGACACTTCCCCACAAAAATGACTGAAGGAAAATTTGAAAGTGACCTCGAACCCCGAGCATCCGAACGATATGAGGTGCCATCAAACCAACAAAACCAATTGGACCGACAACACTTACCGTTGAAGCTGCTAGTACAATCGCAACAGCCCATGCCAGCAATTTTACAAAGCGGACATTTTGGCCAAGTGACGATGCGATATCCTCGCCGAGCGATAACGTGTCCATTGGTTTGGACAAAATTAACGAAGCCACAAAAAATATCCCGATAATCGGTCCCGCAAATGACACGCCGTCCCAATTCAACTGAACAAGTGTCCCCGAGCCCCATAAAAATAAACCGTTCGTTTGGTTTTCAAATAATAACTGCAACGATCCGGTTAAGGATGCAAACAATAACGAAATAATCATTCCGGTCAGTGCAACGCGCACCGGTTCCATCTGTTTTCCCGCCAGTGCCACAACAAGAACAGAGGACAATACTGCACCCGCTAAAGCAACAATAAACGGAAAATTCCCGAGTACCGCCGGAAAGAATATCATCGAGATCACTACGAAGAAGTACGCGCCTGCATTTATGCCGAGCGTGCTTGCAGACGCCAACGGATTATTCGTTAACGTCTGTAAGACAGCGCCCGCCACCGCGAGAGCGCCGCCCGCCAAAATTCCAATAACTAAGCGCGGGAGACGAAGAGAAAGGACGATGTCTTGCACACGCCCTTCTGTCCATACTTCTTTTACTAATTGCGAAACCGTATAATCGGCTTGCCCTTGCGTTAGGTGAATAAAAGAGAGCAGGGTCAACAGAAAAAAGCCGACAACCATAATATAAAAGGATCTTTTTCCTCCTGCTGTTCTGGCCATTATTTTGTTACCATTGAATCCACGATTTTATTCAACAGCGTTTCAGCTGAGAGAGGACCTCCGTATAACCAAGTATCTCCGCCAAGGTTGAATAAGCGATCTTCTTTCACGAAATTCAAGTTTTTCCAAACGGCATTCTCTTTTAATTGGTTTTCATAAATATTGTCTTCGGCTTGTACAGTGTATAAATAGTTCGCATCTTCGTATTTTGTTAATCCTTCAACGTTAAACGTGCTGGATCCGAACATTTCATATTGATCGGGTACATGTACGTTTTTCAAGCCGATTTTCTCAATGATTTGCGAGGTCATCGAGTTTGGCGTCATTACTCGAATTTCGGGTGCCTGAGGGCCGGTATATGCATTCGTTAATATAACATCTTTCGTTTTCAAATCCGCTTTTGCGATTTTCTCTTTTGCTTCTTCATATTTGGCGTCAAGGTCAGCCAATACTTTTTTCGCTTCATCTGTTTTATTGACTGCTTTTGCAATTTCATTAAATGTATCTATCATCTCTTGATAATGATCTACACTTTCATCTTCAGGATATGGATTGAAAATAACCGTCGGCGCGATTCCTTCTAATTCTTTAAGCATGCTTTCATGACGGAATTTCACGCCGATGATCAAATCTGGTTCAAGTGCGGCAATTGCCTCTAAGTTCGGCTCTTGACGCCCCCCGACATCTGTTACATCGTCATTTAATTTGGCATCGATGTTCACCCAATTATGATACTCCTGAATGTCCGCAACCCCAACAGGTTGAATGCCAACCGCCAATAAGTCCTCAACATACGTCCATTCGAGTGCAACAACTTTGATTGCAGGTTTATCAAGCGTCACTTTTCCGTTAATATCCGTGACTGTCACACTTTCTTCCGTATTCTGATTAGTTGATGCTTTATCCTCTTCTTTATTTGAAGAACAAGCGACTAAAAGCACAGCTGCTAGCGCTAAGATAAGTAAATATTTCAATTTTAGCTTCATATCAAACACTCCTCTATTTAACATTGATGATAATCATTATCAATTAGTAGTGTAAACTTTTTTTAGTCTGTTTGTAAAGTTTAATTTGAAATTAATGATTATCATTCTCAATTGGGTGAGAATATGATATGCTTATCATTAATTAGAAAATAAAATTCATTTAGACTTACTATATATAATGGAGGCATTCCTATGCACACTGCAATTAAAACTGATAATCTATCAATCGGTTATCAAGATCATCTGCTCTTCGAAAATTTGAACTTGTCGATTCCGCGAGGTGAAATTACTGTCTTCGTCGGAAGTAACGGGTGTGGTAAATCAACACTTCTCCGTTCGATAGCCCGACTTTTGAAACCTGTAGACGGATCTGTTTTGCTTGAAGGGAAGGATATCCACTCGATGTCCTCTCGCAATGTCGCGAAAAAAATGGGGATTCTTCCGCAGGGACCTGTATCGCCGGAAGGGATTACTGTCCACGATCTTGTGAAACAGGGGCGTTACCCGCACCAATCATGGCTGACGAGATGGACAGAAGAAGATACGAAAAAAACCGAAGCCGCAATGGCAGCAACACGGATTAGTGATCTTCGCGACCAAGCGCTTGACACGCTATCGGGCGGCCAACGTCAGCGTGCATGGATTGCGATGACACTTGCTCAAGATACGGATGTCATTTTGCTTGATGAACCGACGACTTACCTCGACATGACCCACCAAATTGAAATTTTGGATTTGCTGTTTGAGTTGAACGAACAAAAAAACCGGACAATTGTCATGGTCTTGCATGATTTGAATTTAGCCTCTCGGTACGCGCATAATATCGTTGCCATTAAAGATGGCGGCGTATATGCACAAGGAAAACCCGAAGCGATTATTAGCTGCGATTTGGTGCGTGCTGTTTTCGGGATGGAGTGCCAGGTTTCAAAGGATCCCCTGTTTGGGACACCGCATTGTGTTCCTTATGGTCGCGGTCGATGCATCGTACCTGAACTGAGGAACAACACAGGTGCTTAAGTTAGATGAGAAACTATTAAATAACCTGGAACGGTTCAATGTCTTTGTAGGTGCACAGGAAAGCACATTTTCATCAGCCGTTGATGTGTTATCCGACTCGGGTAGCAAATTCCTATTCGAGAAAATATACAGCATGACGGACGCACCTACAAATGCCGTGGCCGCGTCAGTTTATTTAAGACGATATGGTTTCTTTATCGCTGCGCAATTGCATGTGATGTGCGAACACAATATACTTTGGACTGGTGAATTGAAAGACATTTCATTGTTCACAAACAGTGACACGATTTTATTTTCGATTCCGTCCGATGGCTTCCGAAACGTGCAAAATCGGGAAGAAGACATACGCTTCATTTTAGAAAAGTACGGACATCCTGTCGTTACCTATTTTAGTAAGCATGCAAAAATTTCAAAATTGATTTTGTGGGAAAATATATGGGGCTATGTCTTATGGATGTATTCAATGTTACTCCAGGAAAGTTCACCGTCTGCCCAATATGACTTAACTGTTTTATTGGAGGATGAAACGTGGAAGCCTGCGATGCGCCGTTCTCCGTTTAAGCAATTTATCAAAAACCAGGAAGCGCTTGACGCCATGGCCAACTATAAACGAACGACTTGTTGTTTATATAAAGAATTACCAAATACTGAACAATGTCCTTACTGCCCATTGGCAAAATAAAACAGCCGTCACGAACCATTACATCTCGGTTCTTGTCGGCTGTTTTTTTATTGTTCCATTTGTTTTGCTAAAAAGTGGGCGGCTGTTTCTGCGGCCTTTTGCTCAGGTTCCCCGATAAAGTGGACTTTGGATAGTAAGTAAACTGCACCAATCATATCGCCGCCCGAGATAATCGGCGCAATGCAGTAGGACTTTACCTGTTCAATTTGTCCAGGCACCCACTCAACGGATTTTTCAAGTTTTTCTGTTACTATTTTTCGATTGGCAATAATCTCTTCTGCACTAGGCGATAATTGGCGGTTCAAATAATCCTTTTTCGATAGGCCAGATACCGCAATCATCTCGTCTCGGTCGCTTATAAGTGCCGGTGTTCCTAGAGTTTCATAAAGCGTCTCCGCGTACTCTTTGGCAAACTGCCCCAATTCAGATATCGGGGAGTACTTTTTCAAAATCACTTCGCCGTCTCGATCCGTAAATATTTCAAGCGGATCCCCTTCCCGAATTCGAAGCGTTCTTCGGATTTCCTTTGGAATAACTACCCTTCCTAGATCATCAATTCTTCGAACGATGCCGGTTGCTTTCATCATGATGCCTCGCTTTCCACAAAATTGACACTTCTCATTATTACGGTATTAGTATGCATCATGTTTGGACAAAATATGCAACATTTCCTTTAGACGGATTTTGAAGTAGCAGTTTCCTTTTTAGCAGCCAGAAGTAATTCCATCAACGACTCCAGAACATCGAATCCAGTCCGCTTGCCTGTGTGGCGTTCATCAACCGTTACTAGGAGTTGATCATTCTCCATCGAAAACCCGATTGCACGGCCCAATTCGAGTGTTTCCGATACTAATTTTGCGCCATCTGTTTTAATTGTTCCTTCAGGGGTCAGCTTAACAACAATTTTTGATCGTTGTTTTTTAATCGATTCCACACCTGAAGCTTTTGCCCAAGCTTTTATTCGCGAAATGCGGAGAAGAAGGTCAACTTCTAATGGCAAATCGCCAAAGCGGTCAATCATTTCATCAACAAGCTCGGAGTAATCTTCATCACTTTCGACAGCTTTAACACGCTTATACATTTGAATCTTTTGGAAGCCGTCATGAATGTAATCATCTGGAATGTAGGCATTCACTTGCAGGGAAATTTCAACATCCGGAATATCTGCTTTGACAATACCCGTTTGTTTCTCTTCGATTGCCTCTTGCAACATTTGCGAATATAAATCAAAGCCGACAGAATCGATAAAGCCGTGTTGCTGGGAACCAAGTAAATTTCCAGCCCCGCGGATTGATAAATCGCGCATGGCAATTTTGAATCCGGATCCAAGTTCAGTAAATTCTTTAATTGCCTGCAATCTGCTTTCCGCTACTTCTGTTAACACTTTGTCCCGCTGATAGAGAAAATATCCATATGCCACTCGGTTAGATCGACCAACACGACCGCGAAGTTGGTATAACTGCGATAAACCCATTCGATCAGCATCGTGAACAATCAACGTATTGACATTCGGTATGTCAATTCCCGTTTCAATTATCGTCGTAGTGACGAGAACATCATATTCACCTTCGAGGAAGCTTAAAATTGTTGATTCAAGAGCAGCTTCACCCATTTGTCCGTTGGCGAATCCAACCCGAGCTTCGGGCACAAGTTGTTTGATTTCCTCAACTTTTTTTGCCATATCTTCTACGCGATTGTATAAATAAAACACTTGCCCGCCTCGCCCCATTTCGCGTTCAATCGCTTCACGTACCAGCGCAAAATTATGTTCCATGACATAGGTTTGAACTGGAAAACGGTTTGCGGGAGGTGTTTCAATTACAGAGAGATCCCGTACGCCGAGCATGGACATGTGAAGTGTACGAGGAATCGGTGTTGCCGTGAGCGTAAGGACATCTACATTCGTTTTAAGCTGCTTTAAACGTTCTTTATGGGTAACCCCGAATCTTTGCTCCTCGTCAACGACGAGCAGGCCTAGGTCACGGTAACCTACATCCTTGGATAATAGTCGATGTGTCCCTATGACAATATCAACTGTCCCCGCTTTTAACCCTTTCAATGTGGCAGTCTGTTCCTTTTTAGTTCGGAAACGGTTCATTAAGGAAACTTCCACAGGGAAGCCTGAAAATCTTTCCTTCATGGTTTCATAATGTTGTTGCGCCAAAATTGTTGTCGGAACTAGAAATGCCACTTGTTTACCATCTAGCACGGCTTTAAATGCCGCACGAATTGCAACTTCTGTTTTTCCATAACCAACATCACCGCAAAGCAGACGATCCATCGGACGCAGTTTTTCCATATCCTCTTTTATTTCTTTGATTGAACGGAGTTGGTCCTCTGTCTCATCGTAAGGGAAAGCATTTTCAAAGGACCTTTGCATATCATCGTCTTTGGCAAAAGCATGACCTTCCTCGGATTCTCGCTCCGCATAAAGTTTGATAAGGTCATCTGCAATATCTTTAACAGCGGCTGAAACTTTGCTTTTCGTACGCTTCCAGGCCGCTCCGCCAAGTTTGTGCAGCGTAGGTTCTTTTTCTCCGGAAGCAATATATTTTTGAATCAGATCAATTTGATCGGTTGGAACAAATAACTTATCCGTACCCCGGTATTCTATATAAAGATAATCTTTATAGATACCGGAAACTTCTAGTGTTTCAAGCTTTTTATAACGCCCAATTCCATGATGAGCATGTACGATATAATCACCTGGTTTGATTTCCGAATAACTTTTTATCCGTTCTGCATTCGACATTTTTTGAGGACGGGCTCGCCGTTTCGGTTTTCCTTTAAATAATTCGGCGTCTGTAATGACGGCAATATGGTGGAATGGCAATTCAAATCCGGCAGATAAATCGCCGTCAATTATTTGAACCCTTCCGCTATTGGATGCACTTTCTGATAAATCAGCGTCCATATCGTAATCTTGTAATATCGATTGCACTTTCTGCATCCGTTCGGTCCCGTCGGCAATTAGAAATACATGGTAACGCCCTTCTCGCCAACGGTCCATCTCGTTCTTGAGTAAATGCATTTGACCATGAAATTGTTGCATCGGTTTACATGAAACTGTGATTGTTTTCTTCACAACAATTCCAGGCATCGTTCGAATGAATAATGACAAATAGAGTTTTTGTTGGTTCAGTTGTTTTTTTAAATCATTAAATGTAAAAGATAGTTTTGCCGAGTGGACAATTTTACCTTCCTCGAGAAGTGATGCAAACCATTGCTCTTCCTCGACTTCAAGGGACTCTAGAACTTCAGTGATTCGCCCAATTTCATCAAATACGAGTAAGCCTTCTTGGGGAAGGTATGCGCCTAATGTTGTTGGTTGGTTTTTAGAAAAGGATGCGTATTTCAAAACATCCTCAGGGGCCGAGCCGTCTTTCATTTGTGCAATGTCAGCCGTCATATTTTGTAATAAGCGCTCTTTTGCTTCAGCGTCTTTCATTTTCTTCAAACTTTCCGCAAGTGCTACCTCGAGATTTTCAGCCATCGTCAATACGTCCTCTTCTGTCCATACAAACTCAGAAGCAGGCAAAATTGAAAGAGCTTCTAACTTTCCAGTTGAGCGCTGGTTATCTGCGGAAAATGTACGAATTGAATCGACTTCCGTATCAAATAATTCAATTCTGACCGGATCCTCCATATGGATTGGATACAAATCCAAAATTCCTCCGCGAAGAGCGAACTCGCCGGGTGCCGTAACCATTGGTTGTCTCGAGTACCCCATGGCAACTAGCTGATTCAACCAATTATCAACGTCGATTGTAGCTCCTTCTTCTACTAGTAAACTATTTTTTAGCCAAGAATCTTTACCTGGCAATAGCTTTCTCATTCCCGCAATTGGCGTAATATAAATCCCTTTACCGACACGCGCCATATGATCTAGTGTTTCAATCCGTTGCGCTCGTAGCTCATAGCTTGAAATTGAGAAGTCAGCAGCAATGAGTTCCTCAGCCGGATAAAGGCGAACAGAAGAAGCACCGAGCATTTTAACTAAGTCTTCATATGTACGCTGTGCTTGCAAAAGGTTTGGAGAAATGATGAGAATCGGTTTTTCAATCGATTTTTGCAGAGACTCAAAAAAGACCGGTTTGGCCCCGCCTGATAACCCGGCGATAAGTTGACGGTCTTCATCCTTTTTCAATTCTTCTACAAGATTAGTAATCTCGCTATTTTGTAAATATAAATCAACAAGCGCTTCCAATATACACACCTAACTTTCATTTTAAAAAGGGATTAAATGATACTTTTTATTTTTACAAAATTATTTGGTCACTCGAAAATAAAATCAGAAAAAGCTTTGGACGTCTTTTTAAGCCCAAAGCGAAAACCTATTGAATCCACTTAGTAAATGTATAATAATCCGGATTGCTTTGAAGGGTATGTTCACATTCTTCACATATGCAGCGAACAGTTAAATCCCCGTCTTTTCCTACCGTTAGAAATCGTTCTTCTTCTTTACGATCCAATTCTTCCAATAGACGAAGCGTCTCCCTGGCCGATTCAAACGGAAGTGAACCAATTTCTGTTTTGCAGTGTCGGCAATGATAACGAATTGTCACTTTGTCACCCGCTCCCTTTTCTCAAAGTATAGGCGATAAGTGACGTTATTATTCTCTACTTACCATTAAAATTATTCATGACATCTAGAAAAGGTGCATCAATCCATTCTTCACAAGCCTCTGCACTTTTTAAGACTGCTTCACCAATAATAGATTCCTCATCTTTCGGGAAATTTGAAAGTACATAATCCGAAACTTTCATGCCATTCGTCGGTCTCCCAATTCCCATGCGGATTCTGTTGAATTTATCTGTTCCAAGATGTGCTATGAGCGATTTCATACCATTATGGCCGCCTGCACTTCCTTTTTGACGTAGTCGGATTTCACCTGGAGAAAAGTCCAAGTCATCGTAAATAACGACGATTTGATCAAGATCCACATTATAATAATCCATTAACGGCCGAACACATTCGCCCGATAAGTTCATAAAAGTAAGCGGTTTAACAAGAATGATTTTTTTACCCGAATGATGGATAACCGAATACATGCCATTAAATTTCGACTGCATCGGTGGTGAACTTAATCGTTTTGCAAGTTCATCGATGACATGAAAACCAATATTATGTCGTGTTTTTTCATACTTCTTTCCCGGATTTCCCAAACCAATTATCATTTTCATTAATTTTCTCTTCCTTTTGTAATTGTGCTGATACTATATAGAAATAGAAAAGAGGCGTGCGGAGAACCGCACGCCATTTCTTACTATTATTCTTCGTCTGCTTTGTCTTCGCCAATTACTTCAGGCTCTGCGCTTACATCTTCAGTAGCCTCATCAAGTGCCTCAAGCTCTTCTTCTGAACGTGGAGCTGAAATCGTTACAAGTGCATACTCATCTTCACTCAAAATTTCATATTTAGATTTTTCACGGATATCCGCTACTGTAATCGTATCGCCGATTTCTAGGTCGGAAATGTCAATGTCAAATGATTCTGGAATGTCAGTTGGTTTAACTTTGATATCCAACTCCCAGTTCGGTTGTGAAATGATTCCGCCTTCTTTCTCGCCTTTTGACTCTCCAACGAGATTGATTTGGACACTAACTTCTAGTTCTTCAGTCATGTTGATTGCCAAGAAATCCGCATGCAGGACTGTGCCTTTTAATGGATCCGCTTGATAATCGTTTAACACGACGTTTACTTCGTTGCCATCTACTTGAAGTTTCATAACTCCGTTACGTCCTGTTACACGCAATGTTTTAAGTAGGTCGCGTTCACTTACAGAAATTGGAGTTGCCTCCGTTTCAAAACCATATACAACAGCTGGTACGAAACCAGCAGCTCTTAATTCAGTAATTGTTGAGTGTTGTCCTTTTACTCTAAGTTCGGACTGTATTGTTGTACTCATTTTACATAGTCACCTTTCCAAATATGTTTGTATTTTAACTTAATTTTATATATTTTAGACTGTTCTATAGGTTACAGTATACACCTAGACTTGTCAATCAAATAGCGTACTTACTGATTTTTCTTCAAAAACACGAACAATTGCATTTCCAAGCAATTTTGCAATGGAAAGTTGTTTTACTTTTGGTGAATGTTTATGTGCAGGAAGTTCAATTGAATTTGTCACGACAAGTTCAAGAATTTGAGAATTATCGATGCGTTCGATTGCTGGTCCTGACAATACTGGGTGGGTACAGCATGCGTACACCGCTTTTGCACCACTTTCAATTAGCGCGTCTGCTGCCACTGTGATTGTACCAGCCGTGTCAATAATGTCGTCGATAAGAATCGCAATTTTACCGTCTACTTGGCCAACAATACTCATTACTTCCGCGACATTCGGACGCGGACGACGTTTGTCGATAATCGCAATCGGTGCTTTCATACGATCCGCCATTTTTCGCGCACGCGTCACGCCACCGTGATCAGGTGATACTATAACAAGTTCATCTTTTTTAAAGCCTTTTTGCTCGAAGTATTCCGTCAAAATCGGTTCCGCAACTAAATGATCAATTGGAATATCGAAGAACCCTTGAATTTGAGGGGCATGCAAATCGATTGCGATGACACGATTGGCTCCTGCTGTTTCAAGCAAATTTGCTACCAACTTTGCTGTAATCGGTTCACGCGGACGTGCTTTTCTGTCTTGGCGCGCATAACCGTAATATGGATTGACGACATTAACCGTTCGAGCAGAGGCACGTTTGAGTGCATCAATCATAATTAATAATTCCATCAAGTGTTCATTGACAGGGTCCGACGTAGATTGGATTACAAAGACATCACAGCCGCGGATACTTTCTTCAATATTGATTTGGACTTCACCGTCACTAAATCGTTTAACAGAACATTTTCCTAGTGGACGTCCAATTTCTTCAGAAACCTCCCGTGCAAGTGTTTCGTTGGAATTCAAAGAAAATATCTTTAGTTTGTCATTTGAATAATGATTAGCCATTATGGTCCCCCGTTTAATTGAGTTTTAGTTTTGAAACATAGCCGTCTTTATTGTCTTGACGCGCTCGAGCTATTGCAAGTGAGTCTTCTGGAACATCTTTCGTTATTGTCGAACCGGCGGCGACATAAGCGCCTTTCCCGACTGTCACCGGTGAAACAAGGTTTGAATTGCAACCAATAAAGGCATTATCTTCAACAACCGTTGTATGCTTTTTCTTACCATCGTAGTTGACCACGATTGTACCGCATCCAAAGTTTACATTTGAACCGACAATCGCATCCCCAATATAACTTAAGTGCGCTGATTTACTGTCATCGCCAAGTGTCGATTTTTTCACTTCAACGAAGTTGCCGATTCTTACACGATTGCCCAAATTGGATTCTGGACGAATATGTGCAAATGGGCCAACTGCAGTATTTGAACCTATGCTACTTTCCTCAATGACTGATGAATGAATCGTCGTCTCGTTGCCAATTACGCTATTAACGATTTGACTGTTCGGACCAATCGTACATCCTTCACCTATTTTCGTAGCACCTTCAATCATTGTCCCTGGCTGTAAAATCGTATCGCGACCTATTTCAGCATCCGCACTAATGTACGTGTTTTCAGGATTGATAATTGTTACGCCGTTTCGCATATGCATTTCTGCTAGACGATTTCGCATGACGCTTTCCGCTTGAGATAATACAACACGATCATTCACGCCAAGCGTTTCGCTGAAATCATTCGTTACATGGGCTGAAACGCGCGCACCTTCAGCTTGTAAAATTCCAATAACATCCGGAAGGTAATACTCGCCTTGGGCATTATCGTTAGTTACTTTTTTCAATGTTTCAAACAAGGATTTATTATCAAAACAATACGTTCCCGTATTTATTTCTGTTACTACTAGTTCTTCTTCTGTTGCATCTTTATGTTCGACATTACGAAGTACCTGACCGTCTTCCCCGCGAACGATTCGTCCGTAACCCGTTGGATCATCGGCATTCGCTGTCAAAATCGTCGCTTTTGCTCCTGATTCATTATGATGGGCAATTAAGGCATCCATCGTTTCTGAGCGGATTAACGGTGTATCCCCGCAAACAACAATCGTTGTCCCTTCAAGATTTCCTAGTGCACCTTCAGCTTGCCCGACGGCATGCGCAGTTCCTAGTTGTTCTTCTTGTAAGACATATTCACTTTTAGCGCCAAGTGTTTGCTCTACTTGTTCGGCACCGTGACCAACAATGGTGACAATCCGTTTTGCTTCAAGTTTTTTTATATTATCTATTACATGTGCAACCATCGGCTTTCCGCAGACGGGATGGAGCACTTTGTATAAATCAGATTTCATTCGCGTACCTTGTCCCGCGGCGAGAACGATGGCATATGTATTCGACATAGACTAGCCTCCAAATTGAAAGGGCTTTAAGCGTAACCCTCTTTATTTTAGGATAAAAATCGATAGCAATCCCACTTTATTCACTCTTGACTATAGCGGAAAACTTCATTTTTTTCAACCGTCTTCTATTGACATTTCAATTTAAGTATTTTATTATTGTGTTTTTTAATTCGAACAATTCAATAAAAAACCTGTCGTAAAGGGCATAGTTGTTTTTTAGGCAGTGGAAAAACTGCCTATAAGTTTATAGGCAGTCAATATTGATCATGGAAATATATTTTTATAATTGCGTTAGACATTTGCCTCTTCCAGGACAGCATCCTCTTCGGCTGATAAATGATACGCTGCAAGTACCGCGTCTTGGACGATTAACCGCATAGTGGAATTAATAGGATGGGCGACATCGCGAAATTCTCCATCTGGTGTCCGTTTACTTGGCATCGCAACGAATAACCCATCATTGCCGTCAATTACCCGGATATCGTGAACGACAAATGCTTCCTCAAACGTTATCGACGCGATTGCCCTCATTCTGCCTTCCGTATCTACTCTCCTTAACCTAACATCTGTTACTTTCATCTCTTGCCCCACTCCTTCTTTCTATTTATAGTGCCTTTAAACACTATTCAACAAAAGAAAGATATTCCCTTCTTAAATTAACATAATTATGTAATTAAATTAAAAAATCCGTCTGGATATGAATCCAGACGGAATTTTTTGTGATTATTCGCCCGCTAGCGCGATAACTTCAATTTCAATTTGTGCATCTTTTGGCAGTCTGCCAACTTGAACACAAGAACGTGCAGGTGTATGCGTGCCGAAATGCTCTGCGTAAATATCATTTACAGCAACGAAGTTGTCCATGTCCGTTAAAAAGACTGTCGCTTTTACAACTTTTTCGAGTGATGAATTCGCTTCTTCTAAAATTGCTTTCAAGTTTGCAAAAACTTGATGCGTCTGCTCTTCAATTGTCCCTTCAATAAGTAAACCATCTGTCGTCACCGGGATTTGACCTGACGTATAAATGAATCCATTGACATTTACTGCTTGTGCATACGGGCCAAATGCTGCTGGCGCTTTGTCTGTCGCTACATATTTCATATTATTTTCCACCCTCCGCAAAATAGTTACCTTCACTAATTTTAATTGTACGACTTTTCTCATTCACTTCGCAAAGTTTCGCAAGTGAAAGATACTCATCGACAAGGATATCCTCATGGTGTTCCGCCTCAACGAGAACAGCAATTCCAGCGAGTTTGCAATCGAATTCTTCGACTAGGCTTTTCATGCCTAACATCGTTCCGCCCGCTTTCATGAAGTCATCGGTTAGGAGTACATTTTGTCCACTGAGCATGCTTCTTTTTGATAATACCATTGTTTGTATTCGACGTGTTGACCCTGAAACATAGTTAATACTTACAGTGGACCCTTCCGTTACTTTACTATCGCGACGAACAATGACAACAGGAATATTAAGATGACGCGCAATCGCATTTGCGATTGGAATCCCTTTCGTTGCAACTGTCATAATCACATCTATATCTTTTTCAGCGAATGCCGATGCGAAAACTTTACCGATTTGATTCATAAGCCGAGGATTTCCTAGAAGATCTGCCATAAATAAATAGCCGCCCGGCAACAGTCGATCAGAATGGCTGAGTTCGCCTATGAGGGTTCTCATGACATTCTGGATATCTGCATCAGACATTTGGGGTATGTATTTTACGCCGCCTGCCGCGCCAGTCACCGTCATCAATTTCCCTGTTCCCTTTTTTTCAAACGTTTCTTTAATAATCGTAAGGTCTTCGCTTATAGAAGACTTCGCCGATTGATAACGTTCGGAAAAGAATGTCAGTGGAATTAGTTCATGCGGACTATCCAACAAATGCTGTGTCATATCAACGAGTCTTTCACTTCTTTTCCATTTCATGCGACCAACTCCTAAGGCACGAATGTTTATAGGTAGATTATCACAAACATACGTGTTTAATCAAGGGAATGCCGTTCACCAATCATTCGAATCGCATATACTTCCCGGCAAAATCCTTTTAATCCATTATAAATACGCGGCACCCTTGATTCGTGTTTAACCAAACCAAAAACTGTCGGACCGCTCCCACTCATTAGTACAGCATCTGCACCAAATTTTTTCATTTGCTCTTTTAGAATAACAACCTCGGGGTAAAGCTTCATCGTTATTGGCTCCAACACATTGCCGAGCTTTGCGCACATGCTTTCATAGTTCGCAGTTTCTAATGCCTCTATCATGCCCGATGTATCGGGATGATTTAAGGCATCGATTTTCAAATTACCGTATATATCGGCTGTAGAAACTGAAATCGATGGCTTTGCTAAAATGACCCAGCAATTCGGCGGCGTGGGCAGGTTTTGAATGACTTCCCCGCGACTCGTTGCAAGCGCTGTTCCACCATAAACGCAAAACGAAACATCCGAACCGACTTCCGCCGCGTGCTCTGCTAGTCTATCTAAGCTGAGGTTGAGCTTCCATAGCCGGTTTAGCCCTCGAAGTGTAGCTGCCGCGTCAGAACTGCCGCCTGCAAGCCCTGCTGCAACCGGGATACTTTTCTCCAGAATAATTTCTACTCCATCATTAATCTGATATATTCGTTTTAATAATTCCGCCGCTTGATAAGCCAAGTTTTTTCGATCGGTCGGGATAAAAGGCTCGGATGTTTTTATCACAATCCGTCCATCTTCCCTGGAACGAAACCAGACTCTATCCGCCAAATCGACAGTTGTCATCACCATTTCAACTTCGTGAAAACCGTCATCGCGTTTATGTAATACATCGAGCGTCAAGTTTATTTTAGCTGGCGCCTTCTCATAGAGCAGCATCCGGCTCCCTCCAGTATTGAATGTCTTTATTCCCTATTTTACCATACGATGTTAGGAATGCATTAAGTTGCACCCGATTTATTTAAAAAAGGACTGTCCAACCGTTATCAGGCGATAACGACCAGACAATCCTCATTAATTGTCAACCTTTTTGGACTTTGGGAATGTTACGATGATCCTTTGCCTTCAGAAACGCCACGTTCTGCCATTTCAATAGCACGCTTCACCATATTACCAGCATCTCTTGCCTTAATGCCGCCCCAACCTTCTCGCTCAACAACATCGTAAAATCCAAGCTCTTTGGCAATTTCTTCTTTCAGTTGCTCAGACATTATTCCGCGTTTTCTCGCCATTCGGTTTTCCTCCTTTTCGGCTGACATTCGTAGTATGAGTCTAAACAAGGAAAAAACACCTATCAAGGCATCCTGAAATCGAATGCTTGATAGGTGCTCGTACTGTAAAAAATAATCAATTCATGAGTGCTGAAATTATTTGACGATGAATGCTGTTTGATCCGATCCGTCCATTACAGTTATTTCAACCGCATCGGTTAAAATATCCGCATAGCTATAAGACACTCGTTCAAATGCATTTTCTTCCTGGTCCAGTTCCACAACAAATACTGCTCGGTACGTTTCACTCAAGACACCAGTTCTTTCAATCGTTCTTCTCCGGCCACCGTTTACCTTTAAGTGCAAACGTTTTCCAAGATGAGAATCCAATAAATTCTTAATGTCCGCTAATGTTTTTGGCATTTCGCTAACACCTCACTACATATAACTATAACACATTCAAAGATTTCTGTCAATTAAATCGTTAATTTTAACAATGTAGCAATATCTTTGTCAATCATTTTTCGTCATAAAAGAGATTTCCACTAAAAAATGACATAATTTCACCCTTTATTTGATTCAGCAAAAAAGTCCTTATACAATTCGTTCGATAGCGTTGCAAATTCTTCAACCGACAATGTTTCTCCTCTTCTGCCCGGTTCAATATTTGCGCGTCCCAACGCTTCGACAATCAACTCTTTTTTCAGCTTTCCATCCATTAAAGAAGACTGCAAATTATTTAAGATGGTTTTGCGCCGCTGAACAAAAGATCCTCGAGAAATGCGGAACAGGAAGTCTTCATCAATCACTTCCGCTGGCGGTGTTGCTTTTCTCGTCAAGCGGAGAACCGCAGACTCCACATTCGGTTGAGGCATAAACACTGTTTTCGGGACAATCATCGCCACTTCAGCATCCATATAGTATTGAATTGCAATCGACAATGAACCATATGCTTTTGTACCTGGACTTGCCGTTATTCGATCTGCGACTTCTTTTTGCATCATAATAATCATGCCCGAAATCGGTATTTTTTCGAGCAAAAACTTCATAATAATTGGAGTCGTTACATAGTACGGAAGGTTTGCTACGACGACAACTTCGTCAAATCCTGCAAAATGTTCTTCCATTGCTTGCATTAAATTAGTCTCAAGTATATCTTGATGAATCACCGTAACATTGTCATACGGAGACATGGTGTCTTCAAGAACAGGCAACAGACGCCCATCGATTTCAAACGCAACTACCTTTTTAGCGGCCCTAGCCAAATGTTCAGTTAGCGCGCCGATACCCGGTCCAATCTCAATCACGCCCATAGTTTTGGATAACTGAGCATTGGTAACAATATTTTCCAATACGTTCGGATCAATTAAAAAATTCTGTCCCAAGCTTTTTTTGAATGAAAAGCCGTGGCGTTCCAAAATTTCTTTTGTCCTCATCGGAGTCGCAATATCTTTAGTCATTTTTTTCTTCCTCCTCATCGAGAACTTTCAATGTATCATCTAATTTCTCTTTGCTAATTCGAAACATTTCTAGACGCTTTTTCAAACCTTTTCCATTTACTTGACCTATTTGCAGTAAATCGCTTAGACGATCCCTACGTCGCCGCGCATTCGGATGTCCAATCAGATTTGCTTCCATTAAGTCAACAAGTGAAATCTCGACAACCGGGCAGTCTTCCGTGGTATAGACGGATCGAATCGCTTCGCGTATATCTTCATCGCACGCGTGTTCAATTCCAAGTCCTTTGCCGTTTTTTGCAATTGTTTTTTTCTTGGCAAGAAATGCATGTTTCACTGTCGGAATTCGTTCTTCTATGATGGCACGTATTCTTCTTCCGGGGTAATCGGGGTCGGTGAATACAATGACACCACGAACGTCCTCGGCATGTTGAATGCGTATAAGCGTATTTTCATCAATAGCAGATCCATTTGTTTCAATCGTATCTGCGCCCGTCGCCCTTTTAACAGCTACCGTATCCGATTTTCCTTCGACAACAATAACCTCTTTTATATTCACAAGCCGTCCTCTTTCCATACCATTCTTCACATAATTCTACCCTGCATACAAGAAGATGTAAAAGATAACACAAAAATCCGCAGGACAGTATATCGTCCTACGGATATCTTTTAATCAATGATTTTTATCTTCACTTGTTTACGACCAAATTTATATGCGGCTTCTTTCGTTGGGAAATGCAGATCAATTTTCTTCCCTTTAATAGCTCCACCTGTATCTCCAGCAATCGCATGGCCGTAACCTTCAACCCAAACCTTGGAACCTATCGGAATGACAGACGGATCAACAGCAATCACTTTTAAATTCGGATTGTTTTTCAAGTTGATACCTGTTGATGTAATCCCAGAACAACCATTGCAATAGGCCGTATAAGCTGTTGCCGATACGTAAAATTCTTTGCTGCTGGATGACTCCGCCGATTTACTCCGCGAAACACCAACACTACCGTTACTTTTCGCTTTTGGTTTTGCTTTGTTAGCAGCCGGCGTTGCACTTTTAGCAGCCGGTGCCGCACTTGCGACAATTACTTTAGTTCCTACCGCAACGACTTTTTTAACCGGTTCTTTGAGTGTTTTTTCACTTGTCATTTTTCTGGAAACTTCTTTGCCGTTTTCCATGACAACTTCAAACTCCCGTGCGATTTTCCCTTTTTCGCCTTCTTGAACGACTTTTTCGCGTCCTTTAAGCAAATCTTTATCATTACGTGTTTCAACAGCAAATTCTGCTGACTCTTCCACTACATCGGTGACTTTTTCCACTCGTACAATTTCAACAGTTGATCCCGGCTGAATAATATCATCTTTCTTACCTTCCAAGCGGTCAAACTCGTTCAATTGAATATCTTCTCTCTTTAAAAAGTCAGCGACCGTAGTCGAAGTTGACCAATACTTTTTCTTCTCTTTTCCATCAATCAACGTAAAGTCATACGCTTTTTCAACGGAAATATTACTATTCTCGTTTAGCTTCGCATCTAAACTAGGACTGACTTTATCAAACTCAGACAATTCTATATCGGCTTCTGCCAATACATTGCCCACCGTTTTTTCCGTCGTCCAAATATATATGTCTTCTTTATTATCAACTTCAATTGCTACCTTCTTCGCCTGTTCCCACTTGACCAATGAACCATTTTCGATTGGGGATTCTATTGAGGGGCTAACACTATCATGTTCTGAAAATACTAATTCACTTTCAGACAGAAGTTTTCCAACGGTCGATGCATATGTTTTAACTTCTTCAGTCTCACCATTTACGACAAGCGTTACTGATTTTTTATTTCCCTCATAAAGCGCTAGGGAAATAACCAGAACAAGTACCGCAGGAATGATGATAAATGTCGCGATTTGTTGACTCCTCAATGACTTAAAGAATAGGCTTTTCATAATACTACTTAGCATGAAAAAAACTCCTCCTCTATCACCTGTGTGATTATATAGGTTACTATTTTGCATGTCAACCAATAGAGATTCATTTATTAGTAGAATAAGGAAGTGCCTTATATGCAAAGTATGGAAACTTTATTACCATTTTATTCATTTATATTAAATGTTTTCAACGCGTTTTCCGTTGTCGCTTTTGCAATCGCCTCAACCGGCAACCCTTTTAAGTTTGCAATTTCTTCTGCTACTAGTTTCACATATACGGGTTCATTGCGTTTTCCGCGATATGGATGCGGCGTCAAATACGGTGCATCTGTTTCGATTAATAACTTGTCCAACGGAATTTCTGTCGCGACTTCTTTTGGCGTTTTTGCATTTTTAAATGTTACAGGACCGCCAAGTGAAATCATAAAATTCATTGCGATGCATTCTTTTGCAGTTTCAACACTTCCACCAAAACAATGCATAATGCCGCCTGTCGTTTCTGCCTTTTCTTCTTTCAAAATACGAACAACATCCGCAGTCGCATCTCGGTTATGAATAATAATTGGCAGATTGACTTTTTTAGCAAGTTGAATTTGCTTCCTGAAGACTTCTTGTTGAACATCCTTTGGAGACTTGTCCCAATGATAGTCTAGTCCGGTTTCCCCAATGCCGACCACCTTAGGATGCGCTGCAAGCGACTCAATCCACTCCAGGTCTTCTTCTGTACAATCGATTGCATCAACCGGATGCCAACCGACAACAGCATATATGAACGGGTAGCGCTCCGCGAGCTCCATTGCCCGATTAATTGTTTTACGATCGAATCCAATGACAACCATTTTCGTTACACCAGCGTCGAGCGCCCGCGTAATCACCTCGTCAACATCTTCATCATATTGATCTGCATTTAAATGGACGTGCGTATCTATATACATAAAATCTCTCTCCTCATAACATAAATAATCATAGTCTAGCCAAATATTTCTTTCTTCACATTAATATTACGTTTTCATTACAATCTTTATAAAACATTGTATTATATCGTCATATTACTTTTGGGAATTAAAAAACGGCGACCTCCCCATATGGAAAAGCCGCCACTTTCAATTTATTTAACTGGTGCTCCATTTTCAAGCGCTGGATCGACTGTGGCAAGCTTTAAGACACCATCAGAACTTCCTGCTAGAATCATCCCCTGGGACAATTCACCGCGCAACTTCACAGGTTTTAAATTGGCAACAACAATTACCTTCTCACCTATCAATGCTTCCGGCTCGTAATGCTCGGCAATGCCTGATACGACTTGTCGTTGTTCAAATCCAAGATCAAGTTGCAGTTTTAATAACTTATCTGTTTTAGGAATTTTTTCGCATGCCGTCACCGTTGCAACACGCAAATCAACATTCATGAAATCCTCGAACGTGATTTCATCGCTAACTTCTTGATATTCGACTTCTTTCGACTCTTTCGCTTCTTTCGGGGCAGTAACAGCCATCTGTTCGCGAATATACTCAATTTCTACCTCAGCATCTAGTCTCGGGAAAATCGGAACACCTTTTTCAACGACTTTTACGCCAGCTTTAACGTGATTGAAATCGCCAAGCGTTTCCCATTTAAGCGAATCCTCTTCAAGACCCAGCTGCTCAATAATACTTTTAGGGGAATTTGTCATAAATGGTTGCAACAAGACCGCAATATGTCGTAATGAAGCTACAAGATGGGACATTACGGATGCAAGTTTCCCGCGTTCTTTTTCATCTCTCGCCAAAACCCACGGCGTCGTTTCATCGATATATTTATTCGTCCGTGAAACAAGCGCCCACAAGTCTCCAAGTACAGTGCTAAATTGCATCTCTTCCATAGAAGCTTCATATTTTTCTACTGTTAATTTCATGAAATCAGTCAATGACTGATCGTAATCTGTTTCAATCAAACCTTCAGTAGGGACAGAGCCATCAAAGTATTGATTGATCATCGACACCGTTCGATTTAACAGATTCCCTAAATCGTTCGCAAGATCATAATTCGTTCGTTCAACAAACGACTCTGGTGAAAAAACACCGTCTTGTCCAAATGGCAACTCGCGTAAAAGGAAATAACGTGTCGCATCCAGTCCATAGCGCTCAACGAGCATCTCCGGATAAACAACATTCCCTTTAGATTTCGACATTTTTCCGTCTCTCATCATGATAAATCCATGCGCAAAAACCTTTTTCGGCAATGGCAAATCAAGCGCCATTAAAAAGATCGGCCAGTAAATCGTATGGAATCGAACAATATCTTTTCCAACAACATGGACATCTGCAGGCCAATACTTATTGAATAAAGAATCGTCTTCAGACGCGTAACCAAGCGTCGTAATGTAGTTTGTAAGTGCATCAACCCATACATAAATGACATGTTTAGGATCGCCAGGAACTTTTATGCCCCAGTCAAACGACATCCGCGAAACCGACAAATCTTCAAGTCCAGGTTTGATAAAGTTATTAATCATTTCATTTTTCCGAGATTCCGGTTCTATAAAATGAGGATTCTCGTTATAGTAATCCAATAAACGATCAGCATATTTTTTCATATTGAAGAAATAAGACTCTTCTTTAACTCTTTGAACGGGACGGCCGCAATCCGGGCAGTTCCCATCTTCTAGTTGTGCTTCAGCAAAATAGGATTCGCAAGGCGTACAATGCCAACCTTCGTATTCTCCTTTATAAATATCCCCATTATCCAAAAACATCTTAAAAATCTTTTCAACGCTTGCTTTATGATGTTCATCTGTTGTCCTGATAAAATCATCATAGGAAATATCCATGAGGCTCCAAACCTTTTTAGCCCCTTCAGCAATGCCGTCCACAAATTCTTGCGGCGGAAGTCCCGCTGCCTCAGCCACCTCTTGAATTTTCTGACCGTGCTCGTCCATGCCTGTTAAAAAGCGAACATCATACCCGCGCAGTCGTTTATAACGCGCCATCGCATCAGAAGCAACGGTCGTATAGGCCGTGCCGATATGGAATTTTCCACTTGGATAATAAATAGGTGTTGTAATGTAAAACGTTTCTTTTTGTTTAACCACGAAAATTCCTCCAGTAATATAGTATGTAATTCTATTCTATCGAAGTAATTAAATTGATACAACGTTAATCATTTAGCGTGTGTTATCACTTTCACATGCTAAGTGCCTTCAAATTATTATTCATAGTATATTAATTTATATAAATAATACAACGAATTCAAGTTTTTTTGATTGACGACAATTAGATGAATTGTTATGATTAATGACAGACAATAACAAATGCAGAATTGTCAAAAAAGAATTTAAATTAACTGTTGGGGAAGGAGTTCTTCTAATGAAATCTACTGGTATCGTAAGAAAGGTCGATGAACTCGGGCGCGTAGTTATCCCTATCGAATTACGTCGAACACTTGGAATTGCACAAAAGGATGCCCTAGAAATTTACGTCGATGAAGATAAAATTATTTTGAAGAAATATATGCCGAATATGACTTGCTCGATTACCGGTACTGTATCAGATGATAATTTAAGTCTACTTGATGGAAACTTGATTTTAAGTCCAGAAGGTGCAAAACAGCTTGTTGCGGAAATTCAAGATAGTATAAGCGAATAATGTGATGATTAGCCGAGACGGAAACCCGTTTCGGATTTTTTATTTCTCTTCCACGTGAAACTCCCTGTACACATCGCGCCTGCTCATCGTCCGCTCACTTGCCACTTCCCGAATGGCCTCCTTCGATCGAATTCCTTTTCTTTCAATTATTTCATAAACATGTTCTGAAACACTAAGTCCGTCCCACCAAGCCACTTCTATCTCTTCTAAGTCCGCACCATCATTTCCTTCAAGAACAATGCAAAATTCACCGCGTATATTATTTGATTGTACCCAATTGACGGCTTCCTCAAGCGTTCCGCGTAAAAACTCCTCAAATCGCTTCGTTAATTCACGCGCTAAAACAATTTCTCTAGTTCCTTCAACTTGTTCACTTAATGCCTGCAATGTTTCTTTTAGCCGATGAGGTGCTTCGTATAACAAAATAGTTTCTTCACGATTCTTTAATTTTTCGATTTCGGCGCGACGTTCTTTTTTATTGCGCGATAAAAAACCGAAAAACATAAAGGGTTGAGAAGTTAATCCAGAAGCTACTAATGCACTAATGGCTGCGTTCGCGCCTGGAACTGGAACGACGTCGAATCCAGCTTTAATGGCTTTACTTGCAATATCTGCCCCCGGATCAGAAATACAAGGCATACCGGCATCGCTAACAAGCGCAACTGATTGGCCGTTTGCAAGCATCGTCAGTATCTTTTCTCCGCCAGCTTCTAAATTATGTTCATGATAACTTATTAATGAGGTTTTTATCTCAAAGTGATTGCATAATTTAATCGTGTTTCGCGTATCTTCTGCAGCAATTGCATCTACTTCGTTTAATATGCGAATCGCTCTGAATGTTATATCTTCAAGATTACCGATCGGGGTGCCAACTAAAAATAATTTCCCGCCATTCAATTCAGCACTTTTTTGTGATTTCATTGCCAGCGACCTCCTTTTCAATATAACGTTCCTTCGCATCTCTAGTTAATTGCTTAAACTGATACTCCGCTTGCATTGCCGCCCTCTTGGTTTCAAACTCTTCAAAATAAATACAGCGTACTGGACGCTTCGCTCTCGTGTATTTGGCACCTTTGCCTTCATTATGTACACGCACTCGACGCTCTAAGTTATTTGTATAACCCGCGTAGTACGAGCCATCTTTACATTCAAGCACATAAAAAAGATGTTCAGCTGTTTTCTCCATAAAGTAAACGCCTCACTTCTTCTGTATAATCGCCGTTTGTATCGTACACATAGAGCGGCGGAAGTATTTTCAAATCGGGCTTGCCGTCTTTCGTACCTTCGATTAATAATGTATTTGCGTCTTTCCCCGCTTTTGAATAGACCAATTGAATTCGTTTCGGTTCAATGCGATGGGCGCGCATCGATGTAACAATATCAAGTAAACGACCCGGCCGATGGACAAATGCTGCCCGCCCCCCTTGTTTTAAAAGCCCGCTGGCGGATTGTATCGCTTGGTCTAATGTTAAGTAAATCTCATGTCGTGCAATTGCGATTGTCTCGAGTAAGTTTTTCTCACTTGCTTCATGTGCGGGAAAATAAGGAGGATTACACGTCACCAAGTCATATTTATCATACCCAATTTTTTCTGCAATGCCGATAACGTCGTCATTTATTATTTTTAATTGCGCTTCAAGCTTATTGTACTGGACACTTCTCTCTGCCATATCCGCCAATCGCTCTTGCAACTCGATAGCCGTTATCTGCGCTTTTGTTCGCGCACTCAGAAATAGCGGTATTGCACCATTTCCTGCACAAAGATCAACCACTTTTCCCAAACGTCCAGGAACATGCGCAAATCTTGCTAGTAATACCGCATCCAGTGAAAATGAAAAAACTGATGGGCTTTGAATAATCCTCAAGTTTTCCGCCAATAAATAATCCAGTCGTTCATCACCTTTTAATACCGTCAAACCAATACGCCCTCCACATGAAAAAGCCGATGCCTACGTTACAATAGGATCGGCTAATTTCATACATTTTGTTTATTTAAAAAAGACAAACAGAACAGGCAGTCTTCTCCTTTTCGAATGCTTCCATAATGAACATTGCAAACATGAAACCCTTCATTATAAAGCCGAGCAAGGTTATCAACGCCTTCTCCCACATCAACCGCATTTGTCTTCTTCTCATGTTGCTGTTTTTGCAAATTCTTTTCATTTTGTTTATCCATATCTTCAAGCCGTTTTCGTAGATGATGGTTTTCAAGTTGAAGCGAATGGTTCTCTTCCGTCATCTCAGCGATGAATCCCATCAATTCGCGGAATTGTATACTCATGGAGTCCAGCTGTTGCTCAAACTCCATTACTCTGTCCAGAAAATTCCTTTCTTTCAACTATTCCACCTCCATCATTTTATTAAATGGACCATCTTATTTTTCGGATCCATAATTTCTTCCAAAGTGTACTCAAGAACATGCTCTTCATCTAATAATCTAACTTGTAGAAGACGTTCCAGTAAGTTCAAGCCAACAACCCTTCCAGGTCCTTCAGGCGTATCAATACGCGCCCCGATATCAGGCATCATTTTTTTGGCTTCTTCATAATCGTCATTCTCATATTTCAAGCAACACATGAGACGCCCGCATAATCCCGAAATTTTTGAAGGATTTAGCGATAGATTTTGATCTTTTGCCATCTTTATTGAAACGGGTTCAAAGTCACCAAGGAATGTTGAGCAGCAGAGCATTCGACCGCACGGACCAATACCGCCAAGCATTTTTGCCTCGTCTCTTACACCGATTTGTCGCAATTCGATGCGGGTGCGAAAAATAGATGCGAGGTCCTTAACAAGATTTCGAAAGTCGACCCGACCTTCTGCTGTGAAATAAAAGACAATCTTATTTCGATCGAATGTATATTCAACGTCAACGAGCTTCATTTCGAGATTATGTTCGGAAATCTTACTGACCCCTGTATTGAATGCCTTTTCAGCCTCTTGTCGGTTCTCATCTACTTTTTCGATGTCTCCCTCCAAAGCAGGGCGAACCACTTTTCTTAATGGCAAGACAACATCATTTTCGCCAACTTCTCTCGCAGGTATAACTACTTTTCCGTATTCGACCCCGCGTGCTGTTTCAACAATTACGTATTCGTCTATATTTAGTTCAAAATCAAGTGGATCGAAATAATATATTTTACCCGCTTTTTTAAAACGGACTCCTACTACTTTATACAACGAGTAACCCCTCCTGCATGTTGAGCACCAGTTGTTCCATAAGAAGCATTCGATTCATATTGCCATGCATCTGCCTCTTCGCCTGTAGAATGGCTTCCATCGTGACAGAAAGTTCGTTATACGTCATTTTCATCGCCAGGCCTTTGAAAAATTCTTGCTGGTCCGGATACGTCGGGATCGATTGCAATCCCGTTTTAAATACAACAATATCTCGATATGCATATAACAATAAATCAAGCGCACGGTCTGTATCATCTTTTTCTTTTATATGACGAGACCAATCCGATTGGATGAACAACAACGCCTCATGAACATTTCGTTCTGATGCCATAATCAATTTTAACACTGTTTTTCGCATATGCGCAAATGCATCATCTTGGGCGATGAGAATAGCTTCCTCTATATCGGCAGTTACCATCGTGACAGTAGCCGCCATCGAAGTTGTTATTCCTTTTTCAACAAGTTCTGAAATCATCATTTCCCGAGAAGGCGGAAGAAATGAAATACGCTGGCAACGAGACCGTATCGTTGGCAACATTGACTGATAGGAATCAGTCAATAAAATTGCCGTGACATCACCATCTGGTTCTTCCAAAAACTTTAATAGCGTATTTGCTGATGAACTATTCATCCGGTCTGCACGTGAAACGATGTAAATTTTTCTACCTTGTTCATAACCTTTTTTCGTCATTTCCATTATAAGCTCATCTATCTGATCTTTTTTTATTTGTTGTCCATCAGGTCGGGTAATTGTTACATTTGGATGATTTCCATTCGTAACGCGTCTGCAAGAATTACAGTCTTCACACGGACGATAATCTTCGGGATTTTTACATAAAAGCAGTTTAGCAAAATAGAATGCAGTCGCTTCTTTTCCCGTCCCATGCTCGCCATCAAACAGATATGCATGTCCAATTCTGCCATTTTTGTATGATGCACTCAGCCTATCAATGACTGGTTTTTGACGGTTAATAATATTATATTGTTCTTTATTTTCCAATGTGATTCACACCTCCGTGTTTCAAAAAACCGTGTTTACTCATGAATACACGGATAAATTAATCTTTCAATGATAGAGTTTTGATAAACACCCTAACTCATTAAGCAAATTACGTGACATTCAGATAGAAGAAGTCGATAGTTCATCTAAAAGTCTCGTAATTTGCCATTAAGGTGCAGGATGTTAAAAGTGATGAAAGTGTTCAATTGGCAGAACAAATACAGTTGCTCCTCCAACTTCCACTTCTACAGGATAGGGAATATAAGAATCTGCATTGCCGCCCATTGGTGAAACCGGAGCAACCATCTGATCCCGTGAACGACAATTTTCTCGGATAAGTTCTAAAGCTTTCTCAACTAGACTGTCATCTGTACCGATTAGGAATGTCGTATTTCCCGACCTTAGAAACCCGCCTGTACTTGCAAGTTTAGTCGCCCGAAAGTCATTTTTCGTCAATGCTGCCGACAAACGGTTACTATCCTGATCCTGAACAACTGCTACTATTAATTTCACGGTCATCTCTCCTTTTTTCCCTCTTTCCCTTTATTATACCATGAATACATACATTACATCAGTCGAGACCTAACAATTTTCCAAACATTCTCTATTACATCCATTTCCGAAAGGCGTGCATTGGTCGTTACGATTCTATCTGGGTAACGTTGGATCAACTCTTTATAACCTTCATAAACCTTTTCATGAAAACTAACATTTTCTTTATCCAGTCTATTCAGCTCACGTTCATTATTTTGCGCAATGCGTGAAAGTCCTTCTGCTGGATTTATATCGAAAAACACGGTCAAGTCCGGCATCGTGTTTCCAATTGCGAATTGATTAATTTGAAGAACTTCATCAACTCCAAGCCCCCGTGCATATCCTTGATACGCAAGCGAACTGTCAATAAATCGATCACATAAAACAATTGCACCATTGTTTAGTGCTGGAATCACTTTTTCAACAAGATGTTGTCGTCTTGCGGCAGCGTATAAAAGAGCTTCTGTTTTCGCGTCCATTTCCACATTGTCCGTGTCAAGAATAACCGTCCTAATCTTTTCCGCTATTCGAATGCCTCCAGGCTCACGCGTAAGAACAACATGTCTACCTTCCGCTTTCAATCGGTCACACAACTTCGAAATAACCGTTGTTTTACCAGCCCCCTCAGGTCCTTCAAAGGTGATAAATAACCCGTTCTGTTTCATTTTATTCCTCCGCCTCGTTAGTTACGACAAAAATTTGTTTTTCATGTAATCGAATTGCCCCTTGAAATCTTGCGCCTGTAGCTAGTAATGACGTAAGGGATTGTATGTGATACTCAGTTACTCTCTCACCAGCAAGCATTAAAGGGATTCCCGGTGGATAAGGAATTAGTGAAGCAGCCGCTATCCTTCCAATTGATTCTTCATATGGAATCCACTCTGTATGTAGTAGTTCGAGTTCTCTCATTATATAGCAAGGCTTTGAAATAACCTGATTGAATACTGGTAACTCAGGCAGCTTCATCTTCACCTTTGACGTAATCGTGTACTCAATAGCCTTTTCAATTCTCTTAGCCGCTTCCTCGAAAGGATATTCCTGATCTTTTTTAAGTAGTGGGAGCACTAGAAGCACCTGATATAGATCAGCTAATTCTGCGTAAACTCCAACCTGGTCCATCGCTTTTTGTATATCATATCCCGAGTACCCATTCACTCGCAGCATAAGTTTTAATGGATCGTCTGTTTCAATCGCTTCCAGGCGCGCTATCCCATTTAGGCGCTTTAAAAAGCCTGCTCTTTTTTTCATAAAATCTTTAATATCTTCTGTAGCATAGGATTCCGCGTATGCTCTAGCATCGTCAAGCGAAGCCATTAAGAGATATGAAGGACTGCTTGACTGCAACATCCGCAAATAACGTGCAATGTTTTCAGAAGCAATTAGATTTGAGCGTACATGTAAAAATGAGGCCATCGTCAACGCCGGCAAAGTTTTATGCGCTGAATGAACAACTACATCTGCTCCTAAATCAAGTGCTGATGCAGGAAATGGTTCTCCAATAGTAAAGTGAGCACCATGTGCTTCATCTACAAGTACTGGAATTTCTCGTTCGTGACAAAGCCGAATCGCCTCTTCCAGTTCCTCACCCGTTGTCCCATAATACGTTGGATAGGTCAGTATGACTGCTTTCGCCTCCGGAAAACTTGTCAATGCCTTTTCAACCTGTTTCGCAGTCACCGTTCCCGCAGTTTTCGCGATGCTATCCCATTCCGGGCTAATAAAAACCGGCCTTGCTCCCGTCAGTTCAATCGCATTAAAAATTGATTTATGCGCATTTCGCTGCACGATTACTGTCTCGCCTTCTGCACAAGTCGCATAAACCATCGCTAAATTTCCAACAGTCGAACCGTTTACAAGAAAAAAACTTTTATCCGAACGATAAAAGTCGGTTAGCTTCTGCTCTGCCTCTTCAATTACGCCTTCCGGTTGATGTAAATCATCAAGCCCTTCAAGTTCCGTAATGTCATAAGCGAGCGCTGTGCGCAACTCGGCTGGCAATCCCGATAACGCACCATTTTTATGTCCCGGCACGTGGAAAGAAACTGGATCCGCTTCTTTAAACTTCATTAGTCTATGGACAAGCGGTCGATTTGCATAGTCCATTAGAAAAATCACTTCCTTTTCATATTTCTATTATAAAGGTTGCTGTACGATTAATCGAGAAGATGCCGTCAGATAAGGTTAAATGAACTGTTTTTTGAAGGTAAATGGTAAATAGTATAATTACAGGTTTTTTAGTTATGTAGAGCCGTCTGTTCGCTTTTGAATTCTCTTTAGTCGTTTGAGAGTTTTTCAACTTTTGCAATCACTATTTGTGCTGAAAAACCTACCATTTATGATTTTCAATAAATCCATAAACAAAAAAAGCCACTACCATTTAAGGTAATGACTCTTTAAGTGCCTAGCAACGTCCTAAAACTTTTGCTTAGATATTCGCAAAATACGCGAATATCACGCAGAAAAGTTCGTATTCCTTTGGAATCCGAACTTTTTGCAGCGGGAAGCCCCTAACTACCATCGGCACTGAAGAGCTTAACCTTTAGTCAGATTTTACCTTACGGTAAACATTTAATTTATAACCTTAACAACAAACAAAAAAAGCCACTACCACTAAGGTAATGACTCTTTAAGTGCCTAGCAACGTCCTACTCTTGCAGGGGGAAGCCCCCAACTACCATCGGCGCTGAAGAGCTTAACTTCCGTGTTCGGTATGGGAACGGGTGTGACCTCTTCGCCATCGTCACCAGACTTGAGCTTATTCGCTCAAAACCGGATAAAACGAATAATCTTTTCACAAATCAGGGTCAATCAAACCCTTTTAACTTGAATAGGTTAAGTCCTCGATCAATTAGTATCCGTCAGCTACGTACGTCGCCGCACTTACACCCCGGACCTATCAACCTCATCTTCTCTGAGGGATCTTACTTACTTGCGTAATGGGAAATCTCATCTTGAAGGGGGCTTCATGCTTAGATGCTTTCAGCATTTATCCCGTCCACACGTAGCTACCCAGCGATGCCTTTGGCAAGACAACTGGTACACCAGCGGTGTGTCCATCCCGGTCCTCTCGTACTAAGGACAGCTCTTCTCAAATTTCCTGCGCCCGCGACGGATAGGGACCGAACTGTCTCACGACGTTCTGAACCCAGCTCGCGTACCGCTTTAATGGGCGAACAGCCCAACCCTTGGGACCGACTACAGCCCCAGGATGCGATGAGCCGACATCGAGGTGCCAAACCTTCCCGTCGATGTGGACTCTTGGGGAAGATAAGCCTGTTATCCCCGGGGTAGCTTTTATCCGTTGAGCGATGGCCCTTCCATGCGGAACCACCGGATCACTAAGCCCGTCTTTCGACCCTGCTCGACTTGTAGGTCTCGCAGTTAAGCTCCCTTATGCCTTTGCACTCTACGAATGATGTCCAACCATTCTGAGGGAACCTTTGGGCGCCTCCGTTACTCTTTAGGAGGCGACCGCCCCAGTCAAACTGCCCGCCTGACACTGTCTCCTGCCCCGATAAGGGGCATGGGTTAGAATTCCAATACAGTCAGGGTAGTATCCCACCAACGCCTCCTCCGAAGCTGGCGCTCCGGAATCTCAGGCTCCTACCTATCCTGTACAGACTGCATCAGAATTCAATATCAGGTTGCAGTAAAGCTCCACGGGGTCTTTCCGTCCTGTCGCGGGTAACCTGCATCTTCACAGGTACTATAATTTCACCGAGTCTCTCGTTGAGACAGTGCCCAAATCGTTACGCCTTTCGTGCGGGTCGGAACTTACCCGACAAGGAATTTCGCTACCTTAGGACCGTTATAGTTACGGCCGCCGTTTACTGGGGCTTCAATTGGAAGCTTCGCTTGCGCTAACCTCTCCTCTTAACCTTCCAGCACCGGGCAGGCGTCAGCCCCTATACTTCACCTTGCGGTTTTGCAGAGACCTATGTTTTTGCTAAACAGTCGCTTGGGCCTATTCACTGCGGCTCTCTCAGGCTTTAACACCTTACCAGAGCACCCCTTCTCCCGAAGTTACGGGGTCATTTTGCCGAGTTCCTTAACGAGAGTTCTCTCGATCACCTTAGGATTCTCTCCTCGCCTACCTGTGTCGGTTTGCGGTACGGGCACCTCCCGCCTCACTAGAGGCTTTTCTTGGCAGCGTGAAATCAGGGACTCCGGGGATAATTCCCCTTGCTATCACAGCTCAATGTTATAGAAACGGGATTTTCCTCGTTTCACACCTTACTGCTTAGACGCGCATAACCAACAGCGCGCTCACCCTATCCTACTGCGTCCCCCCATTGTTCAAACGGCGGGGAGGTGGTACAGGAATATCAACCTGTTGTCCATCGTCTACGCCTTTCGGCCTCGACTTAGGTCCCGACTAACCCTGAGCGGACGAGCCTTCCTCAGGAAACCTTAGGCATTCGGTGGAAGGGATTCTCACCCTTCTTTCGCTACTCATACCGGCATTCTCACTTCTAGGCGCTCCACCAGTCCTTACGGTCTGACTTCAACGCCCCTAGAACGCTCTCCTACCACTGACACCAAAGGTGTCAATCCACAGTTTCGGTAATCCGTTTAGCCCCGGTACATTTTCGGCGCGGCGCCACTCGACCAGTGAGCTATTACGCACTCTTTAAATGGTGGCTGCTTCTAAGCCAACATCCTGGTTGTCTGGGCAACGCCACATCCTTTTCCACTTAACGGATATTTGGGGACCTTAACTGGTGGTCTGGGTTGTTTCCCTCTCGACTACGAATCTTATCACCCGCAGTCTGACTCCCAAACATAAATCTTCGGCATTCGGAGTTTGTCTGAATTCGGTAACCCGGGATGGGCCCCTAGTCCAAACAGTGCTCTACCTCCGAGATTCTAACGTTTGAGGCTAGCCCTAAAGCTATTTCGGAGAGAACCAGCTATCTCCAGGTTCGATTGGAATTTCACCGCTACCCACACCTCATCCCCGCATTTTTCAACATACGTGGGTTCGGGCCTCCAGTAAGTGTTACCTTACCTTCACCCTGGACATGGGTAGATCACCTGGTTTCGGGTCTACGACCCCATACTAAATCGCCCTATTCAGACTCGCTTTCGCTGCGGCTCCGCATTCACTGCTTAACCTTGCATGGAATCAGTAACTCGCCGGTTCATTCTACAAAAGGCACGCCATCACTCGTGATCAATTCCGAAGAAAAGATCAACGGAGCTCTGACTACTTGTAGGCACACGGTTTCAGGATCTATTTCACTCCCCTTCCGGGGTGCTTTTCACCTTTCCCTCACGGTACTGGTTCACTATCGGTCACTAGGAAGTATTTAGCCTTGGGAGATGGTCCTCCCGGATTCCAACGGAATTTCACGTGTTCCGTCGTACTCAGGATACACTCTGGAGAGAATGAACTTTCGACTACGGGGCTTTTACCCACTACGGCGGACCTTTCCAGGTCGCTTCGTCTAATTCATTCCTTTGTAACTCCGTATAGAGTGTCCTACAACCCCAGGAAGCAAGCTTCCTGGTTTGGGCTATTCCCGTTTCGCTCGCCGCTACTCAGGGAATCGATTTTTCTTTCTCTTCCTCCGGATACTTAGATGTTTCAGTTCTCCGGGTTTGCCTCAAGTACGCTATGTATTCACGTACATGTACTACCCCATTACGGGCAGTGGGTTTCCCCATTCGGAAATCTCTGGATCAAAGCTTACTTACAGCTCCCCAGAGCATATCGGTGTTAGTGCCGTCCTTCTTAGGCTCCTAGTGCCAAGGCATCCGCCGTGCGCCCTTTCTAACTTAACCTAAAATATTCATCAGTTTTCATTGCATTTGAATGCTCTGGTCACTGTTAAATACTTTTCTTGAACACGACTAGACAGCGATGTAAAGTCAATGTTCATTAAAAAGGTATTGCATTGTCAATTACAAATGTAATCGACTCGATTGATTACTTGATTTGTTACTCTTAATATTGTTTTATCCAGTTTTCAAAGAACAAGTTTTGAAAGTTCATAATTTATCAAGTGAAAAACACTTAATAAACTTAATGAGCCTTCAAAACTGAACGCAAAACGTCAAGAGGGTTTTTTAGCAAGATTATTTCAACGCAGTTGAATAATTGCTAAAAGAACCTTGCAGATAGAATCTGCATTCCGAATGTTGAAAGGTCAAACACGAAGTGTTTTCGCTCTCGAACATAATCCTTAGAAAGGAGGTGATCCAGCCGCACCTTCCGATACGGCTACCTTGTTACGACTTCACCCCAATCATCTGTCCCACCTTCGGCGGCTGGCTCCCAAAAGGGTTACCTCACCGACTTCGGGTGTTACAAACTCTCGTGGTGTGACGGGCGGTGTGTACAAGACCCGGGAACGTATTCACCGTGGCATGCTGATCCACGATTACTAGCGATTCCGGCTTCATGCAGGCGAGTTGCAGCCTGCAATCCGAACTGGGAACGGTTTTATGGGATTAGCTCCCCCTCGCGGGTTGGCAACCCTCTGTACCGTCCATTGTAGCACGTGTGTAGCCCAGGTCATAAGGGGCATGATGATTTGACGTCATCCCCACCTTCCTCCGGTTTATCACCGGCAGTCACCTTAGAGTGCCCAACTGAATGCTGGCAACTAAGGTTAAGGGTTGCGCTCGTTGCGGGACTTAACCCAACATCTCACGACACGAGCTGACGACAACCATGCACCACCTGTCACCGCTGTCCCCGAAGGGAAAGGCATATCTCTATGCCGGGCAGCGGGATGTCAAGACCTGGTAAGGTTCTTCGCGTAGCTTCGAATTAAACCACATGCTCCACCGCTTGTGCGGGTCCCCGTCAATTCCTTTGAGTTTCAGCCTTGCGGCCGTACTCCCCAGGCGGAGTGCTTAATGCGTTTGCTCCAGCACTAAGGGGCGGAAACCCCCTAACACTTAGCACTCATCGTTTACGGCGTGGACTACCAGGGTATCTAATCCTGTTTGCTCCCCACGCTTTCGCGCCTCAGCGTCAGTTACAGACCAGAAAGCCGCCTTCGCCACTGGTGTTCCTCCACATCTCTACGCATTTCACCGCTACACGTGGAATTCCGCTTTCCTCTTCTGTACTCAAGCCTTTCAGTTTCCAATGACCTTCCACGGTTGAGCCGTGGGCTTTCACATCAGACTTAAAAGGCCGCCTGCGCGCGCTTTACGCCCAATAATTCCGGACAACGCTTGCCACCTACGTATTACCGCGGCTGCTGGCACGTAGTTAGCCGTGGCTTTCTAATGAGGTACCGTCAAGGTACGGGCAGTTACTCCCGTACTTGTTCTTCCCTCACAACAGAGTTTTACGATCCGAAAACCTTCTTCACTCACGCGGCATTGCTCCATCAGACTTTCGTCCATTGTGGAAGATTCCCTACTGCTGCCTCCCGTAGGAGTCTGGGCCGTGTCTCAGTCCCAGTGTGGCCGATCACCCTCTCAGGTCGGCTACGCATCGTCGCCTTGGTAGGCCGTTATCCCACCAACTAGCTAATGCGCCGCGGGCCCATCCTGCAGTGACAGCGTAAGCCGTCTTTCAGAGTTTGCTCATGCGAACAAACTGATTATTCGGTATTAGCCCCGGTTTCCCGGAGTTATCCCCATCTGCAGGGCAGGTTGCCCACGTGTTACTCACCCATCCGCCGCTAACATTATAAGAAGCAAGCTCCTTATAATGTTCGCTCGACTTGCATGTATTAGGCATGCCGCCAGCGTTCGTCCTGAGCCAGGATCAAACTCTCCATAATAGAGAAACTTGAATAGCTCGAGTTTCATTTTGCTGACTTCGAATCCGAAGATTCGTTTTTGTTTCGATTTAACGAAACGTTATATCTTGACGTTTTGCTGTTCAGTTTTCAAGGTTCATTATATAAGTAAGAACTTCGCTCACATATTTGTTTCGGCGCCACCATCTCTCGACAGCAACTCTTATATCATATCAAACTCACTCGACCTTGTCAACAACATTTTATAATTTCTTTTTCGTTGTTTCTGTGGTGAATTTGGCGACATTCATAACTATAACAGGCGCTCAACTATAATGCAACCCCTTTTTACAAAAAGAATGCTAAAGCACAAATTGACGCGAAGCCTGGAATACCCAAGACAGCAATAACTAGACCCGATGCTATATTCACAGGAACATAAATACCAACAAATCCTGCTGCAACATTCATAATGAATAAAACTAAAAAGGCAAACGCTAACCGGAACCAATAGATTGATAATCGTTCGAAAACCTTTTTCACTTGCTTCTTGTCCATTAATAGGAAGAGAAGAATTAGACCCGCTACAAGTATCCCAATAGCTATTTTCACGAGAACGCCTCTTTTCGTTATGATTAGTTCATCATATGCGGTCTCGTGAAATTATATTATTCACTTCCAAGTTTGCGTGCCTTTGCTTCTTTATATAAATAGAAATGTTTACTTTCAGCTATTTTTCGTCGAATGATTACTTCTTGATCGTAATCATCAAGATGCTGTTCAATAACCTTTGCTTGTTCCCATTCGGTTCTAGTCTCTACCATTAATGAACGAAGACGCTCGTCGTACTCTCTTTTAAGCTTGCTTTTTCTTTTAAACATTGACACCACTCCTATCCAACGCCACTCGGAATGCTTGCATCTCACACTTTGCTTTCATTTCAAAAAACCTTAAAGTTCTCGACGTCCTTCAAGCGCTCTTGACAATGTTACTTCATCTGCATACTCTAGATCGCCGCCTACAGGTAATCCGTGAGCAATTCGTGTCGTCATAATACCAGACGGTCTTACAAGTCTTGAGATATACATTGCAGTTGCCTCGCCTTCAATCGTAGGATTGGTAGCCAATATCAACTCTTCTACTTCCTCGTCTTGAAGCCGAGTTAACAGTGAAGGTACATTAATATCTTCCGGGCCAATGCCATCCATTGGAGAAATCGCGCCATGTAAAACGTGGTAAAGACCTTGATAATCTCTCATCTTCTCCATCGCTATTACATCTTTTGGATCTTGGACAACACAGATTAGCGACCTGTCACGCGATTGGTCTTGGCATATATGGCAAGGATCGATATCTGTAATATGCCCGCACACTGAACAAAAACGTAGATTCCTTTTTGCGTCGACAAGTGCTTTTGCAAAATCAAGGACGGTGTCTTCTTTCATGCTTAGCACAAAAAACGCCAGTCGGCCCGCAGTTTTCGGACCGATACCTGGCAGTTTCATAAAACTATCAATTAGTTTTGAGATTGGTTCTGGATAATGCATAATTGTTCCTCCTAGAACATTCCAGGAAGGTTCAATCCTTTCGTGAATTGTCCCATCGTGGAGCTTGTTAATTCTTCAGCCTTTTTCATTGCTTCATTTGTAGCAATAACAACTAGGTCTTGTAAAATCTCAACATCTTCAGGATCCACAACGTCTGGATTGATAACAACTTCAAGTACTTCTTTATCTCCAGAAACGACCACTTTAACCATGCCGCCACCTGCTGTACCCTCTAAACGCTCTTCACCTAGTTTTTCTTGTGCTTCTGCCATTTGTTTTTGCATTTTCTGCATTTGCTTCATCATACCTTGCATATTTCCCATACCACGCATGTTTATTTCCTCCTCATTATTTATTAATTAATTGCAGTGATAAAATACAACTGCATTCTTTAATCATCATATACTTCTATGAATTCTTTGCCAAAAATATTTTCCGCTTTCGTAACAATCGGATCTAAGTTTTCTTGCTCAGCCTCTTGCACAAAGGAGAGAACTGATTCCGCTTCTTGTTCTGTTGTTGATTGTTTATCATTCGAAGGTTCAGTTCGTTCAAGATTATTATTTCGGATGAAGTCTTGGCGTGCTTTTTGCCATCCGTCCTCAGGTACGTACACAACCTCATATGCTATTCCAGTTTGGGATTGTAACGCATTTGATAAACTCGATCGGAGTGACGTGTTTTCAGAAGCCATTAGACAATGAATTTCATACTTGAATTTTAACACAAATGACTGCGATGATGCAGCAACAGGCTCCGTTTCCTCAAGAAGGGCTGAATGCGACTTTTGCATTGTTTGCATCATACCTGCCCAATTTTCCCGTATTGTTTGGATATCTTCTTTCGTAGCAGACTTCAATACCTCATTAATTTTACCTGTTGGAACCCTTAATATCTGCGATGACCTCGACGGGTTTTTTCGCTGGACAGGGGTATCTCCAGCAACTGTTTGTACAGAAGCCCCCGATTTGATTTGTTGTTGCAACTCGCTGACAACTCGCTCCAATTCTGTAACCTTATCCATTATAGCTGGATTAATGACAGAACTGCTTTCTGATTGAACTTGAAATGAGTTTCCTTCTATATGAATCATTTTTAAAAGAGCAGACTCTATATATACTTTTGCATGATTGGAGAACCGCATTTCCTGTTGTGTTTTCGAAAGTATATCGATGAATGAATACAATACATCCGGATCGAACCCTTTAGCCATTTCTTTAAAACGGTCATCACCGGAAACAAGTTCCAACAAATCCTGTAATTCTGGCGCAGTGCGCAGTAACAATAAATCACGGAAGAATGTGATTAAATCCTCTGCAAGACGAGATACATCTTTTCCTTCAGTAATTAGACGATCGAATAATGACAAAGCCGCTCCTGCATCTTTTTCGAGTAGCGCCCCGGCCAACTGATAAAAAACATCTTCACCAATAGAACCAGTCACGAGGAGGGCGTCTTCAACGGTTAATCTTTCTCCACTAAACGAAACTACTTGGTCAAGCATGCTGAGCGCATCGCGCATTCCGCCCAATGCTGCTTGCGCAATGATTTTTAATACGTCTTCATCAGATTCTATTCCAGTATCATGAAGTACTGTTTTCATGCGGTCAACAATATCATTTTGTGTTATTGGTTTAAAGTCAAAGCGCTGACATCTTGAAATAATTGTCAACGGAAGTTTATGTGGTTCTGTTGTTGCCAAAATAAATACAGCATGAGACGGTGGTTCTTCGAGCGTCTTCAACAACGCATTAAACGCCGAGTTTGAAAGCATATGGACTTCATCTATGATATAAACTTTAAAACGTGAATTCGACGGTGCAAATCGAACCTTTTCTATGATTTCTCTCATTTCTTCAACACGTGAATTCGACGCAGCGTCAAATTCAATGACGTCTGTATCCGAACCTTCGGTAATGCCAAGACATGTCGGGCATTCATTGCACGGCTCTTTCGCCGGACCGTTTTCACAGTTTAATGCCTTTGCAAATATCTTTGCAGCACTCGTTTTCCCAGTACCCCGCGGACCTGAAAATAGATATGCATGCGTTGTCTTATTATGAAGGAGGGCATTTTGTAGCGTCTGCTTCACATGTTGTTGACCAGACATTTCACCAAAAGTTTGGGGCCTGTACACACGGTAAAAGGCTTGATACACCAACACTTCCCTCTCCTTTCATTTCGATACAATAATATTTTAATTATACCACAAATAGTTTCTCATAACATTTTTATGAAATAAAAAACTCGCCCAATTCCTCGGGCGAGTTGAATAATTATGTATGCCGTGCACCTTCCTCCGACAGCCGAACATAAGCGTTACTCATGTCGCCAGCTCGGTCTAGGCGACCCTACGGCACATGAAAAATTCCACTTAATGCTGCTTCCTTCCGGACCTGACATGGTTCATGGGTTTCCATTGCGCAGGACCCAAACGTCAACACTACGTGCACAAGGCAGACCAAACATTCGGACAGCCTCGGGAAGGGATTCAGTCTTGCTAGAGCGGATTGCAAGTTACAGGGCTCCGCTATCTCCCCACCTAGCACGGCATTACTAAGTATACTAAATAAACTCGTGAAAATCAATACAAAAATAAATTTCCTACTTTTATAAAGAAGTTGTTGACATTTTAATTGGCACATGATAAATTATTAATTGTCCTATGGAGGAATACCCAAGCCTGGCTGAAGGGACTGGTCTTGAAAACCAGCAGGGGTGTTAAAGCCCGCGGGGGTTCGAATCCCTCTTCCTCCGCCATATTTTTATCTTAGACAATTAACAGTATTTAATATAAAATATCCATACCATTCAAAGATCCTCTCCTAGAGGATCTTTTTTAATTAATAAGGCGAAACTCAATGGGGAACATACCATTTGAGTTTCGCCTTTTTAGTTTACGATTGATCCTGCTTCAGAAGGTTGCGTAATAATGCTTTTATAGAATGGATAACGCTTGGCTAATTCATTAGCAATTACATCTTCTTTTCCGATAGGAACTGCAACGAAAAGCGATGGGCCGGCTCCACTAATCGTCATGCCATAAGCGCCTAACTCCTTAGAAGATTGCCTGATTTCTTCAAAACTAGGAAAAAGATGTTTTCGATGAGGTTCATGAAATCCATCCTTTTCCATCATGCGTCCGATTGTTTCCCAGTTGTTTGTCGCGAGTGCTGCAGATAACACGCAGGCTGACGCACTGTTTCTTGTCGCTTCTTTGTGGCTAAGTTGAGCTGGCAATAGATTTCTTGAATCTTCCGTCGGTAAAACTTTTGGAGGAACGAGAACGACAATACCAACTGTAGGTTTTTCAATATGAATATAGTCGATGCTCTCCCCGTCGAAATAAGATACTACAGCCCCACCTAATAATGCTGCCGAAACATTGTCCGCGTGTCCTTCGATTTGGCTTCCAACCATTACTTTTTCACGATCTGCGAGTCCTAATTCAAGTACTTGATTGGCAATTTCAATCCCCGCCGCAATCGCCGTTGCACTGCTCCCAAATCCTTTTCCGAGCGGGATCTCGCTGTCAACATTCAGCAATAACGTCGGAGGTTTTTTTCCATACTTTTCAGCAACATTCATAACTGTTTTTACGATTAGATTTTGTTCGTCGTTTGGAATTCCATTATATTCTTCATTGTTGTAAGATACTTTCCAAAGTGCATGACTACTTACATTTACCGTCATGTACAGACCCAATGCGAGTCCGACTGAGTCAAATCCCGGGCCGAGGTTGGCGGTTGACGCCGGAACGACGACCGAAAATCCCGGCATATTCATTAGTTTTTCCCCGCTTTCAAGTCAGCTAGCAATTGATCAAACTGATTACGAGATAACATTGGTTGATTTTTATTCACTTCAATGGCTGTGTCTGGATCTTTTAATCCGTTTCCAGTCAACACTGCTACAATTGTCGTTCCTTTTTTCAATGAACCATTTTCAACTTGTTTTTTCACGCCTGCGATAGATGCACATGAACCTGGTTCTGCAAAAACACCTTCTTTGGAAGCGATAAGCTGGTATGCCTCTAAAATTTCTTCATCTGTCACAGCTGAAATAGTTCCTTCTGATTCTTTCAAAGCAGTTTTGGCCAACTCCCAGCTTGCCGGGTTTCCAATTCGGATTGCCGTTGCAACTGTTTCCGGATTTTCAAAGATACGGTCATAAACGATTGGGGCCGCGCCATCGGCTTGAACGCCTAATAATTCAGGAAGCGTCGTTCCTTTTTTATCTGCATATTCTTTAAAACCTTTCCAAGCTGCAGAGATATTTCCTGCATTCCCTACCGGTAAGGCAAATACATCCGGTACTTCACCTAATTGGTCTATCGTTTCAAAAGCGATCGTCTTTTGTCCTTCCAACCGATACGGATTCACGGAATTCACTAGCGCGATGTCACCTTCACCCGCTTCACGAACCATTCTGAGTGCCTCGTCAAAGTTTCCTTCGATTTCAACGATCTCTGCACCGTACATTTTTGCTTGCGCCATCTTACCAAGCGCAATACGTCCTTCCGGAATCACAACAATTGTACGCATTCCCGCCCGTGCACCGTAAGCAGCTGCAGATGCTGATGTATTTCCTGTTGACGCGCATATTAAAATTGATTTTCCTTCTTCTTTCGCTTTTGCCACAGCCATAACCATGCCGCGGTCTTTAAAAGAACCCGTCGGATTAAGGCCTTCTACTTTCACATATAAATTAACGCCCCATTGTTCGGACAGATTTTCTAAGTGAATGAGTGGAGTATTCCCTTCCTGCAACGTTAAACTTGGTGTGTTTTCTGTTACAGGTAGCCATTCTTTATATTCTTCAAGTAATCCTTTCCATCTCATACTTATTTCTCTCCTTCAACGCGGTAATGACTTAATACTTCAAGTACTTCCGGTGTTTGATTTAATTCTTCCATAACATCTAAGTGTTGTTGGCGTGACATGCGATGTGTAATGAAGACAAGTTCCGCTCCCGACTCTTTGTTATCGGGATGTTGAACGACAGTTGCTAAACTCGCTCCAAGATTACTATAAATTGCAGTTAGTTTTGTTAAGACACCGACTTCATCTTTCACTAAAATCCGATGAAAATACCGCGCAAATCTTTTGCCATCGCTTTTCACTTTACGCTCATGCTGGGGCGAATGAAGTCTTTTTCCGTTCATTCCGAGTAGCAGATTTCGACAAGCTGCAACAATATCTGCTGTCACAGAAGTAGCTGTTGGAAGTGACCCAGCCCCTGGTCCGTATAACATCGTTTCACCAACTGCGTCACCGTATATATAAACTGCATTATATTCATTGTTTACAGAAGCAAGTGGATGAGAATTCGGAAAGAGGACAGGTTCAACCGCTACGGCAATCCCATCTTCGTCTTTTTCTGCAGAACCAGCCAGTTTCACTGTATATCCAAATCCTTCTGCCAACTCTAAATCACCATTTTGAATTTCTTTCAATCCTCTAACGAACACATCATCCAAATGGACTTCAGTAGAAAATGCTAGGGAAGCTAAAATGACCATTTTTCGAGCTGCATCTATACCATCTACATCTGCCGATGGATCCGCTTCGGCGAAACCCAACCGAGTAGCTTCTGCTAACGCGTCTTCATAAGTCATATTTTCATGTTTCATTTTCGTTAAAATAAAATTCGTCGTTCCGTTAACAATACCTGTTAATGCGCTGATTCGATCTGAGGCAAGTCCATCTTCCATCGTACGAATAAGTGGAATTCCCCCACCAACACTTGCTTCATAAAATAAATCGCACTTCATTTCATCTGCGAGTTGCAACAACTCTTGTCCATATTCAGCCATCACATCTTTATTAGCCGTGACGACTCCTTTCCCAGCAAGAAGAGCACGTTCAATTGCATCTTTCGCGCCATTCGTGCCACCCATCACTTCAATAATCAAATCAATGGAAGGATCATTTAATACTTCTTCCAAGTTATTCGTAAAAATTTCGGATGCTAATTCTGTGTCTCGTGATTTCATAATATCTTTAACTAGTACTCTTTTAATAGACACTTGCACCCCGAGTTTATATTGCAAGTCTTGTTGATGCCCATGCATTATCTTTGCGACGCCACTTCCGACTGTTCCAAAACCTAATAGACCAATATTAATTTCATTTTTCATTTGACGATTCTCCTAACTATATGTACACTATGTAAATACAATTGACCTGTGCATAAGGACATTATAAGGATGTTTCACAATAAATACAACCCCATTGGTCAATTTCGTTTTTAATTATCTATATATTACTAATAGAGAGATAGGATTTGATAAAATGAAAGTATGTAAATTTGGTGGAACATCAGTCGCCACGGCGGAACAGATTAAGAAAGTTGCAAATATCGTGAAGAGCGATTCTTCAAGAAAAATCATTGTTGTGTCTGCACCAGGGAAAAGATTCAATGAAGATGAAAAAGTTACGGATTTACTGATTAAGCTAGCCGAAGCAGCTCTTAATCGAAAAAACATCGACATTGAGCTAGAAAGTGTTGTCGATCGATATCGTTCAATCGCAGTAGGTCTCGGACTTGGTGAAAAAATTATTAGCATTATCGAAAATGACTTGCGTGAACGTCTTTCTATAAATCAGGAAGATGAAGGCTTATTTATGGACGCCATCAAAGCAGCAGGCGAGGATAATAATGCGAAGTTAATTGCCGAATACTTTAATCACATTGGGCTCGAAGCACAGTACGTTTGTCCAAAAAAAGCGGGACTCCTTGTTAATAATCGTCCCGAACGTGTCCGTGCATTACCTGAAGGATACGACCGTCTTGAAAAATTAAAAGACGAACCAGGCATAATTGTATTCCCTGGATTCTTTGGATACACGGAAGACGGGACATTACGGACGTTTAACCGCGGTGGTTCGGATATAACAGGATCGATTGTTGCGGCTGCGATTCGCGCGGAATTGTATGAGAACTTTACTGACGTCGATTCGGTGTTCACTGCAAACCCAACCATTGTAGACCAACCTGTTGCCATCGAAAAAATGACTTACCGTGAAATGCGTGAACTAGCCTATGCTGGGTTCTCTGTTTTCCACGATGAAGCACTTATGCCTGCCTTTCTTCGGTCCGTGCCCGTCTGTATAAAAAACACGAACAATCCGGGAGCTCCCGGAACATTAATCGTAAGAGATCGTGATCATTCCGCACAGCCCGTCATTGGTATTGCTGCTGACAGCGGTTTTTCAACACTATTCGTCTATAAATACTTAATGAACCTAGAAATTGGTTTCGGACGTCGCCTATTGGAAATATTAGAAGATGAGGAGATACCATTTGAACATACTCCGTCCGGGATTGATAATTTGTCCGTAATAATTCGGAGCAAATTTTTAAATGAAGAAAATAGCGAAAGAATTGTTCGTCGTGTAAAAGAAGAATTAGAAGCGGATGATGTCCATTTGCGAAATACGGATTATTCTATGGTTGTTCTGGTCGGAGAAGGAATGCGCCATACAACAGGCCTCGCCGCACGAGCAGCGTCTGCTATTTCTCGCACCGGGGCGAACATTGAAATGATTAACCAAGGATCATCCGAAGTAAGTCTCGTCTTCGGTGTCGATAAAAAAGATGAAACTAAAATCTTAAGGGAACTTTATCAAGAGTTTTTTAGTAAAGTCGTTTCTTATGTATAACAAAACAGCACACCAAGTAAAATGGTGTGCTGTTTTTTAATAGCTATCCTAGCAAGTGTAATATAAGCCGAACATACGTGGAAATTGTTGAATAATGCCGTCAGAGATTACGTCCGCCATTTCCAAAGCTTGCGCCTCAATTTTGTCAAAAACCGCTACATCTTCTTTATAATTTTTTTCAATCATAGAAACAGCTTCAAATTTCGTTAATGCTAAATGCTCATAAAGCATTGTCCGAATATCTTCTTTATCAAAACACGGATTAATACTACTTAAAAATTGAGCAATATCATCCGCATTTCTATACCACTCTTTCTCTTTTTCCGACGCTACTTTTGCATCCCCTTTTGCGGCAGCCGTTACTAATTCCGCCGCAAGGACAAGATGTTCCTTTAAGAGTTCTGCATACCTGTCAGCAATTTGATTACCGTAAAATGGACGCAAACAATTTCCCATGTCCGTCGCATTTCTCAAAAGTCGCTCTTGTACATACTGTAAATCGGGCAAGTTGAACACAATGCTGATTATCGTCATTCTAGTCCAGTTGACGTGTTCTTCCCAAAGAAGCCGATTCATACTTTTAAAATCAACTTCCGCCTTGCTCAAATAATTTCTCCCGAATAAATCAGGCGTATTCAAAATATACCTAACCGGAGCTGTATATGCCGTACTGGGATTCCAGTAATTCATTAAGGATGAATAATCATTGTTCGAATGAAAATACACTGTATCATTTCTCCTTTGCTAAATAATATCTTTATTAGTGTATTCTACAAAAGCCCATTCAGTGAAATAAAGGCAAACAAAAAAAGCAACCAGATGAAAATGGTTGCTTACGATATTATTCTGTAGTTATTTACTTCAAGGCGCTTCCAATCCGTGCTATAACTTGTTCAATTTCACGCGGATTTTTCATTAAATCATAATCATTAATATTGATTTTAAGCACTGGACAAGCATCGAAAGAGCTAATCCAACGCTCATAACGTCCGTGCATCTCTTCCCAATACAAAATTGGCGTCTGTTGTTCCATCGGACGACCACGCTCTTCGATACGCTGAAGGATATCTTCCATTGAACCATCCAAATAAACGAGCAGATTTGGATGCGGGAAGTACGGAGTCATCACCATCGCTTCAAATAAATTCGTGTATGTATCATAATCGACCGGATCCATCGTTCCGTTGTCGGCATGCATTTTTGCAAAGATACCTGTATCCTCGTAAATAGAACGATCTTGGATAAAACCGCCACCGCTTTCAAAAATACGTTTTTGTTCTTTAAAGCGTTCTGCCAGAAAATAAATTTGCAAATGGAAACTCCATTTTTCAAAATCATCGTAAAAACGATCCAAATAAGGATTTTCATCAACATTTTCAAAAGAAGTTTTAAAATCCAGTGCATCTGCAAGAGCTTGTGTCATTGTGGACTTTCCCACACCTACCGTTCCTGCTACAGTAATCACTGCATTTTTGGGTATCCCATATTTTTCACGTAAGTTCAATTAAAACTAACTCCTTTTCGAATCGTCGAATCGACTGTATCTAATATAAATTGCAGGTCTTTTTTATTGTTCACAAAATCAAGATCATCCCCATTAAAACGAAGTACTGGTATATTGGGATGTGTTGATTCAAAATGGGTAATAAATGTATCGTAATCATCGGAAAGCTGCTGTAAATAAGCACGATCCATGTTTTTCTCGAAGTCGCGTCCGCGCCGCGAAATACGTTCCATAAGCGTGTCGATACTGGCATGCAAATAAACGATTATATTTGGTATCGGCATGTCTTTCGTTAAAATAGTGTAAATTTCTTCGTACTTTTTGTATTCGACTGAATCAAGCGTGCGCTGTGCAAATATCAAATTCTTAAATATATTGTAATCTGCAACGACCGATTTTTGTCCAATCGTTATTTCAGTCTTAACATCGCTAAGTTGTTTATAGCGATTGCAAAGAAAAAACATTTCGGTTTGAAAACTCCATTCCTCAATGTTTTTGTAAAATTTATTTAAAAACGGATTTTCGTCGACGATTTCTTGAAGCAAATGAAATTGTTGCGTTTCTGCAATTGCTTTGGAAAGTGACGTTTTTCCGACGCCAATCGGACCTTCAACCGTTATAAACGGAACAGGCATCAGAAGTCCCCCTTCATCTATCATAATTATAGTGCTTCTTATTTTAACACACGAATGAAATGAAAAATAGAGCGTTCAAGCTATTTATCGACATTATTCTACGGCATTTTTCCACGTGGAACAATTTCTGCGAAAAAATGCTACACTATGGCTAGGGAGCGATGGTTATGGATGAAAAAGATTATCAATACATGCAAATGGCAATCGACGAAGCAATGAAAGCGGAAGCCCTTGGCGAAGTCCCGATTGGTGCAATCATCGTTCATAATGATAAAGTTATTGCGCGTGCGCATAATTTGCGTGAAACAACTCAAAATGCGGTAACTCATGCGGAATTGTCAGCGATACAAGATGCGTGCCGTGAAGTTGGAAGTTGGCGGCTTGAAGAAACAACCCTATATGTAACACTTGAACCTTGTCCGATGTGCGCAGGTGCAATTTTACAGTCACGCATTCCACGTGTGGTCTACGGAGCACGTGATCCAAAAGGCGGGTGTGTTGATTCGCTTTACCGGCTTCTTAATGATCCGCGATTTAACCACGAATGTGAAGTTACCGAAGGCATACTTGGAGATGAATGTGGAGAAATGTTAACTTCCTTTTTTAGAAGCATTCGAGAACGTAAGAAAAAAGCAAAAAAAGAGGCTTCACCAAAAGTCGAGAATTGACTAAAGGTGAAGCTCTTTTTATTAGTTTGTAATAACTTCTTTTCCACCCATATATGGACGAAGAACTTCAGGAATGATGACTGACCCATCTTCCTGCTGGTAATTTTCAAGTATTGCCGCCACTGTTCGGCCTACCGCTAGCCCACTTCCATTTAACGTATGAACGTATTCCGGCTTCGCTCCTGCTTCGCTACGGTAGCGAATATGCGCACGGCGCGCCTGGAAATCTTCAAAGTTTGAACATGAAGAAATTTCACGGTACATATTTTGTGTTGGTATCCATACTTCGATGTCATATTTCTTCGCCGCAGTAAAGCCAAGATCTGCAGTACACATATTTAGCACGCGGTACGGAAGCTTCAATAATTGCAACACTTTTTCTGCATGGCCTGTTAATTTTTCAAGTTCTGCATATGAATCCTCGGGTTTCACTAAACGAACAAGCTCAACTTTATTAAACTGATGCTGGCGTATTAATCCGCGCGTATCTCGACCTGCTGATCCTGCTTCTGATCGGAAGTTTGCACTATATGCCGTAAACGCAATCGGAAGTTGTTCTCCATTTAAGATTTCATCGCGATGAAAATTCGTTACAGGCACTTCAGACGTAGGGATAAGGAAATAATCCTCTTCTTCCACGTGGAATAAATCCTCCGCAAACTTAGGAAGTTGGCCCGTCCCTGTTAAGCTTTCTCGATTGGCTAAATACGGCGGCAATATTTCTTCATAACCGTGTTCGTCAATATGAAGATCAAGCATAAAGTTAATAAGTGCTCGTTCTAAACGCGCACCAAGGCCGCGATAGAAGACAAAACGGCTTCCTGTAACTTTGGCCGCGCGTTCGAAATCAAGTATTTTCAAATCCGTTCCGAGATCCCAATGCGGTTTCGCTTCGAATTCGAATGCAGGTCGTTCACCCCAAGTACGAATTTCAACATTATCGTCCTCGCTATCGCCAAATGGTACGCTTTCGTGAGGAATATTAGGAATTCGCATCATGATGTAATTCAATTTGTCTTCAATTTCACGAAGTTCGTCATCCAATTCTTTTATTTCTTCACCAACTTCGCGCATCCGTACAATAGCCTCATCAGCATCTTCTTTATTACGTTTCATCTCAGCGATTTGTCCGGATACATTATTCCGTTCTGCTTTCAGTACTTCCGTTTTGACGATGAGTTCTCTTCGTTTTTCATCTAATTCGCTGAACTTGTCGAAATCCGAAAGATCTTCTCCGCGCTTTGAAAGCTTTTCTTTTACTTCATCAAAATTAGCTCGAACTTTTCTAATATCCAACATAGTAAATTCCTCCTCATTTTTTAGACAGTACATGAATATAGACAACAAAAAAAGCCCTCTATCCCCTATAAAAAGGGACGAGAACTACCCGCGTTGCCACCCAAATTAACCAGATGTGTATTATCTGATTCACTCCATTGAAATAACGGTTCAAGTACCGGCATAGACCTACTGATTTCAGCCCAGCTACTCAGGGACGGATTCGCAATTGTTTTTATCGGCTCGCACCACCCGCCGACTCTCTTCAAAAAACAGGCTTGCTACTACTTCCCATCATCGTTTCACATTTGAAATTATTATTACCATACTATATAGATGTTTTATTGGCAAGTCACAAGTTATGTTCATCGACAAATAAAAAGCGCCTACTCTTATATTTTCACACATAAGAGTAGGCATAAAAACTTTTACTGACTACGATTTGCCATCCGTTCACTTGCCGACAAGGATGACATTTCAATGCCTTTCATTGGTTCGCCAAGGTCTTTTGATAATTGAACAAGCAACTCATAGTTTTGATAATTTTGCGTTGCTTCCACAATCGCACGTGCAAACTTCTCCGGATTTTCAGATTTGAAAATTCCCGAACCGACAAATACGCCATCCGCACCCAGTTCCATCATTAGTGCCGCATCAGCTGGTGTCGCCACGCCGCCTGCTGCATAATTTGTTACAGGTAAACGCCCTGCTTCTTTAATGGCAAGCAGAATCTCATACGGCGCACCTAAAATGCGCGCTTCTGTCATCACTTCTGCTTCATTCATATGAACAAGCTTATTCACCTGCGCATGCACCATACGAAGATGGCGGACCGCTTCAACGATATTCCCAGTTCCCGGCTCTCCTTTTGTACGAAGCATTTTTGCACCTTCGCCAATTCTTCTGGCCGCTTCCCCGAGATCACGCGCCCCACAAACAAACGGCACTGAATAACCGCTTTTCAATAAATGAAATTCATCATCTGCTGGTGATAATACTTCACTTTCATCAATGAAATCAACGCCCATTGCTTCAAGCAAACGTGCCTCGGAAATATGGCCGATTCTCGCTTTTGCCATAACAGGAATCGATACTGCTGCTTGTACCTCTTCTACAATACGAGGATCTGCCATTCGTGCAACTCCGCCTGCTGCTCGGATATCTGACGGAACGCGTTCAAGTGCCATAACCGCAACCGCGCCTGCTGCCTCCGCTATTTTTGCCTGTTCACCGTTAATAACGTCCATAATGACGCCGCCGTAGTTCATATTTATAGTCATAATTCTTCCTCCTATTCATAGTGTTCAGTATACTGGAAGATGACCATATTAAAATACCCAGTTTCATACGAATTGAAAGGGTCAGTGGAGGTTTATTTATGGAGATGCTATTAATTGAACTTGATAAAAATACGACTATCCCCTTATACGAACAAATTTACGATCAAATTCGTGTAGATATAACGAATGGGAAACTGCAAGTCGGGAGAAAACTACCTTCTAAAAGAAAACTGGGTGAATTCCTTAATGTAAGTCAAACGACCATTGAACTTGCTTATGGCCAACTGACCGCTGAAGGATTTATCTCTTCCGTACCTAGAAAAGGTTTTTACGTCCAAGCTATTGAGGAACTTGCTTATATACAACCGACAGATGGAATTGTGGAAACAACTGAGCCAAAACCCGAAAACATTCATATCGATTTATCACCTGGCCATATTGACACGGAATCCTTTCCATTTACACAATGGCGAAAATATGCGAAAGATGTCATTGATGAATCTTCAAAAGATCTTTTACTACTTGGCGACCCACATGGCGATCTGTTGCTTCGACAGGAAATTGCACGCTATTTATATCATTCAAGAGGGGTCAACTGCACGCCTGAACAGATTATTGTCGGCTCAGGCACAGAACAACTTATGCCGCTCGTTATTCGTATACTCGGACTCGATGCAACTTATGCAATTGAAGATCCGGGTTACCCATTAACGCACCATGTTTTTTATCATAATAACCGAAAAGTATTTCCTATTGAAGTAGATCAAGAAGGAATGGACATCGGCATGCTTCAAAACTCCGGTGCGACTGTCGCATACTTAACACCTTCCCACCAATTTCCGACGGGCACTGTTCTTTCCGCAGCGCGAAGGACGGCATTACTAAATTGGGCGACGTCTCATAAAAATCATTTTATTATCGAAGATGATTACGACAGCGAATTTCGTTATACCGGCAGACCGATTCCCGCTTTACAAGGTATGGACAAAGGAGATAATGTTATTTATATAAGTACATTTTCAAAATCACTTATGCCGTCCTTGCGTATCGCTTATATGGTGTTGCCAGACATTCTGCTGAAACGGTATAAGGATGCTTTCATTCACTATGCATCCACTGTCCCGCGCCTTGATCAGCACATTCTTGCACGTTTTATGGCAGACGGTCAATTTTCACGACATCTAAATAGAATGCGAACAATATATAGAAGAAAACTTCAAACGCTAGTCGACGCAATTCTCCTTTATTCACCGCATATATCCTATTCAGGAGAGGAAGCGGGGATGCATATAATTATTACAGTTCATACCGACCGTACTGAAGAGAAATTAATCGAGTTAGCAAAAAAAGTCGGTATTCGGATTTATGGTTTAAATAAATATCGAAAAAATCCGGTAGAAGATGAACCATCCTTTCTCATAGGATTCGGTGGTTTGTCTGTTGATACAATAAAAAAGGTTATCGACGAGCTTATGATGACTTGGGAAATAAAAAAAAGCGATGAATCCATTTAGATTCACCGCTTTTTATTTTACTTAAATAATCCTTTAACAAAGCCTATTGCACTGTCCCAAATACTGACAAAGAAATCACCGATTGCACGCATTGAAAGCGAGAACCAACCAGCTTTTTCTACAGACTCTGTCGTCACAACCTCTAATGATGGATTATCTGAATCGATATAACCATAATCCTTGCCATCTTCACGAACAAGTTCGACATGACCGACAACTGTATCTTTTTTAATAGGTGCTACAAGTTCGCCATCCGTTAACTTTGATTCATCAAGAACAAGTTCGGGTTTATATAAATCCTTATCCCTTGTTTTGACCATCATTTTTATTGGTTCTTTAACTGCTATTTCGACCGTGTTCGTTTTACCTTTACTAACGTTTATTGATTTCTGCTTTTCAAATTTATACCCGGCTGGTGCAAATTCTACTTCCGAAAACTGAGTAAAACCATAATCAAACAATGCTCGAGTGGCTTCAAAGCGTGCCTTATATGAACCTTTTCCTTTTTCGTTAACTGCATTCATGACGACGGCAATCACACGTTTCCCATCTTTCACCGCAGTACCTGTAAAACAATGTCCAGCAAATTCTGTCGTTCCAGTTTTTAAACCGTCTACGCCTGGATATTCATAAACAAACCCTGGAAGCATGAAGTTCCAGTTATCCATTTTAATCTCATCGTCAGTGCCTTCACGGAATTTTTTTGTTTTGATACTTGTCGTATCTAGTACTTCCGGAAAGTCTTTTAGTAAATGATACGCAAGTTTAGCAACCGATTTCGCGGGCATCATGTTTTCTTCTTCAGCGCCTGTCCCTTTTGGATGCATTCCTTGAAGATGCGAGTTGTTTAACCCCGTCGTATTCACAAACTTATAATCTTTAAGGCCAAGTTCTTCGGCTTTCGCATTCATTAACTTCAAAAACTCAGTTTCTGTTCCTGCAATTGATTCAGCAATCGCAATCGTTGCCGCATTTGCGGAGTAAATCGCAGTGGCTTCATACAACTCTCGAATCGTATACGTACCGTCCTCACGTAGCGGCACGTTACTTAACCTACGATCTTGTGAAACCTTGTACGTATAATCATTCACTCGGTATTCTTGATCCCAGGTGATTTTACCTTCTTCAATCGCTTCGAAAAGGATATACTCTGTCATCATTTTCGTCATACTCGCAATGCCGAGTGGAACATCTGCATCTTGTTCATATAAAATCTTTCCGCTATCTGCATCAATTAGAATCGCTCCGTCGACATTAATCCCTATACCCCCATCAGCAGCAGCGGCTGGGACTATTCCAACTGACATAACAAACAACAGCGGAATTACAATCATTGCAATATATTTTCTCATTTTCTGCTTCAAAACCTTACCTCCGTTAATGCGATTTCCCCTTAATAATTTTACCACAAATCTCATGCGACGAGGGAACTATAGCAAAAAAAGCATCTTTCCGCTTATATCAAGACGCAGGAAAGATGCTTAAGTTCCCAAAACTTTATGATTAGTATTTTGTATTTTTTTATGAAAGTGTATAGTTTGGCGCTTCTTTAGTAATTTGAACTTGATGTGGATGACTTTCCAATAAACCTGAACCTGTCATGCGAATAAATTGAGCGTTTTCGCGATGTTCCAGGAGATTTCTCGAACCGCAGTAACCCATGCCTGCACGAATTCCACCAACTAATTGGTGAATAGTATCCGCTATATCTCCCTTGTATGGAAGGCGTCCCTCAATTCCTTCAGGAACAAGTTTTTTCGCGTCGTCTTGGAAGTAACGGTCTCTTGATCCGTGTTCCATTGCGCCGACTGACCCCATTCCGCGGTACACTTTGAAACGACGTCCTTGGAATAATTCAGTTTCACCCGGACTCTCAGTCGTTCCCGCTAAAAGACTTCCAAGCATGACTACGTGTCCGCCAGCAGCAAGCGCCTTCACAATATCGCCTGAATACTTAATACCACCGTCAGCAATCATTGTTTTCCCTAGTTCTCTGGCAACAGACGCACACTCGTAAATAGCTGTAATTTGTGGAACTCCGACACCTGAAACAACACGTGTTGTACAGATAGAACCAGGACCGATGCCAACCTTAACAACATCCGCGCCTGCTTCATATAAAGCGCGAGCACCTTCAGCAGTAGCGATATTACCTGCGATAATTTCAAGCTCAGGGAATTCATTTCTGATATCCGCTACTGTATCGATAACACCTTTTGAATGCCCATGTGCAGTGTCAATTACAATTACATCAACTTCTGCGGCAACAAGTTTTTTTACACGAAGCATTGTGTCAGAAGTAACACCAACCGCCGCGCCGACAAGTAGTCTACCTTGCTTATCTTTTGCAGCATTAGGATACTCCATGACTTTTTCAATATCTTTAATCGTAATTAAACCATTCAAAATGCCTTCCTCGTCAACTATTGGAAGTTTCTCGATTTTATACTTTTGAAGGATTTTTTCAGCATCGTCCAATGTTGTACCCACGGGAGCAGTTACAAGATTATCTTTCGTCATTACATCGTTGATCATTAAAGAATAATCCTGAATAAAACGCATATCCCGATTGGTAATAATTCCAACAAGCTTAAGTTCTTCTTCATTATTAACAATTGGAACACCTGAAATTCTGTATCTGCTCATTAAATGTTCGGCGTCAAAAACTTGGTGATTAGGCGTTAAGTAAAATGGATTTGTAATAACTCCATTTTCCGAGCGTTTAACAGTGACAACTTGTTCAGCTTGTTCTTCAATACTCATATTTTTATGAATGATGCCAAGTCCGCCTTGTCTTGCCATGGAAATAGCCATTCGTGATTCGGTAACTGTATCCATACCGGCACTGATAATTGGTATATTTAACTTTATCTTTTCCGTCAAATCAACAGAAAGGGATACATCCTTAGGTAATACATCAGAAGGCCCCGGTATTAGCAATACATCGTCGAAAGTAAGTCCCTCACGTGCAAATTTTGATTCCCACATCTTAATTTTGCCTCCCTGATCTCTTTTGAATATTAGTAAAATATTATCAGCGACTGTATTGACTGTCAAGGTTCTTTCGAGTAGTAAATGTATTCGTATTTTTCACTGAACAGTTTCTTTAATCTTTTTCTTTATTTTTAATGGAGATGTTTGCGGCGCAAAACGGTCAATAACGACACCCTCTTTGTTCACTAGGAATTTTGTGAAATTCCACTTAACACCATTTGTCAGTAAACCTTTTTTCTCAGAGGTTAAAAACTTGAACAGTGGATCAACATCATCGCCTTTTACATTTACCTTTGCAAACATTGGAAAAGTCACTTTGTAGATTAATTTACAAACCTTCATCGTTTTTTCAACATTTTCGTATTCCTGGTTTCTAAAGTTGTCGGATGGAAAGGACAGGACAACAAAACCATCGTCTTTATATTCTTCGTAGAGTTTTTGTAGTTCATTAAATTGATTTGCGAAGCTGCATTTACTTGCAGTATTTACAATTAATAAGGATTTACCCTTGAAATCAGCCAACGATTGTATACTTCCATCCGGTTTTTTTACCGAAAAATTATATATTTCATCCATAATAACATCTCCTATTCCTCTTATCATAAATTGAACAACGAAGAACTACAATATTTTCGTATTAAATGAATAATATTTTTTCATTTAACGGGCGAATTGCCTAAAAATATTGGATTAAAATCTGTTTTTAAACTTCTAATATCGGGATTTTTGGCCGTTTGGATGTTTGTTTTAGTCATTTTTATGATCAACTATGGTCTTTTCAAGCAATCTTTAGTCGTTTCGGAATATTTTTTGCTTGTTTAATCGTTTTTATAAAACAAAAAAGCCACTACCATTTAAGGTAATGACTCTTTAAGTGCCTAGCAACGTCCTACTCTTGCAGGGGGAAGCCCCCAACTACCATCGGCGCTGAAGAGCTTAACTTCCGTGTTCGGTATGGGAACGGGTGTGACCTCTTCGCTATCGTCACCAGACTTGAGCTTGTTCGCTCAAAACCGGATAAAACGAATAATCTTTTCACAAATCAGGGTCAATCAAACCCTTTTAACTTGAATAGGTTAAGTCCTCGATCAATTAGTATCCGTCAGCTACGTACGTCGCCGCACTTACACCCCGGACCTATCAACCTCATCTTCTCTGAGGGATCTTACTTACTTGCGTAATGGGAAATCTCATCTTGAAGGGGGCTTCATGCTTAGATGCTTTCAGCATTTATCCCGTCCACACGTAGCTACCCAGCGATGCCTTTGGCAAGACAACTGGTACACCAGCGGTGTGTCCATCCCGGTCCTCTCGTACTAAGGACAGCTCTTCTCAAATTTCCTGCGCCCGCGACGGATAGGGACCGAACTGTCTCACGACGTTCTGAACCCAGCTCGCGTACCGCTTTAATGGGCGAACAGCCCAACCCTTGGGACCGACTACAGCCCCAGGATGCGATGAGCCGACATCGAGGTGCCAAACCTTCCCGTCGATGTGGACTCTTGGGGAAGATAAGCCTGTTATCCCCGGGGTAGCTTTTATCCGTTGAGCGATGGCCCTTCCATGCGGAACCACCGGATCACTAAGCCCGTCTTTCGACCCTGCTCGACTTGTAGGTCTCGCAGTTAAGCTCCCTTATGCCTTTGCACTCTACGAATGATGTCCAACCATTCTGAGGGAACCTTTGGGCGCCTCCGTTACTCTTTAGGAGGCGACCGCCCCAGTCAAACTGCCCGCCTGACACTGTCTCCTGCCCCGATAAGGGGCATGGGTTAGAATTCCAATACAGTCAGGGTAGTATCCCACCAACGCCTCCTCCGAAGCTGGCGCTCCGGAATCTCAGGCTCCTACCTATCCTGTACAGACTGCATCAGAATTCAATATCAGGTTGCAGTAAAGCTCCACGGGGTCTTTCCGTCCTGTCGCGGGTAACCTGCATCTTCACAGGTACTATAATTTCACCGAGTCTCTCGTTGAGACAGTGCCCAAATCGTTACGCCTTTCGTGCGGGTCGGAACTTACCCGACAAGGAATTTCGCTACCTTAGGACCGTTATAGTTACGGCCGCCGTTTACTGGGGCTTCAATTGGAAGCTTCGCTTGCGCTAACCTCTCCTCTTAACCTTCCAGCACCGGGCAGGCGTCAGCCCCTATACTTCACCTTGCGGTTTTGCAGAGACCTATGTTTTTGCTAAACAGTCGCTTGGGCCTATTCACTGCGGCTCTCTCAGGCTTTAACACCTTACCAGAGCACCCCTTCTCCCGAAGTTACGGGGTCATTTTGCCGAGTTCCTTAACGAGAGTTCTCTCGATCACCTTAGGATTCTCTCCTCGCCTACCTGTGTCGGTTTGCGGTACGGGCACCTCCCGCCTCACTAGAGGCTTTTCTTGGCAGCGTGAAATCAGGGACTCCGGGGATAATTCCCCTTGCTATCACAGCTCAATGTTATAGAAACGGGATTTTCCTCGTTTCACACCTTACTGCTTAGACGCGCATAACCAACAGCGCGCTCACCCTATCCTACTGCGTCCCCCCATTGTTCAAACGGCGGGGAGGTGGTACAGGAATATCAACCTGTTGTCCATCGTCTACGCCTTTCGGCCTCGACTTAGGTCCCGACTAACCCTGAGCGGACGAGCCTTCCTCAGGAAACCTTAGGCATTCGGTGGAAGGGATTCTCACCCTTCTTTCGCTACTCATACCGGCATTCTCACTTCTAGGCGCTCCACCAGTCCTTACGGTCTGACTTCAACGCCCCTAGAACGCTCTCCTACCACTGACACCAAAGGTGTCAATCCACAGTTTCGGTAATCCGTTTAGCCCCGGTACATTTTCGGCGCGGCGCCACTCGACCAGTGAGCTATTACGCACTCTTTAAATGGTGGCTGCTTCTAAGCCAACATCCTGGTTGTCTGGGCAACGCCACATCCTTTTCCACTTAACGGATATTTGGGGACCTTAACTGGTGGTCTGGGTTGTTTCCCTCTCGACTACGAATCTTATCACCCGCAGTCTGACTCCCAAACATAAATCTTCGGCATTCGGAGTTTGTCTGAATTCGGTAACCCGGGATGGGCCCCTAGTCCAAACAGTGCTCTACCTCCGAGATTCTAACGTTTGAGGCTAGCCCTAAAGCTATTTCGGAGAGAACCAGCTATCTCCAGGTTCGATTGGAATTTCACCGCTACCCACACCTCATCCCCGCATTTTTCAACATACGTGGGTTCGGGCCTCCAGTAAGTGTTACCTTACCTTCACCCTGGACATGGGTAGATCACCTGGTTTCGGGTCTACGACCCCATACTAAATCGCCCTATTCAGACTCGCTTTCGCTGCGGCTCCGCATTCACTGCTTAACCTTGCATGGAATCAGTAACTCGCCGGTTCATTCTACAAAAGGCACGCCATCACTCGTGATCAATTCCGAAGAAAAGATCAACGGAGCTCTGACTACTTGTAGGCACACGGTTTCAGGATCTATTTCACTCCCCTTCCGGGGTGCTTTTCACCTTTCCCTCACGGTACTGGTTCACTATCGGTCACTAGGAAGTATTTAGCCTTGGGAGATGGTCCTCCCGGATTCCAACGGAATTTCACGTGTTCCGTCGTACTCAGGATACACTCTGGAGAGAATGAACTTTCGACTACGGGGCTTTTACCCACTACGGCGGACCTTTCCAGGTCGCTTCGTCTAATTCATTCCTTTGTAACTCCGTATAGAGTGTCCTACAACCCCAGGAAGCAAGCTTCCTGGTTTGGGCTATTCCCGTTTCGCTCGCCGCTACTCAGGGAATCGATTTTTCTTTCTCTTCCTCCGGATACTTAGATGTTTCAGTTCTCCGGGTTTGCCTCAAGTACGCTATGTATTCACGTACATGTACTACCCCATTACGGGCAGTGGGTTTCCCCATTCGGAAATCTCTGGATCAAAGCTTACTTACAGCTCCCCAGAGCATATCGGTGTTAGTGCCGTCCTTCTTAGGCTCCTAGTGCCAAGGCATCCGCCGTGCGCCCTTTCTAACTTAACCTAAAATATTCATCAGTTTTCATTGCATTTGAATGCTCTGGTCACTGTTAAATACTTTTCTTGAACACGACTAGACAGCGATGTAAAGTCAATGTTCATTAAAAAGGTATTGCATTGTCAATTACAAATGTAATCGACTCGATTGATTACTTGATTTGTTACTCTTAATATTGTTTTATCCAGTTTTCAAAGAACAAGTTTTGAAAGTTCATAATTTATCAAGTGAAAAACACTTAATAAACTTAATGAGCCTTCAAAACTGAACGCAAAACGTCAAGTTGCAGATATAATCTGCATTCCGAATGTTGAAAGGTCAAACACGAAGTGTTTTCGCTCTCGAACATAATCCTTAGAAAGGAGGTGATCCAGCCGCACCTTCCGATACGGCTACCTTGTTACGACTTCACCCCAATCATCTGTCCCACCTTCGGCGGCTGGCTCCCAAAAGGGTTACCTCACCGACTTCGGGTGTTACAAACTCTCGTGGTGTGACGGGCGGTGTGTACAAGACCCGGGAACGTATTCACCGTGGCATGCTGATCCACGATTACTAGCGATTCCGGCTTCATGCAGGCGAGTTGCAGCCTGCAATCCGAACTGGGAACGGTTTTATGGGATTAGCTCCCCCTCGCGGGTTGGCAACCCTCTGTACCGTCCATTGTAGCACGTGTGTAGCCCAGGTCATAAGGGGCATGATGATTTGACGTCATCCCCACCTTCCTCCGGTTTATCACCGGCAGTCACCTTAGAGTGCCCAACTGAATGCTGGCAACTAAGGTTAAGGGTTGCGCTCGTTGCGGGACTTAACCCAACATCTCACGACACGAGCTGACGACAACCATGCACCACCTGTCACCGCTGTCCCCGAAGGGAAAGGCATATCTCTATGCCGGGCAGCGGGATGTCAAGACCTGGTAAGGTTCTTCGCGTAGCTTCGAATTAAACCACATGCTCCACCGCTTGTGCGGGTCCCCGTCAATTCCTTTGAGTTTCAGCCTTGCGGCCGTACTCCCCAGGCGGAGTGCTTAATGCGTTTGCTCCAGCACTAAGGGGCGGAAACCCCCTAACACTTAGCACTCATCGTTTACGGCGTGGACTACCAGGGTATCTAATCCTGTTTGCTCCCCACGCTTTCGCGCCTCAGCGTCAGTTACAGACCAGAAAGCCGCCTTCGCCACTGGTGTTCCTCCACATCTCTACGCATTTCACTGCTACACGTGGAATTCCGCTTTCCTCTTCTGTACTCAAGCCTTTCAGTTTCCAATGACCTTCCACGGTTGAGCCGTGGGCTTTCACATCAGACTTAAAAGGCCGCCTGCGCGCGCTTTACGCCCAATAATTCCGGACAACGCTTGCCACCTACGTATTACCGCGGCTGCTGGCACGTAGTTAGCCGTGGCTTTCTAATGAGGTACCGTCAAGGTACGGGCAGTTACTCCCGTACTTGTTCTTCCCTCACAACAGAGTTTTACGATCCGAAAACCTTCTTCACTCACGCGGCATTGCTCCATCAGACTTTCGTCCATTGTGGAAGATTCCCTACTGCTGCCTCCCGTAGGAGTCTGGGCCGTGTCTCAGTCCCAGTGTGGCCGATCACCCTCTCAGGTCGGCTACGCATCGTCGCCTTGGTAGGCCGTTATCCCACCAACTAGCTAATGCGCCGCGGGCCCATCCTGCAGTGACAGCGTAAGCCGTCTTTCAGAGTTTGTTCATGCGAACAAACTGATTATTCGGTATTAGCCCCGGTTTCCCGGAGTTATCCCCATCTGCAGGGCAGGTTGCCCACGTGTTACTCACCCATCCGCCGCTAACATTATAAGAAGCAAGCTCCTTATAATGTTCGCTCGACTTGCATGTATTAGGCATGCCGCCAGCGTTCGTCCTGAGCCAGGATCAAACTCTCCATAATAGAGAAACTTGAATAGCTCGAGTTTCATTTTGCTGACTTCGAATCCGAAGATTCTTTTTTGTTTCGATTTAACGAAACGTTATATCTTGACGTTTTGCTGTTCAGTTTTCAAGGTTCATTATATAAGTAAGAACTTCACTTACATATTCGTTTCCGCGTTACCATCTCTCGACAGCAACTCTTATATCATATCAAGTTACGTTTCACTTGTCAACAACAAATCAGAAATAATTTTATTGTTTTCTTGTGGTGAACTCGCAACGTTTATAACTATACCACCTCATTGTTTTAATTACAATACCAAAATAATAGATAGTTAATTGAAATAACTCCAGCCAGTTTAACGATTAAATTATTCGTAAGGGTTTGGTTGATACTATAGAAGAAAAAACGCCAACGAGGCTAGTTAGCTCGTTGGCGAAATGCATTAAAACTTATTCTTCTTCATCATTTGTATCTTCTTCTTCTATAGAGGAGTCGGATTCATCTAATGGAGAATTGTCTTCTTCGTTAATTTCGGATTCAACTATTGTGTCACTATCTTCATCGATACCATTTTCTTCGTCATCATCTTTTGCAACTTTTGCAACCGTTGCAACAAGTTCATCTTCTCCAAGACGAATTAAACGAACACCTTGAGTACTTCTTCCGATTACGGAAATATCACTGATGTCCATTCGAATTAATATGCCATGTATTGTAATGAGCATTAAATCTTCTGAGCCATCTACCGCTTTCATAGCAACGAGTGATCCATTTCGTTCGGTAACATTAAGTGTTTTCAGTCCATAACCGCCACGTGATTGAATGCGATATTCTTCTTGTGGCGTTCGTTTTCCAAACCCTTTTTCCGTTACGACTAGGATTTCTTTTCCTTCATCCACAACATCCATACCAACTGCAATGTCGCCTTTGCGTAAACGGATACCACGGACCCCGCCGGCTATACGACCCATGGAACGAATATCAGTTTCATTGAATTTAATAAGCATGCCATCTTTAGTTCCGATGACAATCTCTTCCTCACCACTCGTCATTTTAACTCCAATCAGTTCATCGTCACCGCGTAATGTAAGTGCGATGAGGCCATTGGATCTAATGTTTGCGAATGCTGAAACAGGCGTCCTTTTAGCTACTCCGTTTTGAGTAACAAAAAAGAAGTATTCATTTTCTTTAAATTCATCTACTGGAATCATTGCTGTTACTTTTTCTTCTTTATCTACACCAAGCAAATTAATGATTGGCAGACCCTTCGCCGTACGGCTAAATTCTGGAACTTCATAGCCTTTTGTGCGGAAGACCCGTCCTTTGCTCGTAAAGAATAGAATTGTGTCATGTGTTGACGTATTTAACAGATGTTCAACGAAATCATCATCATTTGTTCCCATTCCCTGAATTCCACGGCCGCCTCGACGTTGACTACGGTATGTGCTTGCAGGTAAACGTTTAATATAACCGTTATGGGTAAGTGTTAGCACGGAGTTCTCGACTGGAATAAGATCTTCATCCTCAATCATTTCTGCTCCGCCTAGAGTAATTTCAGTTCGACGTTCATCGCCGTAACGTTCCTTTAACTCAAGTAATTCTTCGCGAATAATTTCTAATAACTTTACTTCATCTGCAAGAATCGCACGAAGTTCAGCAATTAAAATTTGAAGAGAATTATATTCATCTTCAATTTTGTCTCGCTCTAAACCTGTCAAACGTTGTAGACGCATGTCAAGTATTGCTTGAGCCTGACGTTCGGATAAATTAAATTTATCAATTAAACCAGTTTTAGCTTCATCAGTAGTCTTGGACCCGCGAATGAGTGTGATGATTGCATCTATATTATCAAGGGCAATGCGCAAACCTTCCAATATATGTGCACGGTCCTCCGCACGTTTCAAATCATATTGGGTACGTCTGCGAATAACGACTTTTTGATGTTCTAAATAATGGTATAAGATTTCTTTCAATGCAAGAAGTTTAGGCTGACCGTCTACGAGTGCCAACATATTGACACCGAAGCTTGATTGCAATGCTGTTTGTTTATATAAATTATTTAATAATACATTCGCATTCGCATCACGACGAACTTCGATAACAATTCGCATTCCAGTCCGGTCTGATTCGTCTCTTAAATCAGTAATACCATCGATTTTTTTATCTCGAACTAATTCGGCAATCTTTTCTATTAATCGCGCTTTGTTTACCTGAAAAGGTAATTCGTTAACAAGTATCGTTTCTCGGCCATTTGCTTTTTGTTCAATTTCTACTTTACCTCGAATAATAACTGATCCTCGACCAGTTTCATAGGCACGTCTAATTCCACTACGCCCTAAAATAATTCCACCTGTTGGAAAATCCGGTCCAGGCATTATTTCCATTAGTTCTTCTGTTGTAATTTCAGCATTATCCGCTAAAGCCAATACTGCATCGATGGTTTCTCCGAGATGATGCGGCGGAATATTAGTGGCCATTCCAACAGCAATCCCGGATGTTCCATTGACGAGCAGATTTGGATAACGGCTCGGTAAAACGATTGGTTCTCTTTCTTGACCATCATAGTTGTCTTGATAATCAATTGTATCTTTGTTGATGTCTCGTAAAAGTTCCATCGCAATTCTGGACATTCTAGATTCTGTATAACGCATTGCTGCTGCAGAGTCACCATCGACAGAACCAAAGTTTCCATGTCCATCAACAAGCATATAACGATAGTTAAAATCTTGTGCCATACGTACCATCGTGTCGTAAACAGCACTATCACCATGCGGGTGATACTTACCAATTACGTCACCGACAATACGTGCAGACTTTTTATGCGGTTTATCCGCAGTGTTCCCTAAATCCTGCATTGCGTATAAAATACGACGGTGAACCGGTTTTAGTCCGTCTCTTACATCTGGAAGCGCACGAGAAACGATAACACTCATTGCATAATCGAGGAATGAAGTTTTCATTTCCGTACTAATGTTAATCCCTTGGACACCACGATTCGGCATATCTGCCATGTTGGTAAACTCCTTTCAGTACCTTATCTGTATTACGTGTCTATATTTTGCACATATTGCGCGTTAGCTTCAATAAATTTACGACGTGGTTCGACATCATCGCCCATAAGTTGTTGGAATGTCTCATCAGCCGTAATCGTATCTTCAAGTTCTACTTGCAATAATGTTCTTTGATCTGGATCCATTGTCGTATCCCACAATTGTTCTGCATCCATTTCACCTAAACCTTTATAGCGGGTGATAACCGGTTTGGGAGATTGCGATAATCCTGCCAGTATTTCGTTTAGTTGTTCTTCTGTATAACAATACTGCTCAGATCTACCTTGTTTCACTCTGTAGAGTGGTGGTTGAGCAATATAAATATATCCCGCTTCTACAAGCGGGCGCATAAATCTGAAGAAGAACGTTAATAGAAGCGTTCGAATATGTGCGCCATCAACGTCGGCATCAGTCATAATGACAACTTTATGATAACGCGCCTTTTCGAGCGCAAATTCTTCACCGATTCCTGTACCTAGTGCAGTAATCATCATACGGATTTCAGCATTCCCCAAAATTCGATCTAACCTTGCTTTTTCAACGTTTAGAATCTTTCCGCGTAGTGGCAAGATTGCTTGAAAATGTCGATCACGACCATTTTTAGCAGAACCACCGGCGGAATCACCCTCAACTATATACAATTCACTTATTGCCGGGTCCCGAGAAGAACAGTCGGATAGTTTACCGGGTAAACTTGAAACTTCCAAAGCTGATTTTCTACGTGTAAATTCACGCGCATTTTTTGCAGCTAATCGTGCTTGAGCCGCGATTAAGCTTTTATCGATAATTTTATGAGCGGTTGATGGATTTTCAAGTAAAAACCTTTGCAACCCTTCTGAAAACAATGAGTTTGTAATGGTACTTACTTCAGAGTTACCCAGTTTAGTTTTCGTTTGGCCTTCAAATTGTGGATCTGGATGTTTTATCGAAATGATTGCCGTCAGACCTTCACGTACGTCATCCCCAGATAAGTTTTGGTCCGCTTCTTTAAGCGCACCGTTTCTACGCGCATAGTCATTTACAACACGCGTTAATGCGGTTTTAAAGCCTGACTCGTGCGTTCCGCCTTCATACGTATTAATATTATTCGCGAATGAATGGATATTCTCTGAAAAACCGCTATTGTATTGCATAGCAATTTCAACAGCTATATCATCACGTTCGCCTTCAATAAAAATAGGTTCTTCATGAATCGGTTCTTTATTTTTATTTAAATGCTCTACGTAAGATTTAATACCGCCCTCATAGTAGTAAGAGTCAGTTTTTCCTTTGTCCTCACGTTCATCGAAAATAGAAACGCGAAGACCGCGGTTTAAATAAGCTAGCTCACGTAAACGATTTGCAAGAATATCATATTCGAATGTTGTCGATTCTTTAAATATTTCAGAATCTGCTTTGAATCGCACACTTGTGCCGGATTCGTCAGAGGTACCGATTTCTTTCAATTCAACTACAGGAACGCCTTTTTCGAATTTAATATAATACTTTTTCCCACTACGGTTGACGTATACTTCAGTAGTTTCGGATAATGCGTTTACGACAGCAGCACCTACTCCGTGTAAGCCACCTGAAACTTTATAGCCGCCACCGCCGAATTTACCTCCGGCATGAAGTACAGTCATAATTACTTCAACAGCAGGTCTTCCTGTAGATTCTTGAATCCCGACAGGAATCCCACGACCATTGTCATCAACGCGAATCCAATCATCTTTTTCCATCGTTACTTCAATGTGATCACAATGACCAGCCAATGCTTCATCAATACTATTATCGACTATTTCCCATACAAGATGGTGGAGTCCCCTTGAACTTGTTGTCCCGATATACATTCCAGGACGTTTTCGGACGGCCTCTAGTCCTTCTAGTACTTGAATTTGGGCTTCATCATAGGCCTGTAAATTCTTTTCTTCCATTGCCAAGCTTGTTCACCTTTCCTTTCTGAACGTATACCACCTAGCATGGTACGTGCGTGCGTATGCACAAAAACCTTACTTTTACTCTTTGTTAACTACTGCACCTGCATTTACTTCAAAAATATTTGCTTGGCGAATCGTTTCATGATCAATTCCAGCTATATTCGTTGTTGTAACAAAGGTTTGTACTTCTCCTTGAATCGTGTTTAGTAAATGGGATTGTCGATAATCATCTAGCTCGGATAACACATCATCCAAAAGTAATACGGGTGATTCTCCGACTTCTTGCTTCACAAGTTCAATTTCAGCGAGTTTCAAAGATAAAGCTGTCGTTCTTTGTTGACCTTGTGAACCAAACGTTTGGATATCATATCCGTTGACGAAAAAATGCAAGTCATCACGGTGCGGACCTATTAAAGTTAACCCTCGATCCAACTCGCGTTGCCGCATCTCAAGTAGTCTTTGTTCGAGCACGGATTCCATTTCTTCTTGAGTCTGCCCCGATTCAATGCCTTTTAGTGTTCCATAGGTTACTTTAAGTGATTCCATTCCGCGGGAAATACCTTTATGAATAGGTTCTGCCCATTTTTGAAGAAGTTCCATGAAATAAAATCTTTTACGAATAATTTGTACAGCCACTTGAATATACTGCTCTGTATATACATCAAACATGACATCATTAAAATTAGATTTACCGCGATTATCTCTTAATATCGCGTTACGTTGTCTTAATATTTTTTGAAATGTTAAGAGATCATGAAGATATACTGGAGATATTTGGCCAATTTCCATGTCAAGGAATCGTCTTCTCACAGACGGGCTTCCTTTCACAAGATTTAAATCCTCTGGTGCGAACATCACAACATTTAATTGTCCAATATAAAGGCTCAAACGATTTTGTTCTAGATGGTTGACTCGCGCTCTCTTTCCTTTTTTGGAAATGATAAGTTCTAGAGGAAGTCGCCCATATTTGCGCTGGATGCTACCTTCTATTTTACCATATTCTTCGTCCCAGCGTATTAAATCACGATCATTCGATGTCCTGTGCGATTTTGCCATTGAAAGAACATAGATTGCCTCCATGATATTCGTCTTTCCTTGCGCGTTTTCACCAATTAATACGTTAATTTGCGGGGAAAAGGTTAGATCTAGGGTTTTATAGTTTCGGTAATTAGTTAGTGCAAGTTGCTCAATGAACATCCGTAGAGCCATTTGTCTTTTCAATAATTTTAAATGTACCGAACTCAGGTAGTTTTATAATATCATCATGACGCAATTTTTTTCCGCGACGTTGTTCCTCTTCACCGTTTACATAGACGATATGCTCATCAAGATACCATTTTGCCATACCACCAGAACTAATCGCATTCGTCATCTTGAGTAGCTGGCCGAGTGTTATGAATTCCGTATTTATTTCTAAATTATTCAATTAGCGTTCAACCTTTCATAATTTAATGGTTCTTTCTATTTTACAAGAAGTTTGGCAATAAGTAAAAAAGGATAGTCATTTATCGACTATCCTTTTTTATTAATATGTTCGAACTGGAAGAATCAGTTGAAGAATTGAGTCATCGTTTACTGATTTTAATATAAATGGTCGCATAGCACCGGTAAATTGTATTTCTACATCTTGGCCGTCGATTGCACGTAAAGCATCCATCATGTACTTAGCACTGAATGAAATTTTCAGTTCATCACCTGTCACGTTAATGGCTTCTACCATTTCTTCTACATGTCCGACTTCAGGTGAATTTGAAGAGATTTCAATAACTTTTCCTTCATCTGTTGAAAACCTGACGATATTATTACGTTCTTCCCTTGCTAATAATGATGCACGATCAATTGCTTGAAGTAAAGAACGACCGTTTACTGTGACGGATGTTTTATTCTCAGTTGGAATTAATCTTGATGTATCAGGATAGTTTCCTTCAAGTAAACGAGAGTAAAACAATACGTTTGCAGTTTTAAAGAGAATTTGCTGTTCAGTGATCAGAATTTCAATCGAATCATTATTATCAGGCAATATTTTATTTAATTCTTGAAGGCTTTTACCTGGAATAACAATACTCAGTGGATCTGTTGGCATTTCTTCTGGTGAAGTAAGTCTTCTTGCAAGTCTGTGACTGTCTGTTGCTACGCAAGAAAGTTTTCCGTTTTCAGCTACCCATTGAACGCCTGTTAAAATCGGTCGTGTTTCTTGTTGGGAAACGGCGAATACTGTTTCACGAATAATTGATTTCATGAGATCAGCTGGAAGTGAAAAACTATGTTCATCTTTTACATCTGGAAGAACAGGATAATCATCAGGATTTGAACCGATTAATTTAAATTCGGATTTACCTGAACGAATTAAAGTCTGGAAACCATCTTTAATTTCGATTTTCACTTCATTGGTAGGTAGTTTACGAACAATTTCACTAAAGACTCTTGCTTGTAATACGATGTTACCAGCTTCAATTACTTTGATTAATTGTTCCCCGTCACGTTCTGCTGGAATGAATGTACAGATTGTAATGTCAGAATCACTACCTGTCATCGTCATTCCTTTTTCATTCACTTCGATTTTTATTCCCGTCAAAATTGGAATGGCTACTTTTTGGCTGATAGCTTTCATTACATCATTTAATCCGTCGAGAAGTTCATCTCTCTTTATTTCAAATTTCATGTCATACCCCTCGCCTATATATTTATATTAGTTATTAAAAATAGTAGTAATAGTAATAGGGCCTGTGGATACGTGGATAAGTCCTATTTCATTACTAGTCTCACGTTTTCCACATGTTCATAACTAGTTTATAAGTGTGCACTAGTTATTCTAGGTTACTAACAGTCTAACCTCGCCCTAGTAGTTTCTTTATATCTTGAATATCTTGTTGCAGCAATTGATCATCTTTCAACATTGATCGAATTTTATCATGTGCGTGAATAACGGTTGAGTGATCTCTTCCGCCAAACTCAGAACCAATTTTCGGCAAAGAAAAATCAGTGAGTTCCCGTGATAAATACATCGCAATTTGACGCGGAAACGCAACTGCGCGGGTACGTTTCTTCGCAGAAAAGTCTTCTAAACGCATATTAAAATGACCACCAACTGTTTTTTGGATATCCAAGATTGAAACAGTACGCGGAGTGTCATTCGGAATAATATCTTTTAATGCATCTGCTGCCAAATCCATCGTTATGTCACTGTTAACCAATGAAGAATAAGCAACGACTCGAATAAGTGCACCTTCTAATTCACGTATATTCGTGTCGATTTGATTTGCGATATACATCATGACTTCGTTTGGAATATCAAGTAGTCCATCCGCTTTGGCTTTTTTCCGTAATATCGCAATCCTTGTTTCCAAATCCGGTGGCGTTATATCTGTGATGAGTCCCCATTCAAAGCGGGATCTGAGGCGATCTTCTAATGTTGGAATCTCTTTAGGCGGGCGATCACTGGATATAACGATTTGTTTGGATTCCTCATGCAGCGTATTGAAAGTATGGAAGAACTCTTCTTGCGTTTGTTCTTTTCCAGCAAGGAATTGAATATCATCAATTAATAGGACATCTACATTTCGGTACTTATTTCGAAATTCAACGGCTTTATTGTCACGGATTGAATTAATAAATTCATTGGTGAACTTTTCAGATGTTAAATAAACGACCTTCGCATCCGGTTTTTGATCGATTACATAATGACCGATTGCGTGCATCAAGTGTGTTTTACCTAAACCAACGCCCCCGTATATGAAGAGAGGGTTATAAGCCTTTGCAGGGGCTTCAGCAACAGCTAAAGATGCAGCATGTGCGAAACGATTACCTGAGCCAATGACGAACGTGTCAAACGTGTATTTTGAATTAAGCATGCCGGCTCTTGAATTTGAATTTACCGTTTCGACAGGTTTTTCAATTGGTTTCGGTAACATAAAATCATTTTCCTGCATGTCTTTGGGCACGATAAATTGAATTAACCGATCCTCACCAGTTAATTCGGATAAAATGCCGGTTATTAAATGGACATAATGATTTTCAAGCCAATCTTTAGAGAACGTATTCGGAGCGGCGATTGTAACAACCTCTTCTTCATAAGAGATTAATTTCGTCGATTTGAGCCACGTTTCAAAACTAGGCCTTGAAATTCTTTCTTCTATTCGCGATAACACTTTTGTCCATAATTCTTCTAAGTGTTTCAAACAGTTACCTCCTTTACTATGTAAATTACATATACGGAAATATGTATTATACACATAATTCACTCGTGTGGATAACAATTATGCAAAAGTGGGGAAAAAATTATCCACAACGTATCAACAATTGTGGATAACAAATTTAGTTTTTATATTGTGCACAATTAAATCTTTCTCATTGTAACAGGCAACGCCGATTATTACAAGGAGTCAAAGGGCTTATCCACAATTCAATTCGTTGTTGACAAAACCGTTATCCACAGGCATTTATATGTGAAAATCTTGTCGATAACTGTCGACAGTGAAAAAAATATTTAAATTTGTATGCACATTGAATTCGGGATTTTTGATTTTGGAATGTGGATAACTAATTGTGAAAAGAAAAAATGTGGAGAGCGCCCTATTAAAATAAAAGATTGACATCTTCTTTGATTTTCATTATACTAATTAGGACTGTCACGCGAGTATCAATGACAATCAAGCAGGAGGTGTCTTAATATGACAAAACGTACATTCCAACCAAATACAAGAAAACGTAGTAAAGTTCACGGCTTCCGTGCAAGAATGAGCACGAAAAGCGGGCGCAGAATTATCGCAGCTCGTCGGCTCAAAGGAAGAAAAAAACTTTCAGCATAAGGCCACTGACTCCAGTGGTCTTTTTTTTTGTAGAACTTGTTGTTTCGAAAAGGTTGATCTGGAACATGATATTATGAAGCTAGACAACCTTTTCGAATTTATATATATACCCAATACTAGTAACGGAGCAGGTGTAAGTTTAATGAATAAACGCCAGCGGATTAAAAAAGATAAAGAATTTCAATTGGTTTTTAAAAATGGAAAATCATTTGCGAATCGACAATTTGTCGTTTATTGTTATCGAAAAGAGGGACAAGCCGAATTTCGTATTGGACTCTCAGTTAGCAAGAAAATCGGCAATGCAGTGACAAGAAATCGCATAAAACGATATATAAGACAATCCTTTTTGGAAATGAAAGATGAAGTTCAAAATGATATGGATTATATTATTATTGCAAGGCATCAAGCTGCGTCAAAGGATTTTCATGAAACGAAGAAGAGTTTGCAGCATGTTTTGCGTGTTGCACGTGTTGTAAAGAAAAATGGTAAGTAGAAACGTACATATGAAAATGATAAACTAAAGGTAAGAAGATACGATTTGGGGGAGCCGATTTGAACAAAAGAATAGGACTAGTCCTTATGTTGACGATGCTGTCATTACTTTTGGCGGGATGTACAGAATTTAATGAACCAATTTACGAAGGCAGTGAAGGATTTTGGAATAAATATATTGTTTGGCCGCTAGTTTCCTTAATTACACTATTTAAAGACTTGTTGGGGACTTACGGTTACGGAATTGTTGCGGTAACGATCATTATTCGTCTTGTTTTACTACCATTAATGATTAAACAAACACAAAGCTCCAAAAAAATGCAAGAGTTGCAACCTGAACTAAATGCCTTAAAAGAAAAATACAAATCAAAAGATGCAGTCACTCAGGAAAAATACCGTACTGAAATGCAAAAAATAATGTCGGAACGAAAAATCAATCCAGCGGCGGGTTGTTTACCGATATTTGTTCAAATGCCGATTCTTATCGGTTTCTATCATGCGATAAGCCGTATGAACAATACACCGGAAATAGAGCTTGGATCAATTCTTTGGTTCGAACTTGCTGTACCAAGTATCACACTTGCGGTTATTGCGGGAATCATGCAATTCATCGTTCTGCGTACTGGGCCTGCAATGGGCAATCCGCAGATGAAAATGATGATGTATATTATGCCCGTATTTATTGTCGGTATCGGTACAATATTACCAGCAGCATTATCACTTTATTGGGTAATCGGTAACATCATTTCTGTCATTCAAAATTATTTCATTTACAAACCATCGAAAAAAGATGAAGTGATACCTGCAAAAGTAGGAGGGAAAAGAAAATGACAATGATGACGCAAAGGGGAGCCACTGTTGAAGCGGCGATCGAAGCGGCATTACAAACACTCGATGTCTCCCGCGATAAAGTAAAAGTAGAAGTACTTGATCAAGGTAGAAAAGGTTTTTTTGGTATCGGATCAAAAGAAGCAGAAGTGAAAATTACTGTCATTGAAAAAGTTATTCCTATTCGCACGAATGATGAAGAATCAGAAGCAAAAAGTGTAGCGCATGAAGAAACGATTGATTTAATAGAAGATGTTGCAAAAGAAGAAGTAAAAAATTTATCAAATGATGTAGATTCAGATGAAGAGGCAATTAAGGAAACTGAACTGTACTTAATCAGTGTGGCAAAAGAAATGAAAATCGATGATCTTGATATTTCTTATGAAATCGATGGAAAATATGTTAATTTTCAATTGGAAAGTGAAAAAGCTGCTTTATTAATTGGTAAACGCGGTCAAACATTGAACGCGTTGCAACAATTAGGTCAACTAGTGGCAAATAAAAATTCGAGTCAATTTAAAGTTGTTCGAATCGACGTTGGCGATTACCGGGGACGACGTGAACAATCATTGGAACAATTAGCGGAACGAATGGCGGACCGGGCAGTTCGAACAGGACGAAAAGTTCAACTTGAACCGATGCCGGCTTATGAAAGAAAAGTCATTCACCATTCATTGTCGAGCCGATTGGATATTGAAACATATTCAGAAGGATCTGATCCATACCGCTATCTGGTCATCGAACCGATTCGATAAAAATAAAAATCCGTAAAGAGTTCAACTCTTTACGGATTTTTTTATGTTTAAAAATAGGCTTTATCCACAAAAATGCGATGTAGGACTATGACGTTCGACGTATTTATGTTAGTATACTATGTTAGGAAGTCATGTCCGGAATCACTTTATCCACATGTGAGTAACTAACCAGGAAGGTGAGAACTTTGCATTTTGATACGATAGCAGCAATTTCAACTCCGATGGGAGAAGGGGCAATCGCGATTGTCAGATTGAGCGGAGACGAAGCAGTCCAAATAGCTGATCGTGTATTTCAATCCCCGAGCGGAAAAAAATTAATAGAAGAGCAATCCCATACAATCCATTACGGGCACTTGGTCGACCCAGTTTCAGGCGAAACCGTAGAAGAAGTAATGGTCTCTTTGATGAAAGCACCAAAAACTTTCACTAGAGAAGACGTTGTTGAAGTGAACTGTCATGGTGGAATCGTGGCGGTGAATCGTGTGTTAACGCTCATTTTAAATGAAGGGGCCCGTCTTGCAGAACCTGGTGAATTTACAAAGCGTGCATTTCTTAACGGTCGTATTGACTTGTCGCAATCTGAAGCTGTCATGGATTTAATTCGCGCGAAGACGGATCGTGCGATGAATGTCGCATTGGGTCAAATGGAAGGAAAACTTTCAAAACTCATTGGCGAATTAAGACATGCCCTCGTTGAAACGCTTGCTCAAGTTGAGGTAACAATTGATTACCCTGAATATGATGATGTTGAAGAAATGACAATTCCTCATATGTTGGAGAAATGTACATGGGTTAAAGAAGAAATCAACAAATTACTTCGGACTTCTTCTCAAGGAAAAATATTAAGGGAAGGTTTATCTACGGTAATTATCGGAAGGCCGAACGTAGGAAAATCTTCGCTTTTAAATAGCTTGGTGCAAGAAAACAAAGCGATTGTAACCGACATAGCAGGTACAACGCGTGATATAATTGAAGAATACGTCAATGTGCGCGGCGTTCCGTTGCGTCTCGTTGACACGGCGGGTATCCGTGAGACAGAGGATATTGTCGAGCGGATTGGTGTAGAACGGTCAAGGCAAGTCTTAAAAGAGGCTGATTTAATTCTTCTTGTGATAAATAGTGCTGAAGAGTTATCAGTTGAAGATGAACGACTTTTTGAAGCAGTATCTGGAATGGATACAATTGTCGTTATTAATAAAACGGATCTTCCTCAAAAAGTCGATTTGAAAAAGGTGGAAAGCCTAGTTGATGAGGGGAAAATCGTAACGACGTCACTTCTTCAAGATGAAGGAATAGACGAACTTGAAGAAGCGATTGCAACGCTCTTTTTCGAAGGAAACATTGAATCTGAGGATTTGACATATGTTTCAAACGCAAGACATATTGCTTTGTTGCACAAAGCCCATAAAACGATTGAGGATGCGCTTGGTGCAGCTGAAGTAGGCGTTCCTGTCGACATGATTCAAATCGATGTAACACGTACGTGGGAAATCCTTGGAGAAATTGTCGGGGATACCGTACAAGAAGGTTTAATAAATGAATTATTTTCTCGTTTTTGCCTTGGAAAATAAATTATAGAAGGAAGGATAAAAGAACATGCCAAACAAATTTGAAGCCGGCACGTTCGATTGTATAGTCATCGGAGCCGGTCATGCTGGTGTAGAAGCAGCATTAGCCTCAGCTCGTATGGGCGCGTCAACGCTCGTATTAACGTTAAATATAGATATGGTTGCTTTTATGCCGTGTAACCCGTCCATTGGAGGACCAGCTAAAGGAATCGTTGTGCGAGAAATTGATGCACTTGGCGGAGCAATGGGGAAAGTCATCGATAAAACGCATATTCAAATGAGAATGTTAAATACCGGAAAAGGTCCGGCAGTTCGTGCACTTCGTGCACAACTTGATAAAGTTCTTTACCAACAAGAAATGAAACGTATTCTTGAAGAAGAGGAAAACTTAATTTTACGTCAAGCTTCAGTCGATGAGTTAATCATAGAAGACGACGAGGTAAAAGGTGTTATTACACAGGTTGGCGCAGTATATCGTGCTAAAACGGTAATCATAACGACGGGTACTTTTTTACGCGGTGAAATCGTTATAGGAGATCTTAGATATTCAAGCGGGCCGAATAACCAAATGCCATCCATTAAACTTGCGGATAATCTTCGTGAATTAGGGTTCGATATGGTTCGTTTTAAAACGGGAACACCGCCACGTGTTAATAGCCGCACGATTGATTATAGTAAAACTGAAATTCAACCGGGTGATGAAGAACCTCGTGCATTTAGTTTTGAAACGACGGAGTATATATTGGACCAGTTACCTTGTTGGCTCACTCATACATCACCACTGACACATGAAATTATTAATGATAACCTGCATCTGTCGCCTATGTATTCTGGAGAACAAATTGGCCCCGGACCACGTTATTGTCCATCAATTGAAGACAAGATTGTTCGATTCAATGATAAATCTCGTCACCAAATTTTCTTGGAACCAGAAGGTCGAAATACGGAAGAAGTTTATGTTCAAGGATTATCAACGAGTTTGCCTGAACATATTCAGCAAAGACTTATTGAAAGTGTTCCAGGACTAGAAAAGGCTGAAATGATGCGTGCTGGATACGCGATTGAATACGATTCAATCGTACCTACGCAACTAAAACCGACACTTGAAACAAAGAAAATCCGGAATTTGTATACAGCTGGACAACTGAACGGAACATCAGGTTATGAAGAAGCAGCAGGGCAAGGAATAATGGCTGGTATTAACGCGGCGGCACGAGCGCTTGGAAAAGAAGAATTAATTCTTAGCCGTTCCGATGGTTATATTGGTGTACTTATTGACGATCTTGTCACGAAAGGTACGAATGAGCCATATCGACTGCTTACATCGCGCGCAGAATATCGACTTCTCCTTCGTCATGACAATGCGGATCTTCGACTTACGGAAATAGGCTATAAACTAGGACTTGTAAGTGATGAGCGTTTTGAAAAATTCACATTAAAACAAAAACAAATTGTTGATGAAGTAACAAGACTTCGTAAAATAACTGTTAAACCAGAAGAACATGTGCATGAAATCATGCGTGAAACAGCCGGTTCCGAATTAAAAGAACCGATGAAAGCTGCTAATCTATTGAAACGACCAGAAATTAGTTATGATCAGATTTCGAGAATCGTTCCACCTGAAGTGGAAGTGTCGAATGAAGTAGCTGAACAAGTTGAAATCTTTATTAAATATGAAGGCTATATTGAAAAGTCTATGCAACAAGTTGAAAGAATGAACAAAATGGAAGATAAAAAAATTCCCGAAAACATCGATTACGATGCAATTTCTGGTATTGCATCAGAGGCGAAAAGCATGTTGAATAAAGTAAGACCACTTTCAATAGCACAAGCATCTCGTATGCCAGGCGTAAACCCAGCCGATATATCAATATTACTCGTATATATCGAACAAGGTAGAATAGCAAAAATATCTAGTTAAGTGAAACTTAGAGTTGCTGGTGCGGAAACAACCATCATCCGCACCGGCTTTTTATACATAAGGAGGAATGCATGTGAACGAAGAACAATTTCTAGCTGCATTAAAAGAACATGGAATTGAACTGACTGAAACACAAAGACAGCAATTTGCGACTTATTTTAATCAGCTCGTTGAATGGAATGAAAAAATGAATTTAACGGCAATAACTGACGAGCCTTCTGTTTATTTGAAGCACTTTTATGATTCAATATCAGCCGCATTTTATGTTGATCTTGATCGAAAACTTACGATCTGCGATGTCGGTGCAGGCGCAGGGTTTCCAAGCATTCCGTTGAAAATTTGTTTTCCAAAACTAGAAGTCACAATTGTAGACTCATTAAATAAACGTATTGGTTTTTTAGAACATTTGGCAAAAGAACTTGAACTTGAAAATGTGAACTTTGTCCATGCAAGAGCAGAAGACTTCGGACAAAACAAACAATATCGTGAGAAATTCGATTTTGTGACGGCTAGGGCGGTGGCAAGATTATCCGTGCTTTCGGAATTATGTGTTCCACTCGTGAAAAAAGGCGGTCAATTCATTGCAATGAAAGGTGCAGCAGCTAAAGACGAATTAGTAGATGCTGAAAAACCACTTGCTGTTCTCGGTGCCAAAATTAAAGAAAATCATTCGTTTTTGCTGCCGATAGAAGAAAGCGAGCGCAATATTTTCATATTTACTAAAGTAAAAAATACTCCAGGTAGATATCCTCGTAAACCTGGTATTCCAAATAAAACACCAATTCAATAAATGTTTCACGTGGAACATTTTATTGGTAGAAGGTTTATTGATAGATTTGTCGAATTAGTTATATAGTATGGGGAAGTTTGAAAAGGTGGTGCAATGAATGAAGAGTCCTTTTTCACGTTTTTTTGGTGGGGAAAAAGAAGCTGAAGCTGAAGTTGAAGCAGATTTTGAAACGAGTGAGGACCGTCAAGAACAAATAGAGAAAATTGCAATTGACGCGATAAGACCAAACAAGTATCAGCCTAGATCTGTATTTTCTGAAGAGAAAATTGAGGAACTTGCAAGAACAATTCATACACACGGCGTCATTCAACCAATTGTTATTCGTTCTGTCGGTAATGGAGAGTATGAAATTATAGCGGGTGAACGAAGATATCGGGCTATGAAACTTCTAGAATGGACAGAAGTTCCGGCTATTGTTCGAGACTTGGATGATAGAGAAACGGCCTCCATTGCTTTAATAGAAAACTTGCAACGGGAAGAATTGACACCGATTGAAGAAGCCTACGCCTATGAACAATTATTGGGGTTACATTCGTTAACGCAAGAAGCATTAGCGCAAAGGTTGGGCAAAGGGCAATCCACAATTGCAAATAAGTTACGGTTACTTAAGTTGCCAGAAGAAGTTAAATCAGCAATTATGAGAAAAGAACTATCTGAACGACATGCACGTGCATTGATGCCATTAAAAGACCCTGAACTACAAATAGCCTTGCATGAAGAAGCAATTGCGAACCAATTAAACGTAAAGCAATTGGAAGAAAGAGTTCATAAAGTATTAAATCCAGAAAAAGATGCAAAGAAAAAAGCACCAAAGAGAAAATCGGTTAGCCGCGATGTCAGAATTGCGCTTAATACCATTAAACAATCTCTTAGTCTTGTTTCCAAAAGTGGAATTGATGTAGAAACAGAGGAAGAAGATTCAGAGGATTATTATACGATTACAGTTAAGATACCGAAGAAAAAGTAAAATACTCTTGCTAAAGTCATGGCGAGAGTATTTTTATGACTTATTATATTGTCCTATAAAGCAGATAAAATTTTAATTTTCAAGTAGGAAAGCAGGTGCAAGCGTGGGGAGAATTATAGCGATTGCCAACCAAAAGGGCGGCGTCGGAAAAACGACAACATCTGTAAATCTAAGTGCTTGCCTTGCCCATATAGGCAAAAAAGTCTTGTTAATTGATACAGATCCACAAGGGAATGCGACAAGTGGGGTAGGCATCAATAAAGGAGACGTCCAAAACTGCATTTATGATATTTTGATTGATGATGTTGATATGAATGATGTTATTTTACAAACCAAGGTAGATAATTTAGATGTCATACCAGCTACAATTTCATTGGCGGGAGCCGAGATTGAACTTGTTTCAACAATTTCAAGAGAAGTCCGAATGAAACATGCCATTCATAAAGCTAAGGATATGTATGATTACATTATTATTGATTGTCCACCTTCACTAGGACTGCTGACAATCAACGCGTTAACGGCTTCGGATGCAATTTTAATACCGGTGCAGTGTGAATATTATGCACTGGAAGGGTTAAGTCAATTATTAAGTACGATTCGTCTTGTCCAAAAACATTTGAATGAGGACTTAACAATCGACGGTGTTTTATTGACAATGTTTGATGCAAGAACAAACTTAGGTATTCAAGTAATTGATGAGGTTAAAAAGTATTTTCAAGATAAAGTGTACGGAACAATTATTCCGAGAAACGTAAGACTGAGCGAAGCGCCGAGTCATGGAGAACCAATCATTGTTTATGATTCAAGATCACGTGGTGCGGAAGTGTATTTAGAGCTTGCAAAGGAAGTGGTGCACAATGGCTAGAGGTCTTGGGAAAGGAATAAATGCTTTATTTCCAGGCGAATCATTAACAAAAGCAGAAATAGTTGAAAAAGTACATGTAAAAAGTATTAAGCCGAATCCCTACCAACCAAGGAAAGTGTTTGATGAGGTTGCCATCAAAGAATTAAGTGATTCGATTAAAGAACATGGAATTCTTCAACCTATCATCGTAAGGAAAACTGGAATGACGTATGAAATTGTAGTTGGCGAAAGAAGATTTCGAGCAGCCAAACTAGCAGGATTAGAGGAAATACCAGCTGTAGTTCGTGAGTTGACAGATGAAGAGACTATGGAACTTGCGATTCTTGAAAACCTTCAAAGGGAAGACCTAACACCGATTGAAGAAGCAGAAGCATATCATAATCTCATGGAAAATTTAAAACTCACGCAGGAGCAATTAGCATTTAGACTTGGGAAAAGCAGATCGCATATCGCTAACCATGTTCGACTACTATCTCTTCCGAAAAAAATCAGAGATACCATTACCGAAGGCAAGTTGTCAATGGGACATGGACGTACTTTGCTCGGCCTCAGAACAAAAGAGCAAATGCAAGCAGTTGCGGAACGAGTGTTAAAAGAAGGTTTGAACGTACGACAGTTGGAAAGACTCGTACAAAAAATAAACGAAAATGTTCCACGTGAAACAAAAAAGAAAGAAACAGAAGATTTGTTTTTAATGGAACGCGAATCAACGTTAAGAGATTATTTTGGAACCAATGTAATCATTAAAAAGAACAAAAACAAAGGTAAAATTGAAATAGAATTTTTCTCGGAAGAAGATTTAGAAAGAATACTAGATTTGTTAAATGAGTAATGTAGTACCTATTTTGCGAAATGCGGAATAGGTATCTTTTTAATTTATTAATTGGAAGTGATTAGTTGATATTATTCGGGTCAGTCATAAATGCGTTATTAATTATTATCGGAGCAATAATTGGTAGATTCCTACATAATATACCTGAACGTATGAAAGAAACCGTCATGTACGGCATTGGTTTGGCGGTTTCAGTTATCGGGATCCAAATGACTTTTGAAAGTACTCAAGTTCTCATCGTTATCGTAAGTATAGTAGTGGGCGCTGTCATTGGAGAATGGATTGACCTTGATGAAAAAGTAAATAAGTTAGGCCATTGGATTGAAAGTAAGATGCCTGCCAAAAAAGACGGCCCTGGAGTTGCACAGGGATTTGTAACGGCTACACTCATTTTTGTCATCGGATCCATGGCGATTATCGGCGCTATCGATAGCGGGTTGAGAAATGATCATGATGTACTTTTGATGAAAGGCATTATCGATGGTTTCACTTCAATCATATTAAGTTCAACGCTTGGAATAGGGGTTGCCATCGCAGCGGTTCCGGTATTTTTATATCAAGGTATTATCACGCTATTTTCAACGCAAATCAGTAAGTATATTCCGGATGAGCTGTTAAACTTTTTTATATCGGAAATGACTGCGACAGGTGGACTTATGATTTTGGCGATTGGTTTAAACCTTATCGGTATTACTAAAATTAGAGTTGCTAATTTAATCCCGGGTATTATAGTCGTAGCAATTGTTGTTTCAATTGTTTATGTTTTATAATTTAGAACGATTGTAGGCAAGCTGTAAAGCGCGGGCGATTGTCCGACTCATTTCAAAAGGAAGATGAAGGCGCGTACTTTGGAGAACCGCGTATTCCATGAACCCGCTAATGTTAACAATTCCTTTAATGGATACATTACCGACCGCGGGCAAGTTTTTTCCAACAGCTAGTCCGGGCAGCATTGAACCATCATGAACGATAAGTTGTCCAATTGAGCTTTCCTTTCCAAGGCAGGCATCAATCGCAACTATGTAAGCATTCGGGTTTTCAATGATGACGTCTTTATTCCGTTGCTCCAAATTAAGTGCGTGTAGCGGGCTTTCAAGTGTCCCGAATACGGGAAAGGGGAAAGCCTGAAACTCTGTTAACCTCGACCCTGTGAGCGGTCCTAAAGCGTCTCCAGTGGAGCGGTCAGTACCGATGCAGAAAAAAATAAGATCTGGGCTATGAAATGGAATATGTTCAAGGAAAAACGTACTTAATTTCCAAATAGCACCTGAATCTTTATAATGAATACGGTAATCATATGTTGTTGTAGCTGTGGCTCTCATGTGAACTCTCCATTTCAATTTTTAAATAAGTATATGCAAACTGAATGATGATTATACGAGAGGAGGAGTTATGTGGAGGAAGTAGAAGAGCAAGCAAAAGAGCAAGCAGAGAAAGTCGGAAAGTTTTTATTTAACCGGGAAACTTGGGTTGAGTTAGGACTCTTAGCGATTAAAATTGCGGTTATTGTGGTAATTGCGATGATTGTCGTTGCGATTGGTAAAATGATAATTCGACGAATGTTTACGTTGAAAATAAAAACACCACTTCGTCCTTCTGAGCGGCGTGAAAAAACGCTGTTGAAGTTGTTGGAAAATACACTTGCTTATGTTGTTTATTTCTCGGCAATCCTTGCAATTCTGTCGGAGTTTATGGATATAAGCGGTTTGTTAGCAAGTGCAGGGGTTCTTGGTTTGGCTGTGGGCTTTGGAGCTCAAAGTTTGGTGAAAGATATCATTTCAGGATTCTTCATTATTTTTGAAGATCAATTTTCAGTCGGAGATTATGTAGAAATCGGCACGACGATGGGAACTGTCGAAGAGATTGGGCTTCGTACAACGAAAATAAGTGCTTACGGCGGGGAAATCCATATCCTTCCGAACGGTAATATTACTCAAGTTATTAATTACTCAATTAATAACTCGCTTGCAATCATCGATGTACGAATCGGCTATGAAGTGGATATTAACCGGGCAGAAACATTATTAGAGGAATTTTTAACAACATTGCCGATAGGGTATGGAGGGTTAATCGATAGGCCCACTTTGATCGGTGTTCAAGATCTTGCAGTTTCCGAAATTGTCTTTAGAGTTACTGCCGAGACGGAGCCTGTTATGCAATGGGCGTTTGCTCGTAAATTCAGAAAAGATTTAAAGGTCTTTTTAGATAAACATGGCATCGAAATTCCATATCCTACAATTATGACTTATCAAAGGAAAGAGGGGATCAGTGAAGATGAACAATAAAGAGTTTGCTTTAAATGATATTGTTGAAATGAAAAAACAACACCCTTGCGGAACGAATGCGTGGAAAATTATTCGCATGGGCGCGGACATTCGTATTAAATGTGAAGGTTGCGGACATAGCATTATGATGCCGCGAAATGAATTTGCGAAGAAAATGAAAAAGGTAATTGAAAAAGCTGTCTGACACTTGAGGAAATGGACATTTATAAACCTAGTCCTTATACTAGAAGGGTTGGATTTTATAAACTAATAAGAATTGATATAGATGAAAGGTAGTTGACTTTAATGTCATTAACAGCAGGAATTGTCGGTCTTCCCAACGTCGGAAAGTCCACATTATTTAACGCGATTACAAAAGCGGGAGCAGAAGCCGCGAACTATCCGTTCTGTACGATTGATCCCAACGTCGGAATCGTTGAAGTGCCGGATGAAAGACTTACGAAACTGACGGAACTTGTAACACCGAAAAAGACCGTTCCGACGGCTTTCGAATTTACTGACATTGCAGGAATTGTAGAAGGCGCGAGCAAAGGGGAAGGACTCGGGAATAAGTTTCTATCCCATATTCGTGAAGTGGATGCGATTTGTCAGGTTGTCCGTTGTTTTGCGGATGAAAACATTACACATGTATCAGGGAAGGTTAATCCGATTAATGATATCGAGATTATTAACTTGGAACTGATTCTGGCTGACATGGAAAGTGTCGATAAAAGGTTAGAGCGCGTGTCCAAGATGGCGAAACAAAAAGATAAAGAAGCCATGTTAGAAGAGCCGGTACTTTTGAAGCTGAAAGACGCATTTGAAAATGAACGCCCAGCACGTTCAATCGAATTTACCGATGATGAGTTTTTCCTTATTAAAGGCATGAACTTATTGACAATCAAGCCGATGCTATACGTAGCAAACGTGGATGAAGATGAAATTGCCAATACTGAAGAAAATGACTACGTAAAAGCAGTGCGTGATTTCGCTAAAACAGATAACGCAGAAGTTATTGTTGTCTGTGCGAAAATAGAAGAAGAGATGGCTGAGCTTGATGATGAGGATAAAGAAATGTTCCTCGAAGAACTTGGTATCAGGGAATCCGGATTGGATCAGTTAATCAGAGCGACTTATAATCTACTTGGTTACGCAACTTACTTCACAGCAGGTGTTCAAGAGGTTCGTGCATGGACATTCCGTAAAGGGATGAAGGCGCCGCAATGTGCTGCGATTATTCATACAGACTTCGAAAGAGGATTTATCCGTGCTGAAACAGTTGCTTATGATGATTTAGTCGAAGCAGGTTCGATGACTGTGGCAAAAGAAAATGGGAAAGTCCGACAAGAAGGAAAAGAATATGTTGTCCAAGACGGGGACGTAATCCTCTTCCGCTTTAACGTATAAACGTCATAAAAGAAACCTTTACGCTAGCTATCGTAGCGTAAAGGTTTCTTTTTAATTTTTTCAGGAGAATAAACATATAAACGCGGCAATTGGGGATCGTCTTTTATGAGCCAATCATCGGGTAACTTCTTCAGTTGGTTATACATAGCGAAATCACCAACAGCTCCGCCAATTAAGAGTGCAGATAATATAACAAGGACGCCACTGCTGATATAAAGGCCAATGAGGGCTGGGAGGATACCAGTTAACCAGAACGGAAGTAGAAGTGCTTTACGTATCGCACGGTTCGTCATGAGCTTATCTGTTGTGGCATAGGCAATGCCTGCTTTGAAGTCAATGCCCACTTTCATTCTTTTCCACGGAACGTTTGCGAATACGCGGAATCCGAATAAATGAAAAAATTCGTGCAAGATGACCAAAACGATATAACCGCCAAAAAACAATAGCAAGGTATAGCCGGTTAATTTGAAATAAAACCCTTCAATTAGAAAATGAATAAGCAACAAAATGGCTAGCGGAATAGTTGTCAGGTAAAGACCTTTCTTGGCAATCGTGCTCAAATCGACATCAACAATTTTATCTGGTGTCGGAAGTTCATTCATAAAATAGTCACCTCATTTCAATTATAGTATAAAAGGTTGTATATTAGATAGAATCATGGTAGTATGTATTGATGTGAGTAATACAATTACTTGCTCCTTGCCCGCTGTCATCAGCAGGGCCAAAGTCCATAAGGAGGTGACTAAAGATGAGAAAATACGAAATTATGTACATTGTGCAACCAACAATTGAAGAAGATGCAAAAAAAGCGCTAATCGAACGTTTCGATGAGGTTCTTACATCAAATGGTGCAGAAATCATCGAGTCGAAAGAGTGGGGTAAACGTCGTCTCGCTTACGAGATCAACGACTTCCGTGAAGGCTATTACCAACTCGTGACGCTTAATGCTGAAGAAAATGCACTCGAAGAATTTAAACGTCTTGCGAATATTAACGAAAACATTATTCGCCATATGGCTATTCGCCTTGATGCTTAATCTATTTATAGATGACGTAACAGCTGAAACCTACAAGATGATGAGGGAGGTCGAATTCTGATGATTAATAGTGTCGTTTTAGTTGGCCGCTTAACAAAAGATCCTGAGCTTAAGTATACACAAGGTGGTGTGGCGGTCACTCGTTTCACACTCGCTGTGAACAGACCATTCACTAACCAACAAGGTCAGCGTGAAGCTGATTTCGTTAACTGTGTAACTTGGCGCAAGCAAGCAGAAAACACGGCGAACTTTTTAAGGAAAGGTAGCCTTACTGGAATTGAAGGTCGTATACAGACGAGTAACTTTGAAGGTAAGGATGGCAATCGTGTCTTTATGACAGAGGTTGTCGCGGATAGCGTACAATTCCTTGAACCGCGCGGTGCGAATGCTGGAAGGTCCGAAGAAGGTTCGAATGCACCTTATCAAGGAGCATCGTTCCAAGGTGGCGCTCAACAACAACAGCCAGCGTATCAGCAATCGAATCACCAACCAAATCAGCAAAACTATACACGTACAAACGATGATCCATTTTCGACAGGCGGAGGTCCGATAGAAGTTTCGGACGACGACTTGCCGTTCTAAATAATCAGCGATTGTACCTAACTTAAAACAAGGAATACACGATTATTCCTTTTACCAAGGAGGTAAATGATATGGGACAACGCCGTGGAGGCCGCAAACGCCGTAAAGTATGTTATTTTAACTCAAATAACATTACACACATCGATTATAAAGATACAGACCTACTTAGAAAATTCGTTTCTGAGCGTGGAAAAATCTTACCTCGTCGTGTAACTGGAACTAGCGCTAAGTATCAGCGTAAACTTACAGTTGCGATTAAACGTTCACGTACGATGGCACTTCTTCCGTTTAGCTCGGAAGAAAGATAATCTTACACAATATAGACCGTCTTACACTGGCTTAATCCAGTCTAGGACGGTTTTTTAACTTTATGCCGGATGAATCACTATGAGAACGTACATTCTTCTTTGGTTTATAAACAATAATCATGATATAATTAAAGTTATGACTTAGATTTATAAATCGGGATCCGTTTGCGCAAAAAAATAGAAAAATAAGCATACGAATTATCGGAGGAATTACAATTATGCAAGACAACTCAAAACGAATTAAAGACGGAATGTTTATGGTTGCGTTATTTACAATCTTACTGACCGTTTCAATTTATCTTCCGCTTGTAGGCGGATTGACGGCACTTTTCATTCCACTACCAATTATTCTCTTCAGGTTACGTTATGACCGTAATGCATCTCTTCTCATACTAGGAATTAGTGTGCTTTTATCAACCTTGGTGGGCGGGGTATTACTAGTGCCTTTTGCGCTAATATTGGGCGCGATTGGATTTATCATCGGGGATACAGTTAGCCTGAAAAAAACCAAATTGTATACGTTCATGGCAACTGGCCTAACACTATTACTTAGCCTCGTCTTAACATATGTTTCGGCTGTACTACTCTTTGGCGTTAATGTTATTGACGAAATGACTAGCGGACTGCAGAAAACGCAAGAATTTATTTCTACAACTTTGGTGGAATACGGGGAACTGCCTGAAAATTTTCAATCTCAAATGGACGAAGTAATTGCGTTTTATGAACTGGCCATTCCATCTTTTATTATTATTGTTTCCTTTAGTTTGGCTTTTCTCATCGTTGTTATTAACCTGTTCGTCGTAAAACGATTTGGATATAATCCACCCAGGTTCCCATTGTTTAGAAACATGAAGTTGCCAGTAGTTCTTTTATGGTGTTATTTAGTTGTGATGCTATTGCCTTTATTGGCAGCACCGGCAGAAGGGTCTACTATGGAACTGACAGTCGTGAACGCCTCAGTAATTTTAAGGTTTTTATTTTTTATCCAAGGGATTTCATTTCTTCATTACTATTTGAATGAAGTGAAATTACCGAAATGGTTGATTGTCATTTCAACTGTTGTTGCCATATTATTAAGTCAACTAACAGTTTTACTCGGTGTACTTGATGTAGGTATGAATATTCGGACATGGATCGGGAGAAACAAAACTAGGAGATGACGACAATGACCTCTTTTTTTAGGAAAAGATCCATACGCTATCCATTGGCTGTGTTGTCGCTTCTGGGATTGATGGCGGCAGTGTTTTTACTTATGTTTCAATTTTGGCCAGGGCTAATTTTCTCTGTTCTGTTTACGATCGCGATTGGAATTGCATGGAAAGTAGAAGAACAGACCTATCTGGAAACTGAAAAACATATTCAAACACTTTCCTATCGCATGAAAAAGGTAGGAGAAGAAGCACTTCTCGAACTACCAATCGGAATTATACTCATAAATGATAAAAAAGGAATTGAGTGGGCGAATCCTTATGCCTCTAATATATTCGAGTTGAATTCGCTGATTGGAATGGAATTGGGTGAGCTTTCGAGTGAGTTATATTCGATTGTAGACCATGATGAAGACGAGCGGGAGACCCTGTCCGTGAACGATAAATCATATAAAGTATCTTACAATGCAGAAGAAAAACTGATTTATTTATTTGATGTCACGAAGCAACTGGCTATTGAAACACTTTATCATGCAGATCGAACAGTTCTAGGAATTTTACTCGTTGATAACTATGACGAACTTTCCCAAGCAATGGACGACCAGACAAGAAGCCAGTTGAATTCACTTGTCACTTCACTTGTCACAAAGTGGGGAAAAGAAAACGGGGTTTACGTAAAACGAATTGCATCGGACCGATTTTTAACGGTTTTCAATGAAGCTTCTCTTCGACTTCTAGAAAAAGCTAGATTTTCAATTCTGGATGATATACGCGAGGCAACGGAAGAACAAAGCACTGCGTTGACATTAAGTATTGGGGTAGGTACAGGCTCAACATCCCTTATCGAGCTTGGTGAACTTGCGCAGTCGAGTCTTGATTTAGTATTGGGGCGCGGCGGCGACCAAGTGGCGATAAAGCAACTTGATGGCAAAGTTAAGTTTTACGGAGGAAAAACAAATCCAGCCGAAAAACGAACGAGAGTCCGTGCAAGAGTCATCTCGCATGCACTGCGCGATTTAATACAAGATAGTGATAAAGTCTTTATCATGGGACATAAATTCCCGGATATGGATGCGATTGGCGCTTCAATCGGCGTACGGAAGATGGCGCGCATGAATAACGTGGATGGTTACGTCGTCATTAACTACGATGAACTCGACGCGAGCGTTACGCGCTTAATGCATGAAATACGCCAAGACGAAGAATTGTATTCGGAGTTTATCGAGCCGGATGATGCATTATCAATGCTTACTGAACAATCGCTTGTGATTGTTGTGGATACGCATAAACCAAGCATGGTTATTGATGAACGCATACTGGATAAGACGGAAAAAGTTGTCGTGATTGATCACCATCGTCGCGGCGAGGAGTTTATCAATAATACGATGCTTGTCTATATGGAGCCGTATGCATCATCCACTGCAGAACTTGTCACGGAACTGCTTGAATATCAACCGAAGCATGAAAAATTAACGATGTTAGAATCTACAGCGCTTCTTGCAGGCATCATCGTTGATACAAAAAGTTTCACACTTCGTACGGGTTCTAGAACCTTCGAGGCGGCGTCATTCCTTCGAACAAACCGTGCGGATACCGTTCTCGTTCAACGCTTGTTAAAAGAGGATATAGACACTTATATGGAACGAGCAAAAATTATTGAAACCGCTGAGTGGATGGAAAAAGGAATTGTCATTGCCAGAGGAAACGAAAATGCAGTTTATGGATCTGTTCTTATTGCACAGACTGCTGACATTTTACTGGCCATGCAAGATGTTTCCGCTTCATTTGTTGTTGCATTACGTGCAGATGGAAAAATCGGCATTAGCGCCCGTTCTCTTGGCGAGATCAACGTCCAAGTCATAATGGAAGAACTCGGCGGCGGCGGACACTTAACGAATGCGGCCTGCCAATTAGATGTAGATACTATCGAAGAAGCCATAGAAAAATTAAAATTAATAATCGAAAATAAAATGGAAGTGGAAAGGGGATAATTATAGTGAAAGTAATTTTTATAAAAGATGTTAAAGGTAAAGGAAATAAAGGCGATGTAAAGGACGTTTCAGTTGGTTATGCTCAAAACTTCTTACTGAAAAACAACCTTGCAATTGAAGCAACGCCGGCAAATTTAAGCAAATTAAAAGGGCAACAAAAACGTGAAGAGAAAAATGCGGCTGAAGAATTAGCAGAAGCAAAGGTATTAAAAGATAACATTGAAAAAGTTACAGTTGAAATGAAAGCTAAATCAGGAGAAGGCGGGCGTTTGTTTGGTTCCATCACGTCAAAACAAATTGCAGACGAATTGAATAAAGCTCACGGCATTAAAGTCGATCGTCGCCGTATGGAACTACCTGAGCCAATTCGTTCACTCGGGTTTACAAATATTCCAATCAAAATTCATCAAAAAGTCACAGCAACTTTAAAAGTACATGTGACTGAGGAATCTTAAGGAGATATGGGAAATGAATGAGATGATCGATCGTATTCCACCACATAATAACGAAGCGGAACAGTCGGTCATCGGCGCAATATTCCTAGAGCCACAGGCGTTAATAACAGCTGCTGAAGTGTTAGCGCCCGAAGATTTTTACCGGATGGCACATCAAAAGATTTTTTATACGATGATAACTCTAAGTGACCGGGGACAGGCAATTGACGTAGTAACTGTTACAGAAGAACTTTCAGCCAAAAAAGAGTTAGAAGATGTAGGCGGTATTTCTTATTTAACGGAAATTGCAAACTCGGTTCCGACTGCGGCGAATATTGTCCATTATGCCAATATCGTAGAGGAAAAGGCATTACTTCGCAGACTCATCCGGGTTGCGACGACAATCGTTGAAGATGGGTTTACGCGTGAAGATGAAGTAGAAGCGCTTCTGGCCGAGGCTGAAAAGAATATGATGGAAGTCTCAAATCGTAAGAATGCGGGAGATTTCAAACATATTAAAGATGTGCTTGTACAGACGTATGACAATATCGAACTTCTTCACACTCAAAAAGGTGATGTTACGGGAATTCCAACAGGATTTACTGACTTGGATAAAATCACTGCAGGATTCCAGCGAAACGATTTAATCATTGTTGCAGCACGTCCGTCTGTCGGTAAGACGGCATTTGCCTTAAACATAGCTCAAAACGTCGCGACAAAAACGACGGAAAACGTAGCGATCTTCAGTTTGGAGATGGGTGCCGACCAATTAGTTATGCGGATGCTCTGCGCAGAAGGCAATATAGATGCTCAAATCATGCGGACAGGCGACCTTCAAGCAGAAGATTGGCGTAAATTGACGATGGCAATGGGAAGTCTTTCAAACGCTGGTATTTTCATAGATGATTCATCGGGTATTAAAGTTAACGAGATTCGTTCAAAGTGTCGCCGTCTTCAACAAGAACACGGTCTTGGAATGGTAATCATCGATTACTTACAACTAATCTCAGGAAGCGGAAGATCCGGTGAAAACCGACAACAAGAAGTTTCTGAGATTTCGCGTTCATTAAAAGGATTAGCGAGAGAATTGGAAATACCCGTAATTGCATTATCCCAGCTTTCACGTGGCGTGGAACAACGACAAGACAAGCGTCCAATGATGTCTGACTTAAGGGAGTCAGGAAGTATTGAGCAAGATGCAGACATTGTTTCCTTCTTATATCGTGAAGACTATTACGATAAAGAAACAGAGAATGAGAATATGATAGAAATTATTATCGCAAAACAACGTAATGGTCCAACCGGCACTGTTACGCTTGCCTTTGCTAAAGAATACAACAAGTTTGTAAACGTTGACTGGAGTCAACATTCACCAGCAGGTTTTTAAACTCTTTCAATCAATTAAAAGACACCCTATTAACCAAGGAATTTTGGTTAATGGGGTGTCTTTTTTGTGGAAATATGGAACTATTTGTTTCTAGATATTCGGGAATATGACAATAAAGACAAAAGAAATAGGTCGAAATATATAAAAAACGAAGAAAAAAGACGAAAAACATACTCTATTGCCTATTAACTTCAAAAAACTGGATGCTATTATACATTTTCGTTACAAAGCTCGACAAATCAACTATTAGAATAAAAGATGTGATAAGTTATAGAAGGTGTAAAAAATGTGTATTTACTAGAGTCAAATTCTATATATCTTGAAGGCAAGATGGAAGGAGATTTATATGTTTTCAAATAGAATAACGGATAATAAGAATTCACTACCTAATTTAAAGAAATCTGCGTCTAAATTAGTCGGGAAAATACTTATTATTACAATGTTGCTTGCTGGATTTAGCACAGATGCAACATTCGCAGCAGAAGAAGAAGATATCCAAACGATTTACCACGTTTATTGGGCAGGCGAGTATCTTGGTGGTCTGTCAGATAAAAGCGAGTTAGACAAATTAAAGTCGTTGAAACTTGATGAAGCAGCTAAAGAATTCGAAGGTTTATCACTTAGAATCACAACGGATCTATCAATCGTTCCTGAACGGGTTTTCAAAATAGGAATTGACGATAGTGTAGTCATTGAAAAACTTCAAAAGTTATTATCCGTAGAAGCGGAAGCGGTCGGTATTGAAGTTGACGGAGAGCGGCAACTCAACGTCAAAGATGAAACCGCTTATGATGAAGTCATTCGCGCGTTAAAACTACAATCGGTTACCGAACAGGAACTGATTGATTTTGAGGAATCTACTACAGATATACCACCGTTAAAAGAAAATGAAACACGAATTACTAAAATAGATATGAATGCAGACTTAAAAGCAATCGAAGCAGTTGTGCCACCGAAAGAAGTATTGTCTGTTGATGAAGCCGTTAAACTTTTAAATAAAGGAACTTTAGAAGAAAAAGAGTATACAGTTCAAAAAGGTGATGTGCTTGGTAAAATTGCCAATAAGCATGGTATGGCAACAGCCAAGTTACTTGAAATCAATCCAGGTTTAAATGACAAGTCAGTCATAAAGCCTGGAGAAAAAGTAAATATAACAATCTTAGAACCGCTTGTGGAAGTTAAAGTGTACTTTGAGTCGAAAAAAAGAGAAACGATTTCTTATAAAAAAGTTTCTAAAAATGACAAATCCCTTAATAAGGGCGATAAAAAAGTAACGCAAAAAGGTTCTGATGGGGAAAAAGTTGTTACTGAAGAAATCATCAAACTGAATGGAAAAGTTATTGGGAAAAATGAGCTTGAAAAAGAAGTGCTTGTTGAACCAAAAGATGAAATAACAGTAGTCGGAACAAAAGTAATGCCTTCAAGAGGCGAAGGTTCGTTCAAGTGGCCGGCAGTGGGCGGTTATGTATCAAGCAAAATGGGTACGCGTTGGGGTAGAATGCACCGCGGAATAGATATAGCTCGACCTTCATCTCGTTCGATTTTAGCTTCAGATAACGGCGTTGTCGTATCTGCTGGTTGGAGCGGAGCCTACGGAAATCGAATAGAAATTGATCATAAAAATGGATATAGAACATTGTATGCGCACTTATCTTCGATGGACGTGAGCGTTGGGCAAACGGTATCTAGAGGATCTAAAATAGGCGTGATGGGCTCAACGGGTCGCTCAACAGGCGTTCATCTTCATTTTGAGGTTACGAAAAATGGATCGCTTGTGAATCCTTTGAGTGTGTTAAAATAAATTCTAAAGCAAATTTAAGTACAGGAAGAGATGCGTAATTCTCTTTCTGTACTTTTTGTTTACAAAAAATATTGGAGTTACTCGAACAATCTATTATTCATGTAATAGATATTATTTAATACGTTGATTTCCGTTACGGGCGGACGCTTTCCTGCGGGCGAGCGCCAAGAGCGGAAAGATACAGTTCAATCTTTCCCTGCCGCTTCGTCGCTACGCTAAAAAGATCCTGTATAATTTCTGTAAAGACCACAGAAATTATACAAACCGAACCCTTCGCTGTTCGGCTTGCAGGGTCTTGGCTAAGGAAAGAGTGATTTTCTCTTTCGCACTTCGCTGATTCCGCTGTTGTCGCCGCCCTCCACTCCAATCAACTACTTTCATTATAAAAAGAAAGTTGCTTAGTTCCATCCTATCAGTGCAGCCATCCTTATGAACTGAAGGTGTTTAGAAAAATCTTAATCCTAGATGTCTTGAATAGCTTAGAATTTCAACAAACAACTTCATATTAATCTGCACATTACCAAGAAATAACTACGGATTACTGCGGTTTAGAACGTGCGAAAGCTTGTAAAGAGTGATAGAGTAGTAAGAACAAAGAAGAGGCGCTAATAGAGCGGGAAAGGGATAAAACATGCAAAATAAAACAATTCTCGTTGTTGATGATGAAAAACCGATTGCCGATATACTCGAGTTTAATTTGAAAAAAGAAGGTTTTAATGTTTATTGTGCATATGACGGCGAAGAAGCGCTCCAGAAAGTTGAAGAGGTTTCGCCGGATTTAATGCTTCTTGATATAATGTTGCCTAAGGTAGATGGTATGGAAGTCTGCCGTGAAGTGCGAAAAAAGTATGACTTTCCAATTATTATGTTGACTGCCAAAGACTCTGAAATTGATAAAGTTCTCGGTCTTGAACTAGGAGCAGATGACTATGTGACAAAACCATTTGGTACGCGTGAACTTATTGCTCGCGTGAAAGCGAATCTACGCAGACATATGAAAGTTGAATTGGAAGAAAACGAAAATGAGACAAACAATATTACAGTCGGGAATTTGATTATTCAACCCGATGCGTATTTAGTGTTAAAGCGCGGAGAAACGATTGAGTTGACGCATCGCGAATTTGAACTGCTTCACTATCTATCAAAGCATGTCGGACAAGTAATGACCCGTGAACACTTGCTGCAAACCGTTTGGGGTTATGACTATTTTGGGGATGTGCGCACAGTGGATGTTACAATTCGTCGACTTCGCGAAAAAATTGAAGATAATCCTAGCCACCCAGGTTGGATTGTAACCAGACGTGGCGTCGGTTATTACCTACGGGATCCAGAACAGGAGTAACTAGCATGCAAAAAGTTAGTTTTTTTCGGTCTATCCACGTTAAACTTGTTCTCATTTATGTATTGCTCATATTAATTGCAATGCAAATTATTGGGCTTTATTTTGCTAGGGAACTTGAGGAAACATTGACTACGAACTTTACGACTTCTATTGCCGATCGAATGAATCTTGTTGAATTTAGTGTACGTGAAGAAATGTTAAAAGAACGACCAGAGGGCGATCCGACACTCGAAATGAGCTTGCGGACCGTCCTTTCGGGGTTCGATCAAGACGATATTCATGAAATTCAGGTCATTAATTCACGGAATCGAATTCTTGCATCTTCAGTACTTGACAATCAATCGATGGTTGGGCAACGTTCGATGGATGATTTAGTAAGACGTACAATTGCATCTGGGACTAAAAGTGACAGTATAATAAATTTGGATAGACATACTCAAAAGCGAGTGATGGTCTGGGTCGTTCCAATTAAAGCTAATGATGAAGTGATTGGCGCACTTTATATGAAATCAAATATCGAAAAAGTGTTTAATCAGATGGATGAAATAAATCAAATCCTTGCCGGCGGAACAATCGTTTCCTTAACCATTACAGTCATTTTAGGGATTTTTATTGCTCAAACAATAACAAGACCAATTTCCGATATGCGGAGGCAAGCACAAGAAATGGCAAAAGGAAACTTTCTTGGGAAAGTACGTGTATACGGAAATGATGAAATGGGTCAACTTGCCGTCGCTTTTAACCATTTAACAAACCGTCTGCAGGAATCAAAAGCTTCGACCGAAGGCGAACGGAAAAAACTTGAATCAGTCCTTGAAAATATGACTGACGGCGTTATTTCTACAGATCGTAAAGGTCGTGTTGTACTCATTAATGATGCAGCACTTCAAATGTTGAGAGTTTCCGCAGACAATGTATTAAATAGACCGATAACATCCGTTCTTAGCCTTGATGCCGATTATACTTTTGAGGATTTGGTACAGCTTAGGGAATCCCTTGCGCTAGACTTCAGTACAACCGAAAGACCTTATGTTTTACGGGCAAGTTTTTCAGTAACGCAAAAGGAAACCGGATTTGTCAATGGACTTATCGTCGTACTGCATGATAATACAGAACAGGAAAAAATAGATATGGAGCGCCGCGAATTTGTTTCCAATGTTTCGCATGAATTGCGTACGCCTCTCACAACGATGCGTAGTTATTTGGAAGCCCTTGCCGACGGTGCTTGGAAAGATAAAGAAATCGCCCCGTCTTTTTTGCACGTCACACAGACTGAAACAGAGAGAATGATACGACTTGTTGAGGATTTGTTGAAATTATCCCGGATGGATAGTCGGGATTATGATTTGCATAAGGAATGGGTAGAGTTTAATGTGTTTTTCAACTTTATCATCGATCGATTTGAATTATCTAAATCGCAAAATGTAAGTTTTAGGCGTATTCTTCCGGATATCGAATTGTTTGTTGAAATTGATACCGATAAAATGACACAAGTCATCGATAATATTATTTCAAACGCACTAAAATATTCTCCGGAAGGCGGATATGTTTACTTTGGTGTTTCCGTTTTGGAAAAATACATTAAAGTCATGATTTCGGATGATGGTATGGGAATCCCTTTTGAAAACGTTAACCGAATTTTCGACAGGTTTTTCCGTGCTGATCGGGCACGCTCTAGAGCCATGGGAGGAACGGGTTTAGGACTTGCGATTGCCCAGGAAATGATAGCGGCGCACGGAGGGGAAATATGGGCGGAGAGCGAAGAAGGACAAGGAACGACAATATTCTTCACGTTGCCGTTCGAACTTGATGAAGGTGGTGAGTGGGAATGAAACAAGTTGAAATAATTAAGTCGGTTGTTCTTTTCTTACTCATTGCACTAAGTATTACCTTAACTTTTTCAATCTGGACATATACGCCAAACTATAAAACAATTGATCAAAAACCAACCGTAGATATTTCAATTTCCAATCGGGCTACCATTGACGATGTTATTAAACCGTATAAGTCAATATTCCGTTTTGAAGACAATTTAACAGGAACGACGGATTCGGCTGAAATTGAACATATTACAAAAGCCATGAAGAATTGGACGATATCAAATGTCGTGTTAAAAGATCAAAACTTTGATGCAGGAAAATTGAATTTGTTATTGAAAAAAAGAAATAGTTTTACCTTGTACTATCACACTGAAGTTCCACTACGTGTCTTTGAAGATATTGTTAAAATTGACGATGCACCGGAAACATCGTTTGATCGAATAATTGTTGAATGGAATTCATTAAATACGACGTTGGATATGCACTTTGTAAGTAGTTTGCATAAATGGCGGTATAGTGCGCAAGTTCATGTTCCTGATTTGCAGAAGTTTAACCAAACGTTATTAGTTAGGGGTAAAAACTTGTCAGCATACACTGAAGTTAAAACAAATGATGAACATTTACTAATGATTCCTGTTAACCAATTGGAGATGATTCGAAATACGTATTACGAGGAAAGTATAAGTCCATCAAGTTTCAGAAATGCGCTATTTAATGATCCGAATGCAGTGCGACGCAGTCAAGTAGGGCCAAACTCAGAGGTGTTTCAAGACGATCATGCGCAAATGTCTATCAATACGGATAAGAAGATTCTAGATTATTTCCATCCAACAGCCAAAACGAATGAAGTATCCATTCCTTCTGAATTGCTACTCGATGTATTTGATTATATTAATGAGCATGGCGGGTGGTCGAATGAATACAGATTAACAAATATGAATCCGTTGTCCCGTACTGTTAGGTTTCAACTTCACGTTCATGGATTGCCTGTCTTTAGTGATTCTACTTCAACAATGATTGAACAAGTTTGGGGAGATGAACGGGTTTTTCGTTATAAACGACCCTATTATATATTAGATTCCAATTTACCATCCGAAACTGAAACGGTCTCCCTTCCATCGGGTGTTGATGTTGCAAAAATGTTGATTGAATCAGGTGAAATCGATGGTAGTCTAGTCGAGGAAATTATTCCGGGGTATTTTATGAAATACGATATGAATCGGAATTTGTTTATGCTAGAACCTTCATGGTTTTATAAAATTAAAGGCAATTGGATTCGCTTTTCACCAGAAGATTTTGGAGGTGAAATGATTGGATTGGAATAAAACAAAAACGATTCTTATCGTCGTATTTTCTATTTTAAATGTTTTTCTCTATTCGCTTTACTTAGATCGTTACAATGACGCTCAAAGCCTACAAGTAATGGGGGAAACATCGATTGAAGAATTGTTGCGGTTAGAAGATATATCTTATGGTGAACTTCCCGTGTTTCCTGATGAATCATATTATGTATCAGCAGAGATAGCCGAATTTCCAGAAGAGAAACTTAAAAAATTTACCGACCAAAAATTTACGTTTATCGATGAAGCTCATCTCATTTCGATGTTGGAAGTCCCTTATCCATTGAAAGATGTGAAAAGTGAAGAACAGTTTACACAATTTCTTGCATCACATGTGTTGAATGGCAAGGAATATGTTTTGTGGAATCGCGATGAAGAAAAAAGACAGGCTACGTTTTTTCAAAAGGTTGAGGACTATCCAATCTTTTTCAACAAAAACGCAATGTTAATCATTCATTGGGATGAAGATGAAAACATTATTAGTTATGAGCAAAGTATGTTTGGAGAGTTTATTAATTTCAATAAGAAAAAAGATATTTTATTGCCGATTGAGGCAATAAACACATTGTATTCCAAAGATTACTTGAGAAAAGGTTCAACTGTAATGGATATTTCACTCGGTTATTCCACACATATTCAATTAACCAAAACTCAAGTGTTTGCACCGACTTGGCATGTTCGTGTAAAATTAGAGGATGAAGAAGTTGAAAACTACTTTGTCAATGCCACGGATGGGAAAGTTATCGAGTTTAAAGAAGAATTAGAAGAACCAGAAATAGATGAGAATGTTGAAGACTTGGAAATAGATGATCAAGGGGATATTTGATATGCGTTTTAGTGTACTCGCAAGTGGAAGCAGCGGGAATGCAATATTTATAGAGAATGATGAACATAGATTTTTAGTAGACGCCGGGTTTAGTGGTAAAAAGCTAGAAAGCCTTTTTGCAAGTATTAATCGTTCAATGGAAGATTTGGATGGAATATTTGTCACACATGAGCATAGTGACCATATAAAAGGACTTGGTGTTATTGCAAGAAAGTACGGGACTCCGATTTATGCAAATGAAAAGACGTGGAAAGCGATGGATGGACTCGTTGGGAAAATCCCGCTTGATCAACGCTTTCAATTTGACATGGAAACTGTTAAATCCTTTGGAAGTCTTGACGTTGAGTCTTTCGCGGTTTCGCATGATGCTGCGGATCCTATGTTTTACACCTTTCATCAAAATGATCGAAAGCTTGCGATCATTACGGACACTGGTTATGTGAGCGATCGCATGAAAGGTATAATTAGCGGAGCCGATACTTTTGTTTTCGAAAGCAATCATGATGTCAGCATGTTGCAAATGGGTCGTTATCCATGGTCTGTCAAACGACGAATTTTAAGTGATGTCGGTCATGTATCAAACGAAGATGCGGCAGTTGCTATGAGTGAAGTTGTTTTTGAGAAAGAAACAAAAATATACTTATCTCATTTAAGTAAAGATAATAATATGAAAGACCTAGCGAGGATGAGTGTTACGCAAACGTTGGAAACATGCGGAATCATTGCAGGTGAGTATGTTCATCTTTTTGACACGGATGCAGATGAGCCAACTGAATTAGTTCCAGTTTGAGGGAAAACCTTGCCTGGGGAGTTGTTGCCAACGCCCTTATTGGTAAGGTTTTTTTCGTTATATTTGAGTAAATAAGGGTATGTTTAACTAGAGATAGAGTAGAAAGGATGAAGCGTGTGGACGAATTCAATAAGGATGAACCAAAAACATCATTAGAAAACACTGAATCAAATTCACATGAAATAGAAAGACCAGAATATGAAAGCCCTCTAAAACGGGAAACCCGACCTCCCAGAAGAGGCGGCGGATTTATCTATGGATTACTTGGAGTGGTTGTCGGTGCGCTACTTGTATGGCTTCTACTTCCCACTGGAAACACCTCGAATAAAGTACTAACTGAAACTGGTGAAAGAAATAACGACATGCAAGAAGAGCGATTATCCGTTGATATTAATACTGACATTACGGAAGTCGTTGAATCGGTTACAGATGCAGTCGTTGGCGTTACAAATTTACAGACGAATCGCGACTTCTGGTCATCGTCTGAAACGACGAAAGAAACAGGAACGGGATCAGGCGTTATCTATAAAAAACAAGATGGAAAAGCATACATCGTTACAAATCATCATGTTGTCGAAGGTGCAGAAGAGCTTGAGGTTACCTTTGACGATGGAACAAAGGCGGAAGGTCGACTCATCGGAGGCGATATGTGGACGGATTTGGCGGTTATTGAAATCGATGCAACCGATGTAAAAGCGGTTGCTCAGTTTGGAGATTCTGACGCATTAAAACGAGGCGAAACCGTCATTGCAATCGGAAATCCACTGGGCTTAGGGTTTTCGGGTTCAGTGACGCTTGGTGTCGTTTCAGGTAAAGACCGTTCAATTCCAATCGATTTCAATCAAGACGGCGTAGTTGATTGGTATTCGGATGTTTTACAGACGGATGCGGCAATTAATCCAGGAAATTCGGGGGGCGCACTGATTAATTTGGCAGGTCAGTTAATCGGCATTAATTCAATGAAGATATCACAGGAAACAGTCGAGGGAATCGGGCTTGCCATTCCAATAAATTTAGCGATTCCCATCATAGAAAAACTAGAACAGCACGGCGAAGTGATTCGTCCGACAATGGGTGTTACATTAATCGATTTGTCTAGTATTCCTGCACAGCAACAGATCATCTTAAAATTACCGAATGACGTTACAGAAGGCGTTGTCGTAAATGAAGTTGTTCCAAATTCTCCAGCATCTAAAGCTGATGTTCAACGTTATGATGTCATTGTTGAAATGGACGGAGAAAAAATTGAGGATATGGTGGCCTTGCGAAAACATCTGTATAATGTAAAAGAAGTTGGCGACAAGATGACGATGAAGGTATATCGTGAAGGACAATTGCTTGAGATTGAAATGACGCTTGAAAATGGGAATTCGTTTTAATTGATTATCGAAATAGGAAAATCATTGAAGATGATTTAGTGCTCCGTCGTTCGCTTTCCTGCGGGCGAGCGCGGAGAGCGGAAAGATAAAGTTCAATCTTTCCCTGCCGCTTCCCTCGCTGCGCTCAGTCCAGGGTCTTAGCTGTCTCGCTGATTCCGCGAGAGTCTCATATTGATGATTAGTTTCAAAAGGCTTTAATAACTTATCCACAAATAGGCGGAGTAGCGAAGGTGATGGCTGTTCCGTCTATTTATTTGCAAGATTTCCTTGATTGTGGATAATTATCAGAAATTGTGAATAAGTTTGTACAAAAGAAAATGTGTGAAAGTTGGGTTGCAATTGAAAATTTATAGCTGTCAAATGCATATAGATCAAGCACTTGATGAATTAATCGAAAAAGAAGAAGTTTATCCGATAATGAAAGCGGTACCGGAATTTGAGAAGTTATCCACAAAGTGTACATACTGTAAAGAGTCTGCATTGTATGTTGTGGCGAACAAATAGTCGGGCACCATATGTAGATAACTTCTGTGGATATGTGCATAAGATGTGTTTGTAACAATAAAAAAAGGGTGGATAACTTATGAACATTACAATTGCGACTGTGGGAAAAGTAAGAGATAAATATATGAAAATGGGCATTGAAGAATTTAGTAAAAGGCTAAAACCTTATGCCAAAATAAGTATTATTGAAGTGGCCGATGAAAAAGCACCTGAAAACTTGAGTGATGCGGATATGGAAATCGTGAAGAAAAAAGAAGCCGAACGACTGCTGGCTAAAATCGGTGAAAATGATTATGTCATTGCACTCGCGATTGAAGGGAAGATGAAAACTTCGGAAGAGTTAGCGGCTGGATTGGAGTCGCTAGCGACATACGGTCGAAGTAAAGTTTCTTTTGTAATCGGTGGATCGCTTGGATTGCATGAGTCGATTTACAAAAGATCAGATGAACTCCTGTCGTTTTCAAAGATGACGTTTCCACATCAATTGATGAAACTCATTTTGATGGAGCAAGTTTACCGGGCCTTTAAAATCATGAAAAATGAACCTTATCATAAGTAAATAATGTTTCTAAGTTGATTATGTTTCTGTCATCATTAAAAACATTGCTATAATAAGGGAGCGTCTAAAGTGAAACAGTGGCTTTGGATGCTCTTTTTGATTTTAGATTCAATATGACTACTCATTCTAGTAAGGGAGTTGGAATTATAAATGAACAAAAAAGATATTGCAGCGATTCGCAAGCAATTTAAGTTGGAAACTGATTTACTGAAAATCGCTGACATTTACAAAGTGTATATCAGGCAGGAAAGCAGTGAAATCTATCATGAGGAAAGTCAATCATTTTCTCTATTAGATATGGAGCAGCAGGAGTTGTTTCTTACAAATTTTAAAAAAGTTTTAGGTGGAAGATTGGGTGTTAAGCTTTTTGAAGTGAAGTTCACGCGTCCAGAGGAAGAGCAGACAGACCATACACAGCAGCTTTTATATGAAAGCCTCCATTCGAAGGATGTTGAAGAATGGAAAGCGGCAATGCAAAGCATCGCTGGAAAGATGTTCGAAGACGTTCAATATGAAAAGGACACGGTTATCACTTTCATTCGCGGCGATTATTTCAAACCGACGAAACGCCGTAGTGATGAAGAAGAAATCGCCGATCGGGATGAAGTGTACACCACGCCTTTTATCCTCTGTAGTATGAACCAGACCGTCCTACCGAAACGGTCACTTGTATTTGATTTTACCGAGAAGGAATTTAAGTCACCTACGATGCTAGATCCTGTCGTCAACCTAACGAGTCCAATTGGCGGATTTTTGTTCCCTTGTTTCACGGACAATGCGGCAGATGTCAATCACATCCTGTATGCCGCTGGGAAAGCGAATAAACCGGACTACCAATTTATTGAGAATGTGTTAAACGGCGAAGAAATCATGACAGCGGACGATGATAAAGCTGTTTTTGAGGAGATTGTAAAATCGGTTGTTGGTGATGAGGTGGATACAAAAACCCTTGCAAGCGTGTATGATGAAATCCAGCGCATGTTGGAAGTGGAGGACGATGAAGAGGTAGAAGACAGCATTCCTACTTTGGATACGACAGAGGTTACCCGCGTGCTGAAGGCGAGCGGTGTGGAAGATGTGAATACGGAAAAAGTGGAAAGGGCTTTCCAAAGAGTGGTTGAAGATGAGACGTACGAACTGAAAGCAAGTCATGTCGTTCCAAGTTATACGTCGAAATCAATTAAAATCCAAACGAAAGTCGCGAATATTGCCATTAGCCCGCAGGACTTGAGATACGTCAGACAGGTCAATGTCAACGGCAAGCGTTGCTTATTGATTGAGGTAGAAGAAGACACGATGATTGAAGGGTTCACGCTGCTTTCAGAAGAGCTGCTGGAGTAGATTTAAATCCGTATATTGAAAAGATGTAATATGTAATACAGCCGCGGGGAAGCATAAATGAAAAAGAATATAAATTAGAAAGGTTTTGGTGACATAATGAATAATAATGATATTTTAACGAGATTGCGCTATGCGTTGGATCTAAAAGATGCTGAAATGGTTGAGGTTTTCGGACTAGGCGGCATTGAAATCACAAAAGATGATGTTCAAGCAATTTTATCCAAAGTAAAAAGTCATGAAGCGGATGAGGAAGAATTTCAAGAAAATGACTATAAGAAAAAACTAGACAACAACATGTTAGAGTCCTTTTTAAACGGTTTAATCACATTTAAAAGAGGCGCATCTGATTCAGGAAAACCAGTCGAATTGACGATGAATGATCGAAACGTGAATAATATCTTATTAAAGAAAGTAAAAATTGCACTTACCCTTACTAGCGAAGATATGCTAGATATCTTGAGTGACACAGGGACTGATTTATCAAAGAGCGAATTAAGCGCGGTGCTAAGAAAAGAAGGGCACCGAAATTACAAGGAATGCGGCGATCGGTATGCTAGAAACTTTTTGAAGGGATTGGCGATGCGTTACCGGGATTGATTTACTGAAAATAAATTTTTGTCGACAATTCTATTCTTCTTCACTCATCAATTTATTAGTGATACGATAGTACTAATATAATCATTGAAATGAGGAGAATTCTGTGTTCTTAGATAAACTGAAAAACCAGCTAAACAAAAGCCAGCCTCTATTTATAGGAGAGGACACCGCGTTTCGTTCAGCTGTTTTAATACCGTTAGTCCAAGTGAACGGGGAATGGCATATTCTTTTCGAAGTGCGTTCATTCTCAATGAGAAGGCAACCTGGCGACATTAGTTTCCCAGGTGGTCGAATTGATGCCTCGGATCCAACCCCATTGGCGGCTGCTTTACGTGAAACACATGAAGAGTTGGGGATAGATCCAAAGACGGTCACACATACACGCGGGTTGAGCCCTTATATTGCCTCCCCAACCTTTGTTGTCTATCCGTTTGTCGCTGTCATAGACTATGATCAAATTATTCATTCTTATAACACTGAAGAGGTTGAAGAGATATTTACAGTGCCGGTCGATTGGCTAATGAATTATGAGCCGTATATGCATTCGGTATCTGTAGAACCTGCACCTTCAGCAAACTTCCCCTTTGAAAAAATTGCGAACGGTGCCGAATATCAATGGAGAACGCATACCATTGAAGAATGGTTCTTTGACTATGAGCAGTACACAATCTGGGGGCTAACAGCTCGGATTTTAAAACATTTTATTGAAGTTATAAAGTAGATGATAAATTAAAATGCTCTGATGTGAAAGAATGCAGTGATCAATAGGCCAGAAACTTCTTGAAGGTATTTATTGTAGGATGTCGAAGATAATGTACAAATAATAAAAGAAATAGGGGGTGGCTGTATGTTAGAACAAATTGATCAAAAAAAGAGTTTGTTGGATAGTAAGCGCCCTTTACCCAAATATACATTGAAAAGTCTTCGCGAAAAGTTGTTTCTCGAGTGGACATATAACTCCAACGCAATTGAAGGAAATACATTAACGATTAATGAAACGAAAGTAGTATTAGAAGGTATAACAGTCGGCGGCAAAACAATGCGTGAGCATTTAGAGGTGATTAATCACCGGGATGCGATTTCATATGTTGAAGACATTGTTCAAAATAAAGAACCTTTAACAGCGTGGCAAATTAAAAATCTTCATCGTCTTGTCTTAAAGGGAATTGAAGACGACTATGCAGGCGTTTATCGGAATCAACAAGTGTACATTTCAGGCGCACAACATACGCCACCAGCCCATTTTAAAATTCAAGAACAAATGGAGTCGCTGATGAATTGGTACAACGATGAAGCGCAAAATCTTCATGCGGTTATTCGGGGGGCGATGTTACATGCGATTTTCGTAGGCATTCATCCATTTATCGATGGGAATGGAAGAACTTCGCGGTTGCTGCTAAATCTTGAGCTCATGAAAGCGGGATACCCGCCCGTGATTATTAAAGTTGAAAATCGTTTAGCGTATTACAATGCATTAGATAAAGCGCATACGACTGAAAACTATGATGATTTTATTAACCTCGTTGCGATAGAAGTGGAGTCTTCACTGGATTTATATTTACATGCGGTGAACTGTTGCTAATTAAAAACGCCAATTCCTCATCCTGAATCGAGTAGTAGGCGTTTTTTTCATCTTAAAAGGATATGCAGTAGGTGATTTGTACAGCTGTCTAGCCGTCAAACCTACCGAGGAGATTATTCCTTAGCTAGAAAGCGTGAAGGAGCTATGCCGAGACATTTCCGATATTAATTTTTCAAATTTGAAAATTCGTCAATAATCACTTCCTTTATTTCATCATTTCCAATGGCTCCATTTATGAATGTATTGGAGTCTAACCAGTAGGACTGCCTAAATGAAACGCCATTGTTAAGTTCAATACCTAAGAATATATGGGTACCCTCGAACTTACCTTCATTATCTAATGACAGTACATCTTCTAATTTTAATTCTTGAAATTCGGCTAGGAATTTATCTTTGGATGACTGAGTGAATGTATGGATTCTCTTTCCGTCTTCGGTGCTTTCAATATAGATGTTCTTCACCAGCTTATTCATTGGAAAGAGTTCGCCTGCGGTTTTTGCCTTTTCATTTGTGTGGACTACATAGACATGATCATCTGCAGAAACGATTAAAGAAGTTGGATATCCCTTAATTTCATAAATGGGTGTACCCGCATTTAAAAATGCCGCGTCCCCATTTCGCATCTTATGATTACTGCATGCACGATCAGCCATCTTATATGTCACTTTACCGAGTTCATTACCTTTTTCAATCGTTATTGGGAGATCTTCATTCGTTGGGTCTGGGAAATCATGATGGTATTCTATATCATCAATCATTAGCACATCCGCCCATTCAATTACTGCATCAGGGCAGCCCAGAGAAGTGATGTTACTACAGGAAGATAGCAACAAAGCGAATACTGAAATAAAGCCCATAATTTTTAATGCTTTCATCATAACGCCTCCTAACCATTAGACTTTTATCTCAAGTATAAGTTACATATATTTTCCTTACTTAAATTCAAAAAAACACCACCAACAATTTCATAACCCGTTCAGTTCACTGGTACAAAAGTTGAAATAACAAGCGAAATAACATCGAACTAGAACAACAATTAGCATCGCAATTATGCGGTGCTTTTTTTCATCTTTAAAAAGGTTTTTTGTGGTAAATATGGTACGATAACAGTAGGACGTATATATATTCAATATTTAACAAACGGGCCAGATTGAGGAGGGAGAACTTGAACGACTTTGTATTAATAACATTACTCGTGCTGCTGATGGCACGTACTTTTATAAAAAATAGAGATACTTTAAGGGCGTATAAAAAACTAAGTAAAACTCAACTTTTAGGTGTTGTGATAACTTTTATTTTTACGGTAGTTATTGCAACCACTCTCATATTTTACGGTAAAAATTGGATTGCAGGAAAGTTTTCGAATATCTTCTTAGAATCTTTTATTTTCGTTGTCATTTTCTTCTTTGTCTTTTATTTTATTGGAACTATATCGGATAAAGTGATGAACAAGATTACCAAAGGAGCTCTTCCGAAAAATTGAAGGATTTTTCCAGAATCGGGCGCGATTGTGGAATAGTAAAAGTAAAAAAGGGCCTTATGGTTCTTTTTTTATTGGGATAACGAAATGTAATATTGTGTTTTAACACACAAATTAACAGTGGTATTAACACTTACATTAGCAGATCTACAATAGAAATTGTAACCCTGCTAATAGGCTTGTCAGTAAGGTGTCTAAAATAGGTGTGTTTCATTCACAAACGTTGATACATAGGTAAAAGGAAAGAGTCCAATTCATATGCGAATTTGGACTCTAATAGTGTGTTTAATTGATGTTTTGTACCACTCAACTGAACGGGTTAACAATTTCATGTTGGTGGTGTTTTCGAATTAATTATTTTGTAAAGTCATCAAAATAGCCTTGTATGAAGACAATGGGTGTGCCTTTGTCTCCGCTTCCTGAAGTTAAGTCCGCTAATGAACCGATTAAATCCGTTAGTTTTCGAGGTGTTGTTCCTAAAGATTCATTGGAACCTTGAAGGTCGTCATTTTTAGTATCGATGAATTCCGAAATCGCTTGTTTCAGTTCGTCGCCTCTTAATTCAGCAAAGTTATTGTCTGCAAGATATTTCAATTTAACTTCGTTTGGCGTGCCGTCCAGTCCAGCTGTGTAAGCAGGTGATACGACTGGATCCGCTAGTTCCCAAATCTTTCCGATAGGGTCTTTAAACGCGCCGTCTCCATAAACCATGACTTCAATCGTTTTACCAGTTTTGTCTTTTAGCATCTGTTGAATGTTGTCGACAACGGGTTGGCAATCACGCGGGAACAGTTTCATGCCGTCATCTGTCGCGGTGTTTGAACCTAAAAGGCCATACTCTTCGTTATAGCCGCTGCCCTCGATCGATTCAGTTAAGATATCATCGAGGCTATAGATTTTTTCGCCGCCATTGTTTTTCAAAATTTTCTTCGTTCGAATTCTGGAATGGACATCGCAAGCGAGAACGCTTTTTGTATATTCCAAAATAGTTTCTGGTTTATTGGAGAAGATGACTTCACATTCAGTTCCAAATTCCGCGGCTAATGACTTGTAGTACTCGATATAGTCAATTCCCGTGAACGCATGTTTATTAATACCGAAAAGGTCGCGGAATTCATTTTCCGTCAGGACATCGGTCCATGGATTAATGCCTTTCTCATCCAGCATGTCGAGGTCCACCAAGTGGTTTCCAACTTCATCTGAAGGATAGCTAAGCATTAATACAATCTTTTTCGCGCCTTTGGCAATGCCGCGTAAGCAATTTCCAAAACGGTTACGGCTTAAAATCGGGAAAATGACGCCAATCGTGTCGTCTTCGAATTTAGATTTAATATCAGTAGCAATATGATCAATCGTCGCGTAGTTCCCTTGCGCACGCGCAACAATCGATTCAGTTATGGACACAATGTCTTTATCATTAATAGTTAAGTTTTCAATTTCAGCAGCTTTTAAAATACTTTCTACGACGATTTCTTCAATGTTATCGCCTTCGTTGATAATCGGGCAACGAATACCTCTCGCAACGGTTCCTACTACTCTTTCCACACAAATCGCTCCTTACTAACATGAAAGTCACTGTCAGTTATGATAAGTATCTACTTGTAATATACACTAGGTTAATGGTATAAGTAAAATTAATATAACGAATGGTAGGTATAAGGGGTGCTTATATGGTTAGCAAATTAGATTTATATAAAGTATTTTGTCAGGTCGGAAAAAGTGAAAGTTTTTCCGAAGCTGCGAAAGATATGTATATGACCCAACCCGCAGTTAGTCAGGCGATCATGCAGTTGGAAAGGGAGTTGGACGTGCGTCTCTTTAATCGTACGCCTAAGGGAGTGACGCTCACTCATGAAGGGGAACTTCTATTTGAGTATGCCAATTCAGCAATCAATTTGCTGCATGTCGGTGAAGATAAAATTTTGGAGTTCAAAAACTTAACTGCAGGTGAATTAAGAATCGGCGTCGGCGACACCATATCTAGGTATTATTTACTTCCTTATTTAGAAGTATTCCATAATCGATATCCAAACATCAAATATAAAATTGAAAATGGCACGACATTAGAATTGATTTCAATCCTCAAATCAGGAGAAGTGGATATAGTCATTTGTAACTTCCCATTAGATGATCCAACGCTAGATCTTCGACCATTTACTGATGTCCAAGATATTTTTGTGTGCGGGGAGAAGTACAAAAGCATTTTATCTAAACCGATCAGCTTCGATAAATTAGTGAAATTGCCATTAATCTTCCTCGAATCAAAATCGAATTCCCGAAAGTATGTAGAGGATTATATACTTTCGAAAGGCGTTCGAATAGCTCCGGAATTCGAATTGGGTTCACATGACTTGTTATTGGAGTTCGCAAAAATAAATCTGGGAATCGCGTGTGTGACGAAAGAGTTCTCCCGGGAATACTTAAACAATGGCTTATTAAATGAAGTTGAGTTGATTGAATCGATTCCGAAAAGAAATATAGGTGCTTGTTCGCTGAAAAGTGTTCCGCTTACGAGAGCCGCAGCCCGCTTTGTCGATATTATTGAGAATAAAATGCTGTAATATATATTTTCACTAAGACAGTTTATCTGCATGGAACCGTGCTATTCTATAGGTAGATTGTGACGAACGGGGGATTCTTAAATGGCATCGATAACGCTATTGTCTATCGGGATATTTCTAGCAAGTTTGATTTACTTGGTGTTGTGTTTTATTATGCCCAAAGTCTTTCTGAAATTCCATGGTAAACCCTCGGGGAGAAAAAGGTTTTTAAAAGTATATTCATGCTACTTAGCCTTTTTATTGGTTATTTCAATAATTCTTTTTGTAAATGAATCAGAAATTCAAGAAACTGAGTCTGTCGTTTCTGGTAATCAGCATGAATTACTGGCTGAAGAGAAAGAGAAAGCCGATGAAGCCGAAGAAAAAAGAGAAGCAGAAACCAAGGCAAATGAAGAGTTTGCACAGAAACAGATCATGCAAAGTGAACCCGATTTGGCGTTTATCAATGTAGCTGTTGCAACGCTTTGGTCTGAGCCGAATAATACGCGTCCAGTTGATAGTCCGTCCGCGGAAAATCCTGCTGACTTATGGAAATGGACGACGAGCATGTCGCTTGACCAGAGAAAATGGCTTGTCGGCAAATTAGAAACGCAGGCGCTTTTCGCTCAACCGGTTACCGTCGTGGAAGAACTTGGAGAATGGGTTAAAGTAGCGGTTCACGACCAACCGACGCCGAAAAGTGATCTCGGTTACGCGGCATGGATGCCCAAAACACAACTAATTTCGAACTATGAATTTGCTGTGGCGAGGGAACAAAATGCTTTTGCAGTCATGATGAAATCAACAAGTTGGCTGTATGATGATGAACACTTGCAAGTGAAATTCATGGAAGTTAGCTATAATACGAGACTCCCTATAGTTTCCCAGGAAGGCGGCGTTACAAAGATTGCGACACCATCCGACGGGGAAAAATGGATTTCATCCGATGACATTGCTGTTTTTGAAACTGAACAGGATATTCCGAAGCCGACCGGGGAAACTTTAGTTCAATCGGGCGAACAGTTTTTATCGTTGCCGTATCTTTGGGCGGGAACGTCGGGATTCGGGTTTGACTGCTCCGGTTTCACTTATACAATCTATCGAGCAAACGGAATCACAATACCGAGGGACTCATCGGTGCAAGCGACACACGGGACAGTCGTAAACAAAGACGAATTGCAAAAAGGAGACCTGTTGTTTTTTGCTTATGAGCAAGGTAAAGGGTCTGTTCACCATGTCGGCATGTATATCGGAGATGGAAAAATGATTCATGCACCCAACCCAGCTAGCACCGTCGAAATTATTGATGTATTTGAATCAAAACATTTGTCTTCTGAATATGCGGGTGCAAGACGATACCTCGATTGATGAAGTTGGTAATGGTATACTTAATAGAGAGATTTGATTGCCGGAAGGAGTTAAAAAACTTATGAAGTACTATCAATCGCAAATGAAGCAACTCGTTAAAGAGAACGAAGAACTGCAAGTGCGCTTAAAGCAAATCATGAAAGAAATGGATTTGGAAAAAAGTTTTGCACTTAAAGCTTTGTTTCATGCAGAAGTCGCCGAAGATGGAGACTACCGCATAGCGTATCAGGAACTAGACTTGCCTAAAAGGTAGGTCTTTTTTTACGAGGTAGATGGAGGAAAAACAATGAGGGTAAATCAATTTATCGCATCTTCGGGATATTGTTCGAGACGACGGGCGGATGTATTGATCAGAGAACAAAAAGTGACTGTTAACGGTGTTATAGTCGGGATTGGTTGCATGATCAATGAAGGCGATGCGGTAAAAGTGGAAGGTCGTCTACTACTCGCGAAAGAAAACGACATTTACATTATGCTCAATAAGCCGCCCGGTGTGACATGCACAACAGCTAGCGATATCGAAGGAAATATTATCGACTTCCTAAATTACCCGGAACGGATTTTCCCGGTAGGCCGGCTCGACAAACAATCGGAAGGACTAATTCTTCTGACCGATGACGGAAGCATTGTGAATGATTTATTGCGCGAGGAAAATAATGAAGAAAAAGATTATATTGTAACCGTTGATAAAGAAATAACCGCAGCCTTCATAACCAGCATGGCAAGCGGCGTGGAAATTTATAATCCGAGAAAAAAAGCGATCATTACGACTAAAAAATGTACGGTCATTCAACTAGATGAGTATCGTTTTAAAATTACATTATCGCAAGGATTAAACCGGCAAATTAGAAGAATGTGCAGGCGTTTCCAATACACAGTTACAAAACTGCAACGCGTGCGAATCAAAGACCTTTCGCTGGGTCAATTGGAACTTGGTCATTGGCGATATTTGACGGATGAAGAAGTAAGCGGTTTGAAAAAATAGTTGGGCCACGTTCAAAAGAGGACGTGGTTTTTTTGTTTTTAATAAAGAATGTCGTTGCAATAATTAGTATTATCTGACACTATTAAAGGTGTATATATTTTAATAAAGGGGATGATATAAATGTACGCGACATTGGGGAAGATTTTTGATCAAACCGTTCGTAATTATCCTAAAAGAGAAGCGCTTGTTGACTTAAAGAAAAATAAAAGATGGACATATGAAGAGTGGGCGGTTGATGTGAACCGCCTTGCCAACGCGTTGCATTCGGCTGGTGTTAAAAAAGGGGATCGCATATCTACATTTTTATTCAATACGAGCGAGCTTCCAACGACGCTTTTTGCGACTGCTAAGATAGGAGCAGTGTTTAACCCGATAAATTTCCGTTTAAAATCAGAAGAACTTTCGTATATTTTACAAGATGCAAGCCCGAAAGTCGTGTTGTTTGAAAGGGCGTTGGCGGAAGTTGTAGCTTCTGTGCAATCAAAGTTCCCTGATATTCAATTTTGGTTTATTGATGATGATGCGCCTGATTATGCTAAAAGTTATGAAGAGGAAGTAGCGAAGGCATCTATGGAGAGCCCACAAGTAGATGTGAATGAGATGGATACATACGCCATCATGTATACAAGTGGAACGACGGGCAGTCCGAAAGGCGTCATCCATCACCATCGTGCAATGGCCGAGCAGAGTCTTATTTGCATTACTGCTTTAAAATGCACGAAGAACGATACCGGGCTTGTTGCGGCGCCGATGTTTCACTGTGCAGAACTGCATTGCAACATTATTCCGCGCGTACAAGCAGGTGCGAAAAGCGTGATTATGCATCAGTTTAATCCGGCAAAAGCGTTAAAAGCGATTGAAAAAGAAAAAGTGACAATCATGTTTTCAGCGCCGACGATGTGGAATATGATGCTTCAAGAAGATGTTGCAGCCTATGATACGGGATCATTGAGGTTAGGCTTATATGGTGCCGCTCCAATGGCGCCTGTACTTGTGAATGAAGTGAAAAAAGTGTTGGAAATCGATTTAGTTCAAGCATATGGCCAAACGGAAATGGGACCAGCCATTACATTTTTGATGGAGGACGAGCAGTTGACCAAAGCCGGTTCTGCCGGGAAAGCCTGCTACAACCATGAAATTCGAGTGGTGCGCGCAAATGCGGATGGTCCGTCGAACCCGGACGATATTTTGCCGCCTGGTGAAGTTGGCGAAATCATCGTGAAAGGTCCTTGCATGATGGTTGGGTATTATAATCGCGAGAAAGATACGAACGAGGCATTAAGTCAAGGTTGGTATCACTCGAGCGATCTTGGTTATATGGACGAAGACGGCTATTTATTTATCGCAGACCGCGTCGACGATATGATTATCAGCGGCGGCGAAAATATTTATCCGCGTGAAGTAGAAGATGTTTTACATGAGCATGAAGCAGTTCTTGATGTTGCCGTTTTGGGTGCGCCTGATGAAAAATGGGGAGAACGAGTGGTTGCATTCGTGGTCAGTAAAAATCCGGCGTTGACTGCAGACGATCTGGAGGGTTTTTGCAAAAATCATGAAAAACTCGCGGGTTATAAACGTCCAAGAACTTATCATTTTGTGGATGAACTGCCTCGAAATGCGAGTGGGAAAATCCAAAAGTTTGTGATGCGCCAGCAAGTGGAAGAACAACTCACGTCATTAAAATAAAAGTAGTATTAAAAAAATGAAAAGGTTCATTCTAGTTATTAGGATGTGGTCTTTTCATTTTTCATTTACATTCGTGAAATAGTTTGTTAAAATTCCGAGGTCACCTATTGACAAAGCTTGCCAGTGATGCAATTGTATGCATTTTCGCAATGGTTTTTAATGTGGGAAAAATGAATATTATGAGGTGGAATAAGTGAATTTACTATGGGGACTTTTCGGCATAGTCGTTGTGCTCGGAATTGCATTTCTTATGTCAAATGCGAAAAGGTCTATAAATTTTAGAACCATTTTAGTCGGTTTAGTGATACAAGTATCGTTTGCATTTATTGTGTTGGAGTGGGAAACAGGTAGAAAAGGACTGGCGTGGTTATCAGCAATAGTTCAAGGTGTGATTGACTATGCGGGTGAAGGGATTGGTTTTCTTTTCGGGCCCGCTGCGGATACGGAGAACTTTGGATTTGTATTCGCGTTCCAAGTGTTATCGATTATCGTTTTCTTTTCGTCTTTGATTTCCGTTCTATACTATCTTGGCATTATGCAATGGGTCATTAAGTTGATCGGCGGCGGATTGTCAAAGTTGCTTGGAACAAGTCGTGCGGAATCAGTATCTGCGGCAGCGAACATTTTCGTTGGACAAACAGAGGCGCCGCTTGTAGTTCGTCCATTTTTAGCGAACATGACAAAATCGGAACTTTTTGCTGTTATGACAGGTGGGCTAGCCTCTATTGCAGGTTCTGTTCTGGCGGGTTACGCCTTGTTAGGTGTACCGCTTGAATATCTGCTTGCTGCAAGTTTTATGGCGGCACCCGCTGGATTGATCATGGCGAAAATGATGATACCGGAAAGGGAAGAATCAGCCGTTACAGAATTTAAGATGGAAAAGGATAGCGATTCTGTAAACGTGATTGATGCGGCGGCGCGCGGTGCGGGTGACGGGTTAAAACTTGCGTTAAATGTCGGCGCGATGTTGTTGGCTTTTATTGCGTTAATTGCCATGATTAATGGGCTATTAGGCTGGATAGGCGGATTGTTCGGCTATGGCTCTATCACGCTCGAAGGGATGTTAGGGATTTTGTTTTCACCGCTTGCATTTGCGATTGGCGTCCCTTGGTCAGAAGCGGTTACGGCGGGAGGTTTCATCGGTCAAAAGCTCGTGTTAAATGAATTTGTAGCTTACGCTAATTTTGCGCCTCAAATTCCCGAGTTAATGCCTAAAACCGTAATCGTCATCAGCTTTGCGCTATGTGGATTTGCGAATTTAAGTTCACTGGCAATTCTTCTAGGCGGTTTAGGTCAACTGGCGCCGACTCGACGTCCTGATATTGCACGGTTGGGAATTCGGTCGGTTGCTGCGGGTATGCTGGCATCATTATTAAGTGCGGCGATTGCGGGCATGTTTATTTAACTGAATTTAATCATATAGAAAAGACGAAAGAATCATTTCTTTCGTCTTTTCGTATTTGGAAATTGTGGTAATATAATGACAATGGGGGGAATGAGGATGGGGTCTGAAAAAGTGTTGTCACTTACCGATTTGACAATGGATTATGGTCCGAAACGCGTATTGAATGGCGTGGACTTGGAAGTTTTCAAAGGACAAATTATTGGCTATATTGGTCCGAACGGCGCGGGGAAAAGTACGACAGTCAAGATCATGCTTGGGCTGATTGATGGCTATGAGGGGAAAGTAGAGCTTTTTGGATATGACATTTCAGAAGGTAATCCCGATTATAAACGAAGAATTGGTTATGTTCCTGAAAATGCAGAAGCGTATGATACCCTTACTGCACTTGAATATTTACAATTTACGGGTGAATTGTATGGATTGGATTGCGAAGTTGCCAAGGAAAAAGCATTGCAGTTGTTGAAGGAATTCGATTTGGAAGATGTCGCTCATAAAAGGCTTTCTTCATTTTCAAAAGGCATGAAACAAAAAACGTTGATCATTTCCAGTTTATTGCATGACCCCGATTTATTATTTTTGGATGAACCATTAAGCGGGTTGGATGCGAATAGCATTATGATTATTCAAGAGTTATTAGCTCAATTGGCGGCACAGGGAAAAACGATATTTTATTCCTCGCATATTATGGATCTTGTCGAGAAGATTAGTAATCGGATCGTTTTGCTTGTTGAAGGAAAAGTAGTTGCGGATGGTAGTTTCGAAGAATTACAAGCGTTGAGTGAAAAAGGAACGCTTTCGGATATTTTCAATCAATTAACGGGCTTCACAGAACATAAAGCGATTGCAGAACGGGTTGTATCGATTGTTGGTGAGGGTTCACACGATGCAGATTTATAAATCATTGCAGTTCCTCAGATTGTTTAAAGGTTTATTTGACAAGTTTGGCATAGATTATGATGCATTGCAAAAAATCCTTTCAATCAAATTGACGATGGATCAAAGAAGAGTACCGACAATATTTAATGCGTCTAAAAAGAAGGAAGGCAATCATTTTTTCAAATCATTATGGATTTATGCGTTATATGGGCTTATTCTAGTGCCGTTTATGCTATTGGGAACGAATTATATTTTTCAAATGAGTCTTGTGTTCGGCATGATTATATTTATCATCATGACATCGATGATTTCAGATTTTTCAACTGTACTCTTAGATGTGCGCGATAAAAACATTTTAAACACGAAACCGATAAACGGTCGGACGATTAGTGCGGCGAAGATTGTCCACGTGATGATTTATATGACGGTCATTACGGGTGCTTTTGTTGCGATTCCGCTTCTTGTCAGCCTATTTAAGCATGGGATACTATTTTCAATCGTGTTTTTTATAGATTTGATATTTACATTGCTGTTTGTAGTCGTATTGACCGCATTAATTTATTTATTCGTTTTACGTTTTTTCGACGGAGAACGGCTAAAAGATATTATCAACTATGTTCAAATCATGTTATCTGTCGGTGTCATCGTCGGTTATCAAATCCTTATTCGAGCATTTAATGTGGTCGATTTTGATATTATCTACTCATTTAGCTGGTGGCATATATTCATTCCGCCGTTATGGTACGGGGCAACATTTGATCTAGCGATGTATCAAAACTTTATGGGTCCGCTGATTGTTTTAGCGGTGCTAGGTTTTGTCATTCCGGTAATTGCAATCTTTCTTTATGCGCGTCTGATGCCTTCCTTTGAACGAAACTTGGAAAAGTTATTGAGCGATACGGGAAAGGAACGGAAAAAGAATTGGCTGGAGAATGTGTGGGCCAACTTATTATGTCGAAGCAAAGAGGAACGATTATTTTTTCGATTTGCAATGACAATGATGAAAAAAGAGCGAGAGTTTAAATTAAAGGTGTATCCCGGCATAGGCATTGCGCTTGTTTTTCCATTCATCTTTATTTTTACCGAGTTGAGTGAACGAAGTTTGGCTGATATTTCAACGGGCCGAACGTTTTTATTCATTTACTTTTGTAATTTCCTCATTCCGATGACAGTTCATATGTTAAAGTTTTCGGGAAGTTATAAAGGTAGTTGGTTATTGAAGGCGGCACCGATTAAAAATAAATCTGTTGCTTATAGTGGAACGTTGAAAGCATTTTTGGTGAAGTTATATTTACCTGTCTTTCTACTTCTAAGCGTTGTTTTCACGTGGATATATACGCTGAACGTGATTCCGGAGCTGGCGGCTGTGCTATTGGGCGGAATTTTACAGACATTGATTACGTATAAGATGATTAATAATGAAACCTATCCTTTCTCTAATTCATTTGAGTTTGCGCAAGAGACGGATGGTTTTAAAATGTTTATGTTGAGCATATTCACCGGAGTTTTTGTGATTGCCCATTTGATTTCAACGTTTATAAATTATGGCGTGTATATTTATATCGCTGTTCTTCTAATTTTTATTGTGTTAGGTTGGCGAATTGTTTTTCCAAACACAATAAAGTGACTCTTCTAGCCAATGTGGAAGAGTTTTTTTATTTAATAAATCGGGCACTTCCTCCCGGTTTCTATTTATTTCCATAGCCCATTAGTTCTGAATGGATAATAAATACATTTTTTAGTATTGAATCGTGATAGGATGACTATTAAATGCCTAAAGGGGGAAATTGGTTATGAAGAGGAAGAATTTATTTATTGTTGGATTGCTTTCACTTATTTTACTAGTAGGGGCTTGTAGCGATACGAAGAAAGAAGATACGGTGGAGGCAGAGGAGAAGCCGGAAGACATCGAAGAAACTGAAACCGAGATAGAAAAAGAGGAAGAAGTTGAAAATGAAGAAGTTGCGGCTAGTTCAGATGGCGAAATGTTAAATACATATCTTGCAGAAGAAACTGGCGGCGATATTGAGGTTGTTATGACAAACTTGGATCCTGGCTTAGCGCATGCTTATAGCGATGATGTCAAAATTACAATCGATGAATACCAAGTCGTGCATGTAACGAATATGAACGAGTCTGCGAAAACTAGTTTTAACGATGAAGATGAAGGTTATGTTTTGACATATAAACTGACACTCGATAACCAAAGTGATGAGGATATATCGTTCGATCAAGGTGTATTATTTTATTCGGATGATGCGACGGAGCATCTGCCAGGTAGAAGTCATTTTGTGGCACGGGATGAATGGCTGAAAGATGATTCAAAGGATTCATTCGGTCTTTATTCAAAAGGTTCCTTTACTGGACTGTCCGCACATATGATTACGAAGGCACAATTTGAAAAATTGGAATCGCCAAGAATGACGATTTCTACACCGTATTTGGATGAAGATACAAGCAAAGGATTCGGAGATGAAGCTGTATTTTTCTTTCCGATTACTGAAGAAGGCACAAAAAAAGCTGAAGCGACTTCCAAATTGTATGCAGACAAAATGGTTACAGAAAGTATTGCAGATAAAGAATTGTTCTTTTCCAAAGAAGACATTAACGAAGAACAATCGATTGATGATGTGAAAGTCACGCTAGAAGGCGTTCAATATGCAACGGTTACGCCGACAGCTGCGCATGCGGATCGATTTAGTAATTTCGGTGACGGACCACTAGTCGGATTAACGATAAAACTTTCTATAGAAAATGGAAGTGATGCGTTAGTTTCCAAGACGATAAAGACTAGTCTGCATTTAGATCAAAATCGCGGCACGATGCTTTCAAATGGCATGCTTGAACCAACTGCAAGCGGAGAGATTGAACCCGGCGAAACGCATGAGGCACTAATTGTCTACCTGTTTAGAGAAGATGAATTCAACTTATTGAAAGAGTTGGAGTTTCAAGTGGGGCCTTTAGTAGATGAGAACGTAAAGAATTTATTTAAGGAAAAATCGGTGACTTTCGACTTGCCGGTGGAATAATAGGGAAAACTGGTTACCTGGGAGGCATGCTCCTTGGTGACCAGTTTTTTTGTCTGATAGAATGAATAGACTATATTGGGACGGGTGTGAGCTTGTTTGCAACGATTAACCGATCATTTAATTGTGATTTCTTTTGATTGTTTGTCTTCGCAGGACATTCAACAATTGAAGGTGTTACCAAATTTCAAGGAGCTCTTTGAACATGCTTCCATTTGTGAAAATGTCGAAACCATTTATCCTTCTGTGACGTATCCATGTCATGCTAGTATTGTAACTGGAAATTACCCCAATCAACACGGGGTCAGGGCAAATACATTGCTCCAACCGGGAAAAGAATCGCCTGATTGGTATTGGGGGCGGCGCTACATTCAAGGGACTACATTATATGATGAAGCGAAAAAAGCAGGTATGTCGACGGCGGCATTGTTATGGCCAGTCACAGCGAAAGCAAAAATCGATTATCATATGCCGGAAATCTTTGCGAATCGACCGTGGCATCATCAAATACTAACCTCTTTGTGGAATGGCAGCATGGGGTACCAATTTGATATGAATAAACGATTTGGCCATATCCGAATTGGAATTCAGCAACCTGAACTTGATGATTTTGTGACAGCATCGGCTGTTCATACGATTACGACGAAAAAACCGAATCTCATGTTGATTCATCTGGTGGATCTAGACTCGCAGCGCCATCGCCATGGGTTTTCATCTAAGGAAGCGAGTGATGCGATTCATCGTCATGATGCGCGATTAGGCGAGATTGTCAGGGCTTTGAAGGACAGCGGCTTGTATGAGAACTCAACCATTGTGGCGTTAGGCGATCATAGTTCGTTGGACCATTCAAAAGTCGTGAAGTTGAATGTTTTATTTAAAGAAAGCGGTTTGATCGAGGTTACGAAACGCGGGAAAGTGAAGAGTTGGAAGGCGTATTGCAAGAGCAATGACGGTTCGGCTTATATTTATTTGAAAGATGAAAACGATGCGGGGACAAAGGAGCGGGTACGTGCTTTACTGCATTCTTTAGTGATGAACGAAGAGAATGGCGTTGAGTTTGTAATCGAAGGCGAGGAAGCGGGTCGACGCGGCGCTGATGAACATGCAGCTTTCATGGTCGAAGCACGTCGCGGGTTTTATTTTACGGAGCATTTGGATGGTAATTCTATCGACGTGATTACGGAGGAGGATGTGGCTAGCGGGAAGTATACGTTTGCTTCGCATGGGTATTCACCCACTAAGGACAACTATGAAACGATTTTCATTGCGACTGGAAAAGGCATCAAGCTGAATGTTGAGATTCCTGCTATGAGATTAATTGATGAAGGGCCGACTTTTGCGCGTCTTCTCGGTCTTGACCTGGGCAGGACGGACGGGAAAGCGATAGAAGAAATCTTAGAAATATAATCATTGTGTAAATGTTGGAATACTATATATATTCTTACTCCGGTTGTTGTACACTAGATAGTAGAAGTGTGGGAGGGGGGAATTGAAGTGAAGAAGTTTAATAAGACAGAGAGCGGTTGGATGATGTACGACTGGGGGAATTCGGCGTACTCCATTATTATTACGACCGCGGTATTTCCTTTATTTTATAAATCTGTTGCTTCGAATGCCGGTATCGCGAACTCGGATTCAACGGCCTATTTAGGCTATGCGGTCGCGTTCGCAACGTTTATTATCGCGATGATAGGTCCTATTTTAGGAGCGCTCGCGGATTATGAAGGATTGAAAAAGAAGTTCTTCTTTACATTCTTTGCAATCGGTTCTTTATCGACAGCGTCATTGGCTTTCGTTCCAGAAGGAAATGGCACGCTATTATTAGTTTTTTATGCGATAACAGCGGTTGGGTTTCACGGGGCAAATATATTTTACGATGCATTTTTAGTCGATGTGACACCGGAGAAGCGGATGGACCAAGTGTCAGCTCGCGGCTTTGGTCTTGGATATATCGGGAGTACAATCCCGTTCATTATTAGTATTGCGTTAATTATGTTGGCTGATAAAGGCGTAATTCCGCTTGCTACAGGGTTCGCGATGAAGCTCGCATTTGTCATTACAGCGATTTGGTGGATTGTATTCACGGTGCCGATGCTTAAATATGTTGTCCAGATTCATTCAATCCCGCGTGATCCTGACGTAAACATTATTAAAGGAAGTTTTGTAAGGTTGGGGCGCACGTTTAAAGACATTCGAAAATACCGTCATGTGTTTTTATTTTTAGTTGCATATTTCTTTTATATCGACGGGGTCGGGACGATTATTTCAATGTCGACAGCGTATGGAACCGACTTGGGCATTAGTGCAACGACGCTGCTCATCATCTTGTTTGTGACGCAAGTAGTGGCTGCGCCGTTTGCGATTATTTACGGTCGTTTATCGCAAAAGTTCACGGGGAAAAAGATGTTGTATGTCGGGATCTTCGTCTATATTATTGTTTGTATTTATGCGTTCTTCATGAAAACAGAGACCGATTTTTGGATTTTAGCCATGTTGGTTGCGACTTCGCAGGGTGGAATTCAAGCGTTGAGTCGTTCGTATTTTGCTAAACTAGTTCCGAAAGAAAAAGCGAACGAGTTCTTCGGATTTTATAATATTTTCGGCAAGTTTGCGTCGGTGATGGGACCGTTGCTTGTTGGTGTAACTTCGCAAATGACAGGTCATTCATCTTACGGCGTATTCAGTCTGGTTGTGCTGTTTATTGTTGGTATTATCGTTCTTCGTTTTGTGCCTGAACCAGATCAGGTGCGTATCTAATTTTAAAAGCGAGATACATAGATCATTATGTGTCTCGCTTTTTATTTTGGAAGTTTACTTGGATACGATGCGGTCAATGTGTAAAATTCTAAAACCTGATTTCTCGAGTTTTTCTTTGATTTCCGTAATCTCTTCATCGGTTTTTCCATTTTCAAGTGTGATGACAACGCGCCTGGCAATGACGGAGCCATTGTCCAACGTGAACATGCCTTCGATATTTTCACCACGTAACACTTTTGTCAGCTTTCCAATCATCCCCCTTGCTTCGACGGAAGAAATCGTGATATTGATCCCACCGGTTTTCATGCCGAATGCATCTTCCAATACGCTTTCGACTTTGTTATGAGTTAGAATGCCGATTAATTTCCCGTCTTCTACGACGCTGATAAAAGGCAATGATTTGATTGCCACCAATGCATTTAAAAAAGGCGTATGTTGAGCGATGAATAAATCATCGTGTTTGAGTAGGTGATTGATAGTCGCATTTTTATCGCCGTTGTTTTCATAAATATCTTCCATCAGATGAACTTTGTAAATCATCCCTTTGTATAAACTGTCATTGTCGATGACAGGAATGCATCTGTACCCGCTTTTTTCAATGATTTCATACACTTCTCCAACACTTTGCGCGGTGTTTACCGTTACAACCTCGTGTTTTTCTAAATATAAATCCCTGACAAACATAGCATTTCCTCCTCATGTCATTGTTATCTAAATCTTTTGATTATAGGAACACTATATCATAATTATGCACGCAACAGATAGATTAGTTGTAGTATAATGAGTGAAAACGATGGAGTTCTTTAAAGGAGTTCAGAAATGAAGAGTTTTACAATTAATTCATTATTAGATGTGATGGGCGAATTATTTTCTGATGAAATATCAATCGCCATTTCAGATACGAAAGAATATATCTATTATCGTCCGAGTAAACGGATTGATTTAAAAATTAGTGCGGGAGATCCAGTGAAGGAAGGGACGATTGCTTATAAAGCACTTGCTCAAAAACAAAAAGTTTCTGAGTTTATTAACCGAGATGTTTTCGGCGTTCCTTATCACGGCATGGCGGTTCCTTTTCACCATGAAGGTGAAGTGGAAGGATGCGTGATGGCGATTTATCCTGCTTATACGGATGGGAAGTCGGTCGTGACGGTAAAAACGCCTGATGGCTGGAATCCGGTTTCATTTAAGGATGTGAAGTATGTTGAAGTGAAAGATCGTAAAACCATTGTCGTGGCAGATGGTTTTTCAGGCACGCATAAAAATACCTTGCAAGAGTTTGAGTACTTATTGCCAAGAGATTCATTTGTTCGATGCCATCGATCGTTTATTGTAAATGTCCATCATATAAAAGAAATCTTCCCCGATACGCACTCGACTTTTGTTTTGGCGATGGATGACGAAACAAAAATCCCGGTTAGTCAATCGTATTCGAGTTATTTTCGAAAGCTATTAGGCTTTTGATTTATACTGTTTCAGACATGATTTTAAGTGCTTCAGCCAGAAATTCTTTATTCAAAACCGAAACCGCCCACCGACTTTTTCCATCCTGTAGAATTAACTAAAAGTTATGAAAGGTGGAATAAATCGATGGGTAAACCTATGGATCGTATTAAACATCATCAATTGAAAGAGGCTGTTGTGACGCCAGAAGAGGCGGCATCTTGGATTGAAGACGGTATGACATTGGGGTTAAGTGGATTTACCCGGGCCGGTGACGCGAAGGCCGTTCCATTGGCATTGGTGAAACGCGCTGAACATGAAAAGTTTAAGGTGAATGTGTTTACTGGGGCATCCTTGGGGTCCGATATTGACCGGTTATTTGCAGAAGCGGGCATTGTAAACAAACGTCTGCCATTTCAAGCAGAACCAACGATGAGAAAGAAAATTAATGACGGGGAACATCTTTTTGTGGATCATCATTTATCGCATACTGCGGAACTGATTCGTGCAGAAGTAATCGAGCCAATTGATTTCGCGATTTTGGAAGCGGTTTCAATAACGGAAGATGGCATGATCATCCCGACAACGTCCGTTGGAAACTCATTGACATTCGCACAACACGCAAAGTCGATTATTATTGAAATCAATATGTCGCAGCCAACAAAGCTTGAGGGATTACATGATTTGTATGATCCAGGAAAACAAGGGGAGCGTCAACCGATTCAGTTAACGAACGCGGATGACCGTATCGGTACAATCGGCATTCCGATTGACGCGAGGAAGGTGAAAGGCATTGTTTTCACCAATCAATTAGACTCTCCGTCGACAATCGTAGCACCGGACCATGAAACAGAAATCATGGCGGAACATCTGTTGACGTTTTTACGTTCGGAAGTACAAGCAGGTAGACTCACAAATAAGTTAGCACCTTTGCAATCGGGTATCGGTTCCGTTGCCAATGCGGTATTGCACGGCATGGTTAACTCTGAATTCGAAGATTTAGAAGTGTATTCGGAAGTGCTTCAAGATGCGGTGTTTGATTTGATCGATGCGGGCAAGGTGCGTTTCGCGTCTTGTGCGTCTATTACATTGTCTGAAGAAAAGATGGCGCAAGTATTTGGTGAGTTTGATAAATACCGCGACAAGCTGATTATGCGTCCGCAAGAGATTTCGAATCACCCTGAAATCATTCGACGTCTCGGTTTAATTTCCATTAACACTGCACTAGAGTTGGATATTTACGGTAATGTGAACTCAACGCATGTTTCTGGAACGAAGATGATGAACGGGATTGGCGGTTCTGGCGACTTTGCACGAAATGCGCGTCTAGCCATTTTCGTTACGAAATCGATTGCAAAAGGCGGCGACATTTCAAGCATCGTACCATTCGTTTCTCATGTTGATCATACAGAACATGATGTCGATGTGATCGTGACAGAACAAGGCTATGCGGATCTCCGCGGACTTGCGCCGAGAGAACGTGTCGGATTGATCATCGAAAATTGCGTGCACCCAATGTATCAGGGTCAACTTCGCGCGTATTACAGTGAAGCGCTTGAAAGAGGCGGCCAAACACCGCATGTTTTGGAAAAAGCGCTTTCTTGGCATACCAATTTGGCGAAGCACGGCACAATGCGTGAACTAGTTGAAGAGTTTGCTTGATGTTTAACATAAAAAAGGTTGCCATGTGATGTGGCAACCTTTTTTGCATGTTGGAATGGTTGGAATTTGGGTAAACGACTAAAGAATGCCTTGAAACGACTATACCGCGTTTCAAACGACTAAAGCGTGTCTGGAGCCGACTATAACACTTCAGCAAACGACTAAAGCCCACCGCGAAACGACCAAAGCCCATAAATTACGCGTCGTCAAGCCCCAACCTAAGTCGCCCTCTAAAATCACTCCGCCTTCGCAGCCAAAGCCCGCTCAAACTCCTGCTTCACCCGGTGAAGCAATTCAAAATCCGTCAATAAACGATAACCCGTCGACGCCAAAGCTTTTGCACCTGTAATCAAAGCCTCATCACCAAGCTCTGACTTCGCAGCCTCCCTGAATTCGTCCGTGTGTGCAACAAGATTATCCGGACCTATTTTAATATACGGATGTGCAGTCGGCACTTCATAACTAATGTTTCCGGCGTCCGTGGAACCTTTGCCTTCTCGCTTTTCAGTATGAACCACTTCGCCGAGTGCGGAAAGTTCCTCAGACAATACATTATCAAGAACCGAGTTAAGGACAAGATCCTTCACTTCATTTTGAAAGCGTTCGATTTTGACGGTTGCGCCTGTCGCAAGTGCAGCGCCTTCAGCGATGTTTCGTACTTTATCCGAAACCTCGACTGTTTTTTGCCAGGACTCTGCGCGAATATAGAATCGTGCGGATGCATATTCCGGAATGATATTCGGTGCATCCCCACCGTGCGTTATAATGCCGTGAATACGTACATCAGACGGCAACTGCTGGCGAAGTGCACTAATGCCGTTAAACAGTTGAATAACAGCATCTAACGCATTAATGCCATGATGCGGCGAACCGGATGCATGGGCAGGTTTTCCAAAAAAGTGGAAGTCAAGTGGATCGACAGCGAGCGAATCGCCTGTTGTTGCAGTTTTTCCGGAAGGATGAATCATCAGCGCTACATCCACATCTTTTAAATAGCCATGCTTGACGAAACTGCCTTTCGCACTGCCATTCGGGCCGCCTTCTTCAGCGGGAGTCCCGAGAACGACGACGCGTCCCCCTGTGTCAGGAAGTGCTTCAGAGAGCGCAATGCCCGCTGCAACACTCGTTGTTCCAATAATATTATGGCCACATGCATGGCCTAAACCTGGAAGTGCATCATATTCAGCAAGATAAGCGACTGTCGGACCTTCTTTTCCGCTGTCTTTCACAGCGTAAAAAGACGTTTCATGACCAGCAACAGCTGTTGTCACTTCAAAACCCGCATCTTCCAATAACGCAACGTGTTTAGCGCTAGCAAACACTTCTTCATTCCCGATTTCCGGATTCGCATGGATTTCCTGACTCGTTTGAATATATAGCTCGCGGTTCTTTTCTATTGATTGGAATAATGTGTTCGTCTCTTCTTTTACAATGCTCATTATGGATGCCCCCAGTTCAATTATTTTTTAAGGTCTTCAAATACTTTGTCAATTTCATCCTGCGTTAATTCAACAAGATAAGATCCACCTTTTGTATCTTCTTCAACAGCTTTTGCGATATCCTCTTCTTGGTATAATTCAACAATGCGTTGGAATGTTTTATTATCTTTTTCTTTCTCGCTTGCCGCAATTAGATTCACATATGGGTAAATACTTTCATCATCTGCAGTTTCTCTAAAGATTGGATCCTCCCCTGGTGAAAACCCTGCTTGTCCAGCAATGCCGTTGTTAATAATCGCTGCTGCAACGTCTGGCAATACACGTGGTGTTTGTTGTGCGACCATCGGAATAATATCCAACTTCATTGGGTTTTCTACAATTTTACTCGGGTCTCCAAATAATCCGAAATCATCCGAAAGTGTAATGAGTTCAGCACTTTCAAGTAAGCGCAGTGCACGTGCTTGGTTAGAAGGATCATCTGGAATCGCGATTTTGTCCCCTTCTTTTATTTCGGAAATGTCCTTAATTTTTTCGGAATAAACGCCTAGCGGTGCAAACATAGTTGAACCAATTGGAACAAGCTCATTTCCACTTTCATTGACGTATTGAGCTAAGAAAGTAAAATGTTGGAATGCGTTAAGGTCTATATCTCCTTGTGCAAGTGCGTTATTTGGTAATGTGTAATCAGCAAATTCTTTAAGCTCAATTTCAATGCCTTCTTTTGCTGCTTTTTCCTTCAGAATTGGCCACTGCACACCATCTGATCCATTGACACCTATTACCACTTTAACCGTGTCACCATCTGCATTACTTTTACTACCACAAGCAGTTAATAAAGCCGCTGTTATAATCGCTAAACATAAAATCAATAACTTTCTCATATTCTCTTCTCCTTTTAAGTAAGTTTCTTTTTTTACACTTTAATTTTTGTTGTAGATTGGAGTAAAGCTAAGTCACTGAAAAATTATTAAGAAGAAACTTTATAACCACTACTTCCTGATTTCGTGCGCAGTCGTGAGACTCCCGCAGGAAAGCGAACGACGGAGCACTAAATCAATTTTAAAGACAGTAACTTATTAACGACGCATAATTTTTCTAGATAGTGTATTTCCAATCCACTGCGCGAGTTGCACCATAACGATGAGGATGACCACCGTTACAATCATGACACTTGCGTCAAATCGTTGGTAACCATAAGTCATCGCGATATGTCCTAGACCTCCGCCGCCGACTGTTCCTGCAACCGCAGAGAAATCGATTAGACTGACTGAAACGAAAGTCAATCCTAAAATCAATGGGCCAAGCGCTTCTGGAATTAATACCGTAAAGATAATCCGAAGCGGGCTTGCGCCCATTGCTTGTGCTGCTTCGATAACGCCTGGGTCGATACTAACCAAGTTATTTTCAACGACTCGTGCCACAACGAAACTTGCCACAATCGTCATCGGGAAAATCGCTGCCGTCGTTCCAATGGTTGTCCCGACAACCAGTCTAGTTAGTTGTGAAATGGCAACTAAGAAGATGATAAATGGAATCGGTCGTATGATATTGATAAGAATATTTAAGACGCGTGAAACTGCCTTATTTTCCAAAATATTATTTTCTCTTGTCACAAACAATAGAAGGCCGAGCGAGATTCCAATAATTGAACCGAAAATAAGTGTGGCAATCACCATAATGAGGGTCTCGCCCGTCGCTTCTACAATCCGTGGCCAAAACGTGGACCAATCAACCTTCATCTTTAATGACCTCCTTTATATCAACAATCGTTTCAAGTTCTTGCAATACTTTTTGGATCTTTTCCGGTTCGCCTTCAAATGAAATAAGAAGATTTCCGAAAAACCGTTCTTGAACTTCTCGAACCGACCCGTAGACGATGTTGAAATCGATACTATGTTTACGAGTGACCTGAGATAATACAGGATCACTTGCGATTTCACCTTTAAAAATGACGCGATATAACCGGGTGCCGCCTTTTGAACGCCATTCATCCAAAAGCTTCTCTGAAGGCAAGTCTTGTTGAATCGATTGGATAAAACGTTGCGTCGTTGAATGCTGCGGATTCGTAAAGGTTTCGAAAACTGCCCCGTACTCGATCACTTCGCCATCTTCCATGACCGCCACATTATCGCAAATGGATTGGATAACGTGCATTTCATGTGTGATAAGAAGAATAGTTATGCCTAAATCTTTATTCACCTTTTTCAATAACCGTAAAATATCAGCGGTTGTATCAGGATCCAAAGCGGATGTCGCTTCGTCACAGATCAGTACTTCCGGGGAACTAGCAAGCGCTCTTGCAATTCCGACACGTTGTTTTTGCCCGCCGGATAGTTGATCGGGATAATCTTTCGCTTTATCGGATAGACCGACAAAAGCCAATAGTTCTTGCACGCGCTCCCCGACTTCTTGTTTGGAGGCGCCGGCTAACTTTAAAGGATAAGCGACGTTTCCGGCGACCGTTCTCGAGTTAAACAAGTTAAAGTTTTGGAATATCATTCCGATGTTCCGGCGTTGCTTGCGCAGCTCTTTCGCTGATAATGAACTGACATCAACATTTTGGATGAACACCGATCCAGAAGTTGGGCGTTCAAGCATGTTCACCAACCGCAGCAACGTACTCTTTCCGGCGCCGCTAAATCCGATAATGCCGTAAATATCCCCTTTTTTAATCGATAGAGAAACATCCTTAACCGCATGCACCTCTCGTTTTCCAAGACTAAACGTCTTCGAGATATTTTTAAATTCAATCATGTCAAAACCTCCTGATAAAACACTCATTCCGCGTAAACAACTTCTCAGCCATCAGTGAAAAAAGAAAAAGCCCCTATTCACTTATCAATAGAACGATAAGAAAAAAGAGGGCTTCTAGTATGTAAGAAACCATCTCGTTCTCATCTTCCAAATGCCGAAGCACTTGCAGGAATTAGCACAGTATTCATTCGTCATGAATCTGTTGCCGAGATGTCATAGGGCCTGTCCCTCGATCTCTCTTGATAAGAAAGTGATGTTTTGCTATTCAATTGTCGCAAGAATTAATCCTTACTTTAGATTGAAAAGAATGATAAGTCAATGAAATAATTGAAGTAAAATTATTCCGACTAATGGACTAGTAATTGACAACGCTTACATGGTGAAAGTAATTTAACTACTAAAATGGTATGCTATAAACTAGTTGTGGGGTGGTATTGAAGTGACTATTTTACTTTTTATTGTCATCATATTATTTGCATCAATTTTACAAACAAGCACGGGATTCGGCTTTTCCATCATGGCAACGCCGTTCTTACTGTTAATTTTTGAACCGAGAGAAGCCATTCAAATCAATCTAGTATTATCGCTAGTCATTTCCGTGGCGCTCATCAGAAAAATACGTACGGATGTTGATATGGGCATCTTAAAACGATTCATTATTGGAAGTTTACCGGGGCTGCCAATCGGGATTCTGATCTTTTTATTTGCGGAAACGAGGAATTTAAAAGTAGGTATTGGCGTAGTTATTTTAACGTTAACACTTTTGCTTATTTTGAATTTCCGTATAAAGACAACGAAGCGCCGCGATTTTTATGTCGGAGGAATATCTGGTTTGCTGACGACGGGAATCGGCATGCCTGGACCGCCTTTACTGCTCTATTTTTCAGGAACAGGCACACCGAAAGCACAATTGCGGGCAACGACATTAGCCTTTTATCTTTTCATTTATTCAATCAGCCTAGTCGTACAAGTCTTTTTTGCCGGGACGAATAAAACAGTCTGGACATCAAGTGGAATGGGATTGCCCCTTGTCGTTCTGGGCCTGTATTTCGGACAACGCCTATTCCACCGAATCAATCAGAAGACCTTTCGATACTTCACCTATGTGATTTTGTTATTTACAGGAATCTACTTATTAATTCGATGACTTAAACTGTGACTTCACTCATAAAAGCATGCGTATTGCCTTCGGTGTCGTTAAAAAACACCATCCATGTTTCGGTGGATCCCATTTTTGCGACAACATGCGGTTCATCCAGAAATGAAACATCCTTAGCCTTCAACGTTTCATAATGCGCATGAATGTCTGTGGCGTTGAAATAAAGCACCGAACTAGCCGTCGAAAATTGCTCCTTCTCGGGAAGACTCAGGAGAAGTCGCACACCGTCGCAATCAAAAAAAGCCATCGTATCGGTGGCGAATAATAGCGGCAGACCTAAAACATCTTGGTAAAAAGAAAGTGCGCGATTTAAATCTTTTACAGGTACTGCTACTTGGCCAATCCCATTAATTTTTGTCATATGAATATCCCCTTTGGCGCTATTTTCTCAATTATAACACAACTCATCCGTTGTATTATATTAGTTTCGAAATAAACATCGTCGCGATGCCAAAGTATATAAGAAGTGATAAAATATCATTGATGGTCGTGATAAGCGGTCCGGACGCAACTGCTGGATCTACATTGAACTTGTGTAAAATAAGCGGGATAATCGTTCCGGCGAGCGTCCCGATAATTAGGGTAGCAAGTAATGAAGTACCGACAACTAGCCCTAGAACGAAACTGCCTTGCCAAACGTAAGCGATGATTGAAATAACAATTGCGCAAGTCACGCCAATAATAATTCCCACAAAAAGCTCTCTGAAAATGAGTTTCATCGTTTTCTTTGGACTAAGGTCCTCAGTCACAAACCCACGCACAACGATGGCGAGCGATTGAGTTCCCGTGTTTCCTGTCATTCCTGCAATCATCGGCATGAAAAATGCAAGGGCGACAACTGCTTCAAGTGTCGCTTCAAATCTTGCGATGATACTTCCGGAAACCAGACCGATAAATAACAATAAAATAAGCCAAGGAAGACGCCTATATGCCGCGATGAACGGCGGCGTAGTGAAGTCAATGTCTTTACCCGAAGCTAGAAGCATTCCGATATCTTCATCTGCTTCCCTCATAATAATATCAACAACGTCGTCAACTGTTATGATGCCCGCCAATGTATTATCCTCCACCACAACCGGAATGGAGACGAAATCATGCCTGGCGATCAATTTCGCCACTTCTTCTTGTTTCGTTAATACGTCTACTTTAACGACATTCTTGACCATAATATCTTCAATGACAACATCAGTTTCCGCGAGCAATAAATCACGATAAGAAACGACGCCGACAAGTTTTCGTTCATGATCAATCACGTAGAGGTAGTTTAGATACTCCGCCAAATCCGAGAAGTGTTTCAGTTTTTGGGTGGCTTCTTCAACGGTATACGACTTGTCAATCCAAACATAGCGGTCAGACATCGAGCGTCCGGCAGACTTTTCGGGATAGGAAAGGATTTTACGAATCGCGGCTGATTCTTCGTGTTTCATCTTCTTAATGAGTTTATCGATGGCGTCACTTGATAATCCTGTCAACATGACTGCAAGCTCATCATTTTTCATAAGGTCTAAGAGTTCTGAAGAACGATCAGGTTTCAGAATCTCAATAACATGGAGCTGTTCATCCCGAGTTAGGTAACGCAAGAGATACGCCAACTCCTTCAGCTCCAAATATTCAAGGAAAAGGGGTTGGCGCTTTGTAGGTAATTCCTTATACAGGTGCGCTACGTCATAAGGCATAAGCTCTTTGATGACATCTTGAAACTCTTCTTTCTTTCCTTCTCTCAGCAGTTGAATTAAACCGATTGCAATTTCATCTTCTTCAATTTTGTTAATCAATAAGAACACCCCTATTCTGAAAACGAATGATTCTCTTTGTTAATTTGCCCTAAAAGTGTTAATTAAAAACCTGGATGGTAGTCTTTATAAAATGAATGAATGCCGAGGTGCGGTCTTTTGGATAAACTACGGATAGTAAAATCAATTGTTGTTTTCATGCTTATACTGGTAGTAATAATCGTACCAGTCAGCAAAAATCAGTTCAAAAAAATTGAAATTCCCTCGCCTTCCTCTAAAGAGTTTGTTTTTAAGGAAATTAAGCCGAATGAAGAAATGAAGGTTGCAATACCTACTCATGGGGGATTAGAAGATCAAATCAACAGTGTATTAAAAGATGCCAGACTACAAGGAACAACAACTTCTATCAGCATTCGAAGAGCGGCCGACGGGAAAATACTTTACACAAATTTAGGCGATACGAGAGTCCACCCAGCATCTCTCATGAAACTCTTCACCGGAGTAGCGGCTCTTGAAACGCTCGGACTTGAGCACACATTTAAAACAGAACTGTACACCGATGGGAAAATTAAAGACGGAGAACTTCAAGGGAATCTTTATCTAAAAGGACTAGGCGACCCGACACTAACAAAAGACGATTTAATCATGTTTACAACTGAATTAAAAGAAAAAGGCATTCAAACCGTAGCTGGAAATCTATTCGGTGACGACACATGGTACGACGATGATCGACTTTCCCAAGATTTAAACTGGTCGGATGAGCCGTATTACTCGGGTGCGCAAGTTTCAGCGTTGACGCTTTCTCCGAACGACGACTTTGACGCAGGAACGGTTATCGTCGATGTGTATCCCGCGGCTAAATCCGGTGAAGCCGGAACGATTCGAATGGTTCCGGAAAATAGTTATGTAAAAATCGTCAACAAAACAAAAACCGTTGCGCAGAACGGAACATCTTATATTAAAGCATCGCGCATGCATGGCTCAAATACGGTCATCGTCTCCGGAACAGTTCCGCTCGGCTTAAAACAAAACCGTTCCTGGGCATCCGTTTGGGAACCAACGAATTACACGATGAATGTATTCAAACATGTGTTAGACGAGCAAGGCATCGAATTTACCAACGTCACACAAGTCGGAACCGGCACCGTTCCTAGCGGAGCAACCCTTTTGGCTACCAAACAATCCATACCATTGAAAAAATTACTCACGCCTTTTATGAAGCTAAGCAATAACGGGCACGGAGAAGTGCTCGTCAAAGAAATAGGACGAGTAAGTAGCGGCGAAGGCAGTTGGTCTAAAGGACTCGGGGGTATGAATCAAACACTCGCTGACATAGGAATCGATATGAATACCATGTTGCTGCGCGACGGTTCAGGAATGTCCCATAAAACCCTCGTCACCGCCAATGAAGTGACCAATCTTTTATATATAGCAGGGACAAAATCATGGTACGAAGACTTCGTGAACTCATTACCCGTAGCAGGAAAAGAAGAAAGATTCGTCGGAGGAACATTACGCTATCGCATGAACGGCACAGCTGCAGAAGGCAAAGTCAAAGCGAAAACCGGAACGCTTAACGGAGTAACTTCTTTGGCGGGGTATGCGGAAACGAAAGACGGAGAAACGCTACTCTTTTCTGCCATTATCAATAATCACTTGGATGATACCGCATACGGGTTGTTAGACGAAATTGCGATGATCATTGCGAACTACAAACGGGAAAAATGAAAGCTGTACAAACATCTACTCTCCATAGATGTTTGTACAGCTTTTTTCCTATCAACAAAACCACTCATTTTGTACTAATTTTCTAACTACTCGTTTATCGATGAAAATGTAGGGAAGGGAAAGTTACAGGCCATAAAGTTAATAAAACAAAGGGGAGATTTGAAAAGATGACGAAATTGAAATCATTATTTCTATTAGTAGTTGCATCAGTCTTACTTTTATCAGCATGCGGGGAAGAGAAAAAAGCTGAAGATAACGGGGCAAGTAAGGAACCCGGAAAAGAGTATGAACTAGTGAAAAAAGGTAGTTTAACATTCGCAGCAAGCGGATTATATAAGCCGTTTAACTTTGAAGAAGGCGGAGAGCTTACTGGATTTGACATTGAAATCGGGAATGCCGTCGCAGAAAAAATGGGTCTGGAACCAAATCCTGTGACGAATCCATTTGAAACAATTTTACAAGGACTCGTTGAAGAAAAATACGATGCCATTATTGGTTCAATGGCCTATACGAAAAAACGTGCAGAACAGGCAAGCTTCACAGAGCCTTATTACTATTCAGGCGGCATGATATTTGTTTCAAAAGACAACACAGAAATTAAATCAGCTGACGATCTTAAAGGGAAGAAAATTGGTGTTGTTGCGCAATCGACTTATGAAGAACCGGCGAAAACACTTTCTGACAACCTACAGTATTACAGCAGTGACGTCGTCGCATTGAAAGACTTAACGATTAAAGGGCGATTAGATGCGGTCATTACAGCGGATATCGTTGGATTTGAAGCGATTGAAAATGGATTTGAAGTCAAAGAAGTCGGAAAGCCGCTTTGGGTTGAACAACCTTCCATTGCCGTGCGAAAAGACAATGATGAATTAAGAGAAGCCATTGACGAAGCGCTACAAGAGATAATTGACGACGGAACTTATGATGAAATTTCGCAAAAATGGTTCAAACGAAACTTGCTAGACCTCGATCTGGAAGGCGTTGAATTATTAGAGTGAACAATCCAACTTACTTGATGAAGAAAGAGGTCATAGCCGGTGCCTGATATATTCATAACTTTGTATGAAGTATTTATGCGAACATATGAAGGTTTTCTAAAAGCAGCACTCATTACATTGCAATTAACAGCAATCGCTATTGTGATAGGTACCGTATTCGGTATTGTCTTCGCTTTAATGAAAATTTCGGGATCAAAAATATTACAAACAATCGCGAACTTGTACATTACGTTAATTCGCGGGACGCCGTTAATTGTACAGATTATGTTTCTTTATTACGGAATTACATCGATTATCGTACTGTCGAATTTTTGGGCAGGCGCAATTGCGCTAGGTGTTCATAACGGTGCATATATAGCCGAAATTTTCAGAGGCGCAATCCAAGGGGTAGACCGTGGACAACGTGAAGCGAGTCTTGCGGTGGGCATGAACCGCTCGCAAACAATGCGCCGAATCATTTTCCCGCAAGCGCTGCGGAGAGCGATTCCGCCACTAGGCAACCAGTTCATCATCACGCTGAAAGACTCATCGCTTGTATATGTCATCGGCGTTTCTGAATTGTTTGGACTAGCAAACAGAGAATCGGCTTCATCTTTCCAACCATTTGAAACATTTTTAGTCGTTGGATTTTACTACCTCGTATTAGTGCTGATTTTCTCAGGATTACTAAAATGGTACGAAAATAAATTAGATGTTGATAAAGCATAAGGAGGCGTTTCGATGCTCAAAGGGGTAAATATTCACAAATCCTTTGGTGATTTAGAAGTATTAAGAGGAATCGACATTGATGTAAATGCCGGAGAAGTCATCGTGCTTGTTGGCGTCAGCGGGTCCGGAAAAAGCACGCTCCTCCGTTGTTTGAATTTCCTTGAAATCATCAATAAAGGCGAAATTTCAATCGATAATCGGAAAATCGATCGGAAGAAAGAAGACTTGTCGAATGTGCGGGCGGAAGTCGGCATGGTGTTCCAGCATTTTAATCTGTTCCCGCACAAGACGGTGCTCGAAAATATTATAGAAGCGCCGGTTATTGTGAAAAAGATGAATAAGGAAGAGGCCAAAAAAGAAGCATTATTAATTCTTGAAGATGTTGATTTGGCTGATAAGGCACATGTGTACCCAAACAAATTATCGGGCGGGCAAAAACAACGTGTGGCGATCGCAAGAGCCCTTGCGATGAAACCAAAAGCCTTGTTATTCGATGAACCAACGTCGGCCCTTGACCCGGAACTCGTCGGGGAAGTGCTTCAAGTGATGAAAAACCTGGCAAATAACGGAATGACAATGGTCGTCGTTACCCATGAAATGAAATTCGCAAAAGAAGTAGCGGACCGCATCATCATGCTGGATGAAGGACGCATCATTGAAAATGCCGCGCCGGAACAATTTTTCAATCACTCAAAAAATGAACGCACACGTCAATTTTTGGAAATGGTTAATGTATAAAATAAAAACTGTTCAACAGGGAAGATGTTGAACAGTTTTTCCTATCGTTTCGGTTCATAATTCATCATTGTAAACATTTCATCCAGTTCGTCTTTCGTTAAATCTCGCCATTGTCCGTTTGGCAAGTTTCCAAGATGGATGTTTAAAATCCGTGTGCGTTGCAGGCTTTTCACTGTGAAGCCGAGTGCGGAACACATGCGACGGATTTGGCGATTGAGTCCTTGGGTGAGCGTGATGTTGAATTTACGGGGACCGAGCTGTTTCACTTTACACGGTTTTGTTGTTGTCCCGAGTATGTCGACGCCAGATTCCATTTTCCTTACAAACTCTCTCGTAATCGGTTTGTCGACTGTGACGATATATTCTTTTTCATGCCCGTGTTCCTCGCGAAGGATTTCATTCACGACATCTCCGTCGTTCGTCAAAAGTAATAGGCCGTCTGAGTCTTTATCAAGTCTGCCGATATGGAAAATACGCAGCGGGTGATTGACGAAGTCGACGACATTCCCTTTAATATGGCGTTCTGTTGTGCTTGTGATGCCGACGGGTTTATTGAGCGCGATATAAACGAGTTGTTCTTCGGTTTTTACTGGTTTTCCGTCTGCAAGAACGACGTCTCCTTCATTGACTCGGCTGCCGAGTTCGGCGGGTTGTCCGTTAATCGTGATGCGTCCATCTTCAATCCATTTATCAGCGCCGCGTCTTGAGACAATGCCGGCCGAGCTTAAATATTTATTGATCCTCATTGAATTCATCCTGTCTGTTGATGTGTTTTACTCTTTAATCCAGTGTAAATGACGAATCGATGGATATCAATTAATGGGCAAGTGGCGGGTTTATTCGAACAGTGAATTAATTTTTAAGAAGTGGTTGACAATTCGGAATTCATGTACTATGCTTGTGTGAACCTTTTTTGTTTCACAAGACGGGCAGGAGGGACCGATAGCGGTGCCGCCCACGGAACAGATGAGCTGAGATGAGCATAGCTGAGAAAATTGTTGAATAAGAGGAGTAGCATGGGTGAGCGTTTGTTAGAGAATCAGTGGGTGGTGGAAACTGATACGCGACCTTTGTGAATGGACTTATGAGAGTCTCTTTGGAGAATTCTTTCAAGGGGAACGTCTATCCCGCGTTATGGGATGTGCTTTCGTTTTTAAAGCACGCCAAGAGGAAGTAGAAATACTTCAACTAGAGGTGGCAACGCGGTTCAACCGTCCTCTGCAATCGGACTAATCTGTCCTTTTGCAGAGGGCATTTTTTATTTCCATGAAAAACGAGGAGTGATGAAATGACAACGAAAACTAAAAACTTACGGACGACGATGAAAAAGCTGAACGGGGATTCGCTCACGCCGATTTTAATCTTTAGACGGCTTCAAGGGAAGCAGAAATTTTTACTTGAAAGTTCATCTATTCAGAAAGGCTCTGGACGGTATTCATTTATTGGGATGAATCCGGTGAAAGCTTATCGTGGCCAAGAAGGTCAAATCGAGGAATTGGATTATACAAATGGGCCGACGTACACGCATGAAGGCGACTTGTACAAATTATTGAAAAGACTGATGCCGCGAATTACGGATGATGTGAATTTTCCATTTACAGGCGGCGCGGTTGGATATGTCGGTTACGGCGCCGCTCGAAATGACGAAAAGCGCTTGGAAGATGATTTAGAAATGCCGGATGTTTACTTCAATATTTACGATACGGTCATTATTTATGACCACGAACTGAATGAAGTGACGTTACTGCATACGGAAATTAACCCCGTATACGGCGGACCGAATTTAGAGGCGTTGGAAGAAATGATACTAAACGGTGTCACTGAAAAGGAAGCGGAAGTCAGCATGTCTCCGTATCGATGCAAAGTCACGCAACAACAATTCGAAGACCAAGTGCGTGAAGCGATTTCCTTTATTGACGAAGGTGCGGCTGAACAAATTGTGATTTCGCGCAGATTGGAAGCGGATATTCAAGGCGATCCATTCGCGCTTTATCGCAAATTGCGAAAAAGCAATCCGTCCCCTTATATGTATTTTATGGAATTTGAAGATCATACCGTTATCGGCACGTCGCCTGAAAGTCTCGTGAAAGTAACAGGAGACACGGTTATGGTAAATCCGATAGCCGGAACGCGTCGGCGCGGTAAAAATCATGCAGAAGATCTCGCGCTAGAAGCGGAATTACGAAAAGATCCGAAAGAACTGGCGGAGCACGAAATGCTTGTGGCGTTAAGTAAAGAAGAAATGAACGGGATGTGCATGCCAGAAACCGTTCGCGTGTCGAATAACAAGGAAACGGTTCGCTATGAACATGTCATGCACCTTGTTTCGGAAATTGAAGGAACATTGGCGCACGGGTTGCATGCGCTTGATGCACTGAAAGCGAGTTCGCCTGCCGGCACAGTGACGGGTTCGCCCAAATCAGTGGCGATGGATATTATTGATCAATTGGAAAAACAGCATCGCGGCATATACGGCGGGGCGATTGGTTATATCGGATTGAATGGCAATATCGATTTTGCATTGACGATTCGCACGATGCTCATAAAAGACGGAAAAGCCTATGTTCAAGCGGGTGCTGGTGTTGTTAAGCAGTCGAATCCGACAGATGAATACTTGGAAACTGTGAATAAAGCAAAATCATTACTAGAGGTTATTCAAGAGTGATTGAAAATTTTGACGGGGGAGAGATAAGCATGGAGAAATATTTGAAACTAGTTGAGCAGAATAAGCATTTGCCATATGAAGATATGAAAGAGGCTGCACGGTTATTATTTGATAAAAACACTTCAAAAGAGGACATCAAGAAATTTCTAATCGCTTTATCGGCAAAAGGAGAAACGGCCCATGAAGTTGCGGCTTTAGCGTCGGTCATGCGGTCATTTGCGATTGATATGGACGTAGCAAAAGGTTCTTATATGGATAATTGCGGGACGGGCGGCGACGGCGTCAACAGTTTTAATATAAGCACGACGGCGGCTTTTGTTTTAGCGGGTGCGGGCGCATTGGTCGCGAAACATGGAAATCGGAAAATCTCCAGCGCGGCTGGGAGTCAAGACGTGCTTGATGCACTTGGGATTCATACGAATTTCACCCCGGAAGAAATGAGCGAGTTACTTCGTCAGGAAGGGATTTCCTTTCTGTTCGCGCCGAATGTGCATCCGAGAATGAAGCGAATTGGGGAAGTGCGCAATGAAATTGGAAAGGCGACGATTTTCAATCTCGTTGGACCATTAACAAATCCGCTTCAATTGCATACGCAGTTTACGGGAATCAGCCGACCCGATTTCATCATGGAATATGCTTCGGTACTTCAAATGCTTGGACGTGATCGTGCGATTGTTGTTTCGGGTGCTGGCGGGATGGATGAAGCCTCGCTGTTGGGACAAAACGCGTTCGTACTGCTTGATCAAGGGGATCTAATTCCATTTTCGCTTACGCCGGATGATGTCGGTTTGCAAGCGGCGGATTTGTCAGCGATTCGCGGAGGTACTCCGGACGAAAATGCGGAAATTACCCGTTCTGTCCTCGAAGGAGAACGCGGTCCACGATTTGACACGGTTGTTTTTAACGCAGGAATTGGCTTGTTTGCAAACGGGCAAGCGGGGACGATTCAAGAAGGCGTTAAATTGGCGACGGACAGTATTTTATCGGGACGCGCATTGGAGAAGTTGGAAGCAGTAATTGCGTTTAGTGAAAAAATCGGGCAGAAGGAGGAGCTGGTGATATGACGATATTAGACAAGATTCTGCGAGAGAAACGACTTGAAGTGGAAGCATTGCTTGCGGAGGAAACTGTCGCAGTTAACAGTGAGAAAACCCGACCTTCTTTATTCAAAAGATTGTATAAAGCCGAGAAGTTGCAAGTCATTGCGGAAATGAAAAGAGCGTCACCCTCTAAGGGGTTAATTGCTGAAGGCGCGGATCCTGTTAAACAAGCAAAAATATACAGCGAAGCAGATGTCGCGTGTATTTCAGTGTTGACGGACGCACCATTTTTCAAAGGGTCATTCGGTGATTTGGAAGCTGTTGCGAATGCTGTTTCAACGCCGTTGTTATGCAAAGATTTTATGATCCATAAAGTGCAAATCGATAGAGCGAAGAGTGCAGGGGCGTCTGTTGTTTTGCTAATCGTTTCGGCTTTGAAACCGGCGGAACTCACGGAACTTTATTCGTATGCAACGGGGTTAGGACTTGAAGTGCTTGTCGAAGTGCATGACGCGGAGGAGCTAAAACAAGCATTAAGAATCGATGCGAAATTAATTGGCGTGAATAACCGTGATCTTAAAACATTTGAAGTGGATCTGGCTAGAACAGAGGAAGTAGCAGCGCATTTCCCGTTTGACGAAGAACGGGTGTTGATTAGCGAGAGTGGTTTAGTGGGTCGGGACGATGCGATTCGGGTCGCGGAAGCTGGTGCGAACGGGGTACTTGTCGGGGAATCCTTGATGCGCAGCGGTTCTGTGAAAGAAGCGATCGAAGCGCTGCAAGTTCCGCTTGGGAGTGCCGTGCGATGACGAAAGTGAAAATATGCGGGCTGATGGAACATGAACATGTCAGAGCTGCGGTAGATGCGGGCGCGGATGCCATTGGGTTTGTTTTTGCGCCAAGCAGTCGGAAAGTAACTGTTGAACAAGCGCGAGAGCTTTCAAAGGAAATACCGGATAATGTATTGAAAATCGGTGTTTTTGTCAATGAAACACAGGAAGAAATTACGCGGATTTTCGAAACGGTTCCGCTGGATTATGTGCAATTTCATGGAGATGAAGACGCGGGTTTTATTCGCGAGATGCAGTTGCCTTCGATAAAAGCGTTACCAGTGAAAAGTACTGATGACGTGGAGAAAGCATCGGAATACGATGTGAATTATTATTTGTTTGATGCGCCGGGCACGGTTTATAAAGGCGGGAGCGGGGTGACGTTCGATTGGGCGTTGCTGAAAGATGCTGAAATTAGGGCGGAGAAAATCATTCTTGCAGGCGGATTAAATGTCGGCAATGTAAAAGAAGCTGTTGGGCGGGTTCGTCCTTTTATGGTGGACGTGTCAAGCGGTGTCGAACGGGGTAAACGAAAAGATTCAGGACTTATACGGGAATTTATACAAGAAGTCAAAGAAGGAGAGCGATTCTAATGGTTAAAGAGCAAACAAGAGCTGGTCGTTACGGTAAATTCGGCGGGCAATATGTGCCGGAGACGTTAATGACGGCGCTGATTGAGTTGGAAAAAGCGTATGACTTGGCAATCGAGGATCCTGAGTTTCTTGCTGAGGTAGACTATTACCTGAAAGATTTTGTCGGACGCGAAACGCCGCTTTATTTTGCAGAAAGATTAACGAAACACGCGGGCGGCGCGAAGATTTATTTGAAACGGGAAGATTTGAACCATACGGGCGCCCATAAGATTAACAATACGGTTGGTCAAGCTTTGCTCGCGGTTCGTATGGGGAAAAAGAAAATTGTGGCCGAGACGGGTGCGGGTCAGCACGGTGTTGCAACGGCGACGGTTTGTGCATTGTTTGGACTTGAGTGCACGATTTTCATGGGGAAAGAAGATATTCGTCGACAGGAATTGAACGTTTTCCGGATGGAATTGCTCGGTGCCACTGTCAAATCTGTCGATAAAGGCGCGGGGACGTTAAAAGACGCGGTTAATGAGGCGCTTCGCTATTGGGTGACGAATGTCGATGACACGCATTATATTTTAGGATCTGCATTAGGACCGCATCCATTCCCTGAAATTGTGCGTGATTTCCAACGGGTGATTGGCGATGAAACGAAAGTGCAAATTTTGGAGAAGGAAGGGCGTTTACCTGATGCGATCGTCGCTTGCGTCGGCGGGGGAAGTAACTCGATCGGCATGTTTTATCCGTTTGTCGAAGATGTAGAGGTAAAATTATTCGGCGTAGAGGCGGCAGGAAGCGGGATTGCGACTGGACTTCATTCGGCGGCGGTTGCCGGTGGAAAAGAAGGCGTTTTGCACGGTGCTTATATGTATGTGCTGCAAGATGAGGATGGGTTGATTCAAGAAGCGCATTCGATTTCGGCGGGGTTGGATTATCCTGCGATCGGACCCGAACATTGTCATTTGCATGATAGCGGCCGGGCGACTTATACATCGATAACAGACGCGGGTGCACTTGAAGCGCTTCAGTTGCTGTCGCAAACAGAAGGAATTATTCCGGCATTGGAAAGTTCCCATGCCGTGCAATACGCGGTGGAACTTGCTGCGGGAATGGGTAAAGAGGAGATTATTGTCGTCTGTTTATCAGGACGCGGAGATAAGGACGTAGAAACTGTGAAGGCGGCACTTGGAGGGGATAACACATGACGAAACAACAAATTACAGAAGCGATTCAAGCATGCAATAATCGTGGTGAAAAAGCGTTTGTTCCCTATATCATGGCGGGGGATGGTGGAATTGAAACGTTGAAAGAAACGATTTTATTTCTGCAAAAAACCGGCGTGACCGCCATCGAGCTAGGCATTCCGTTTTCAGATCCGGTGGCAGATGGCGCAATCATTCAAGAAGCCGGTGAACGTGCGCTTGCGAAAGGGGTCACGCTTCGGCTAGTCGTTGAAACGGTGGCTTCGTTTAAAGATGAAATAACGGTTCCGATTATCTTAATGACTTATTTGAACCCGATTATTCAGTACGGCATCGAGGAATTTGCAGAAGACTGTCGAAACAGCGGGATTAGCGGATTGATTATCCCGGACTTGCCTTACGAAGAAGTGAATTTAGTTCGAGATGCACTGACGAATGCCGATATCGCGCTTATCCCGCTTGTCTCGTTGACAAGTCCGCCTGAACGGATCGAGAAAATTACGGCGGCTGGCGAAGGCTTTATTTATGCTGTAACCGTGAATGGAATTACGGGTGTTCGGGATGGATTTGAAGGACAACTCGAGGAACATCTGAAAAAGCTGAAAGCGGTAAGTTCTGTGCCTGTTCTTGCCGGGTTTGGGATATCAACACCGGAACAAGTCGAGTTAATCGGAAGTTTTGCAGATGGGGTAATTGTTGGAAGTGCAATCGTAACCGCTCTTCACAACAGAGATTTTAAAACTATCGAAAAACTTGTTAACGCATCAAAAAATAAAGTACCTTCTATATAAGAGCACTTTCTCCTGATAACGTAGATTAGTGAATATTTGGTGGAATTGCAAATTATTGAAACCTTTCCTGGGTCAAATCGTACCAATAGATTAAGGAGTTGGATGAATTGGATACGAATGCGATTAGGCGAGATGTTGAAATGACGTATGAAAAAGTGAAGTCGTTGGCTGGTTGGACAGTCGATCGAAATGTCGTGTTGACAATTACTTCGTATTACGTCACTTCGGATCGTGAGTTTGATGCGGAGAGCTTAAGCCGCTCGATGGATGCGATAAAACAGAAAGCGGGTTGGTTTTCACCTTTGCGGGGAAATCTTTTGCCAATGATGGCAGCATTTCTCGATCAACCGGGCGTTAACATTGAAGAAGAAGTCATTCGCTTATTCGAAAAACAACGCATTCTACGGACGTTCGGTTTTCGGAATACAATCCATTCCTATTTAGCGGCACTCTTTATGACAAACGATAAAGAATCCTACGACAATGAGGCGCGACTCGCGAAAGCTTTATTCGGCGAAATGAAAAAGCATCATTTCTTTCTCACATCTGATGATGATTATACATACGCGGTTTTGCTCGCGAAACGAAAGTTTAATCCGGTAACGCAAGCCAAGTCAATGCGTATGTACTATGATGCACTTCGCAAGGAAAAGTTTCGCGCGGGCAATGAACTCCAATGGCTGTCGCAAGTAATGACTTATGTGAATGTAGACTTCAATCCATCGCTTATTATAAGAGCCGTAGAAATTTACCATTACTTTACAAGGGATACGAAAGTGCGGCCGATTCACTATCCGCTCATCGGATTTCTGACAATATTTAATGTGTCGGATAAAAATCTGCAAAAAATTGTCGAGTTAGCTTCCGCGCTTGAAGAATCGAGTCCATTGAAATGGAAGAAAGAAATGGCGCTTTCTCTTGGCATTGGTTATGTAATCCATGAGTTAGTAGGGAGGGCAGATGAAGCGATTGTAAGTTTAGCGACATCCGTGGAGTTGCTCATTCAAGCGCAACAAGCCGTGATGGCTGCAACAATAGCGGCTATGGCGGCATCATCTTCTGCAAGCTCCACAAATTCATAGTCCATGGAGCATTAGTTCTATATAGGAAATTTGCTTCTTGTGACATTGGTATGTATCGGTAAAACCTTTTAAAATAATTTGCTGATTTTCATAGAGTATAAGGTCCTGTTGTTTTTACAGCAGGGCCGCTTTTTCATGGAAAAAAATAATTATTTCTAAATAAAGACTTTTTTAGGTTTGTGGGAAAAGTGCGAAAGAACGTACTTAAATCAACATTCGTAACACTACTGACATAAACGAAATTATTGTAACACTATGAATTTCAAAAAAATGGTGTTGTCATCTTCAAATTTCTGTAGTATATTAGTGCAAGTAGTTTGAAATCTGAAAATTAGCTATTTGCATAGAACTAGTTTAAGTTAGGGGGAATTTTTCTTGGGAAACACTGTATTGGAAATTGAAAATCTCCGCACATCGTTTAGCATCAAAGGAAAATACTACGCTGCGGTTGATGATGTTTCCTTGAAAATCCACGAGAATGAAGTACTCGCCATCGTAGGAGAATCAGGTTGTGGAAAAAGTGCATTGGCACTATCTATCATAGGACTTCATGATGCTAGAGTTACAAAGCTTGAGGGTCAGGTAAACTTTAAGGGGCAAAATCTCCTTAACCTATCACGTGCCAGACTCAATAAGATTCGTGGGAAAGATATGGGAATGATTTTCCAAGACCCGATGACAGCGTTAAATCCGCTTTCAACGGTTGGATCGCAAATCACAGAACCGATGAAATATCATCTTAAATTATCGCCAGCAGATATGAAAAAGCGTACGCTTGAACTACTCCGCCGAGTAGGTATTAAGAATGAGAATCGTGTATTCTCCCAATATCCACATGAATTGTCAGGCGGAATGAGACAGCGTGTTGTTATTGCAATTGCGCTGGCATGCGATCCTGTTTTACTTATTGCAGACGAACCGACAACAGCTTTGGATGTTACGATCCAAGCGCAAATCATGGACTTGATGAAAGAGTTACAAGCCCAAATGAAATCGGGGATAGTCCTAATTACTCATGACCTTGGTGTCGTCGCGGAAATGGCAGACCGAGTTGCAGTTATGTATGCAGGCCAAATTGTGGAACTTACGGGCGTAAATGAAATGTTTAGCAATCCGTTACATCCTTATACCCGTTCTTTACTCAGTTCAATCCCGTCAAATATGCCGGATAAAGGCAGACTTCACGTTATTCAAGGCATTGTTCCGGCACTGCAAAACCTCGACCGAAATGGTTGCCGTTTTGCACCGAGAATTCCTTGGATTGCACCTGATGAACATGAAAGTGACCCCGTTTTACATGAAGTGGAACCTGGTCATTTCGTACGGTGCACATGCTACCAAAACTTCCATTTTGAAGAGGAAGAGTCAGGAGTAGAAAAAAATGTCCTTACTTAAAGTTAATGATTTAAAAGTTCATTTTCCGATTCGCGGGGGTTTTTTCCAACGCGTAGTCGACCATGTTCGTGCTACAGATGGTGTTAGTTTTGAAATACAGCCGGGTGAAACATACGGTCTTGTTGGAGAATCAGGATGTGGAAAGACAACAACAGGTCGTGCGGTAATCGGGCTGAATAAAGTGACATCAGGCGAAATTCTTTTTGAAGGAAAAGATTTAGCAAAACTTCGTGGAAGAGAAAAACGTCTTCACACGCGCGATATCCAAATGATTTTCCAAGACCCTTATTCCTCGCTAAACGTTAGAAAAAGGGTGCTTGATATAGTTGCGGAGCCGCTTCGCAATTTCGAGCGTCTATCGCCAGATGAAGAGAAAAAGAGAGTTCAAGCGTTAATTGAACGTGTCGGGCTCAATCCAGAGTCAATCTATCGTTACCCTCACCAGTTTTCAGGCGGGCAACGTCAGCGTATAGGAATAGCACGGGCACTAACTTTAAATCCGAAACTAATCGTTGCAGATGAACCAGTTTCAGCACTTGATGTATCGGTTCAGGCGCAAGTTTTAAACTTTATGCAGGACATTCAAAAAGAATTTAATCTGTCGTATTTGTTTATCAGTCATGATCTCGGTGTTATTCAACATTTATGTGACCGAATCGGGATTATGTATCGAGGTAGATTAGTAGAAGAAGGACTATCAGATGAGATTTATAATAATCCAAAACATCTTTACACAAAACGTTTAATCTCTGCTATCCCGGAAATGGATCCTGCACTACGTCTTGAAAAGACGCATTTACGTCAAACGATTGATGATGAATATCGCACAGGATACGATAATTATTTCGACACGGATGGGCGTATATTCGACCTCAAGAAAATATCAAACACCCATTCAGTTGCATTGCCTTAAAGGGGGATTATGAATTGTTAACATTTATACTACGCAGAATATTAGTCATGATCCCGCAACTACTCTTGCTAAGTGTCATCATCTTTCTACTTGCAAAAGCAATGCCGGGCGATGCGTTAACCGGAGCGTTTCAAGGAAATCCCGAAGCAAACGCGGAACACATGGAAGAGATTCGAGAAAAAATGGGTCTAAATGATCCGTGGTATGAACAATACGGACGCTGGTTATCAAATTTTGTTCAAGGCGACATGGGAATGTCTTATGTTCATAAACAAAAAGTAACATCTTTGTTAGCAGGTAAACTAAGTAATACGGTTCTATTATCTCTAACCACTATGATAACCATCTATCTGATTGCAATTCCTTTGGGGATTGTAGCAGGCCGTTGGCACAACTCTTGGGCAGATAAAGCAATTGTTACATACAACTATTTTTCTATTGCAACACCAGTATTTATCTTTGCGTTAATCATGCTTTTCGTTTTTGGTTTCTATTTCACTTGGTTCCCAACAGGGGGAAGTGTTGATATACGCGTGGCGAACGGAAGTTGGGATTATTTCGTCAGTAAAGCTTCACACCTTGTGTTGCCGACATTATCCGGGGCTATTATCGGCACGGCGGGTACAATCCAATATTTGCGAAACGATATTATCGATACGAAGTTAAAAGACTTTGTTAAGACTGCACGTGCAAAAGGCGTACCAGAAGGCAGAGTATACACGCGCCATATTTTACGAAATTCAATCTTGCCGATTGCAGCTTTCATGGGATACGAAATTACATTACTTATTACAGGGTCAGTGTTCATTGAATCCATCTTTGGTTATCCCGGACTCGGACAACTCTTCATTCAATCAATCGGAACACGGGACTTCACAGTTGTAACAGCACTCGTTATGATTTCCGGCACCGCAGTTATTGTTGGAACGATGTTATCGGATATCATTTTGAGTATTGTTGATCCGCGAATCCGCATTGATTGATGAAAATTTGAACGAATGGAGGGTAACAACATGAAAACAGAACTATTAGTCGATGCGGAAGAAGCAGAAATTGTAAAAGCGCAATCGGAACATCAAAGTTTTGGGAGAACGATTTGGCGTGAAATAAAAGGCGATAAAATGGCAATTGTTGCTCTCTTCATTTTATCGGTGATTTTACTTATAGCCTATATTGGTCCGCTATTCATTGATCAAGAAGAAGCAAAGTTAACTAATTTCATGCAGATTTATGAAGAACCATCAAAAGAATTTTTGCTTGGAACCGACCGTGGCGGGCGAGATATACTTACCCAACTCATCATCGGTGCACGAAACTCCATCACGATTGGGGCAGCAATTACACTGATCGCTGGATTTCTCGGATTAATGATAGGTTTAATCTCCGGTTATTTTGGCGGTAAGGTAGACTTTGTAATTATGCGTGCTCTCGACTTTTTGATGGTCCTGCCAACGCTAATGCTTATTATCGTTTTTGTCGTAATCGTTCCGACATTCAACGTTTGGTCCTTTATCGGGATTATGAGTATTTTACTTTGGTTTGGGAAAGCAAGGCTCATTCGATCAAGAGCGCTTGCTGAAAGGGAGCTTGACTATGTCAATGCTTCAAAGACGTTAGGGACTCCAAACTGGAAAATCATGATATTTGAAGTTTTTCCAAACTTGAGCTCTCTCGTCATAGTTAATATGACACTTACTTTGGCCGGTAACATCGGGATTGAAACGGGTCTGACGTTCCTTGGGTTTGGTTTACCAGAAAGCACGCCGTCACTCGGAACATTGATCACGTATGCAAAACACCCAGATGTAATGGAAAATAAGTGGTGGGTATGGTTACCTGCGTCATTGCTGATTTTGGTAGTGATGTTGTGTATAAATTATATCGGTCAAGCGATAAAACGCGCGTCCGATGCAAGACAAAGGTTGACTTAATCGTTAACCAATCAAATAGGGGAGGTAATACAATTGGGAAAAAGGCAACTAATGCTTCTTATCAGTCTTATGCTTGCACTCAGCGTGTTTTTAGCTGCATGTTCAGGTAAAGATGATAAAGAGGATGCGGGCACGAAAGACACGGAAAAGAAAGACGATAAAACAGAAGAAACAGAAGGGGATGACCCAGCGGAAGAGGAAGAAGAACTTACTTTTCCATTGGACGTTTCTAACTCTGAAGCAACAATCGAAAATGGTAGCCTTAACTATGCACTAGTTTCGGATACGCCATTCGAAGGAACGCTTAACCCAGTATTCTACTCAGGTAAGCCTGATGCTGATGTAATGCAGTTCTTTGACGAAGCACTTCTAGCAACTGATGGCGATTACCTCATCACAAACGAGGGTGCTGCACAGTTCGAAGTATCAAATGAAAACAAAACGATTGCAATTACAATTGGCGATAATGTAAATTGGCACGATGGGGAGCCGGTTAAAGCGTCTGACCTTCTATACGCTTACGAACTTCTAGGTCACCCAGATTACACTGGTGATCGTTACACGTATACAATTTATAACGTTGAAGGTATGGAAGCATACCATAAAGGCGAAGCTGACACAATTTCAGGTATCGAGATTTCTGATGATGAGAAAACAATTACGATTAACTACCTAGAAGCATCACCATCACTACTTTCAGGTATCTGGACTAGTCCGGTTCCACGTCACTACCTTGGAGATGTTACTAAGGGCGAAGTAACACATGAAGATATTGTTGAATCTGAAAAAATCCGTACAACTCCAATTGGATTCGGACCTTATAAAGTTGAAAAGGTAGTTCCAGGCGAGTCTGTACAGTATGTAAGAAACGAAGATTACTGGAGAGGCAAACCAGCTCTTGAGTCTATCGTATTAAAAGTTGTAACTAGTGCATCTGTTCTTAAAGAACTTGAAGCAGGAAAAATTGATATCGCAACTGTTCCAGCGGACCAATATTTGAATGCTAAAGAACTTACAAACACTGAATTACTTGCAAAAGTTGACCTTGCATACACGTATATCGGGTTCAAACTCGGTAAATGGGATGAAAAAGCGAAAGAAAACATTACAGATCCAGAATCTAAACTTGCTGACAAGCGCGTACGTCAAGCAATGTGGCACGCAATGAATAACGAAGTAATTGGTGAGAAAATGTACCATGGTCTTCGTTTCCCAGCAACAACATTAATTATCCCAGTATTCGACAGCTTCCATGATGCAGAGAACCCAGGACGTCCTTACGATCCTGACAAAGCAAATGAGTTGCTTGACGAAGCAGGATTTAAAGATGTTGATGGCGACGGAATCCGTGAAGACGCTGACGGAGAACCATTCGTTCTTAACTTCGCTTCCATGGAAGGTGGAGAAGTTGCAGAACCGATTGCAACACATTACATGCAAAACTGGGAAGCTGTAGGTATTAAAGTTCAACTTACAGATGGCCGTTTACATGAATTTAACTCCTTCTACGATATGGTAGAAGCAGATGATCCGAAAGTTGATATTTACCAAGGCGCTTGGGGAACTGGTTCTGACCCAGATCCATCAGGTCTATACGGTAGAACAGCTTCATTTAACTACTCACGTTACACAAGTGAAGAAAACGATAGACTTCTTAAAGAGGGTACATCAGAGAAAGCATTTGATCCTGAATACCGTAAAGGAATCTATAATGAGTGGCAAGAACTAATGGTTGAAGAAGTTCCGGTTGCACCAACTGTATACCGTTACGCTACAACTTTAGTTAACAAACGTGTTGCGAACTACTCAATCGACCAATCTTCGGATAATTTCGATCCATGGGTTTGGGGCGTAACATCAGAAGATCCAGTTGTTGATTAATTAACAACGAATTATGACCGCTATCCAGGAAATGAACTGACCCACTTTTTGGGGTCAGTTCAGCAACTGGGTAGCGGTTTTTTCTTTTGAGAAAGGTTATGATAGATAAGCTTAACCATACTAGGTAGAGGGGAAGAGATTTTTTATGAGAATACGTCCAGCGCGATTACAGAAGGGCGATACAATTGGTATTGTTTCACCGTCAAGTCCGCCAAATCCAGAAAATCTGGAGCGTTCGTTGAAATTCCTTGAGGGGTTAGGATTGAAGTGGAAATTTGGCAAACATGCACGAAAAATTAATGGCTATCTTGCGGGAACCGATGCGGAGCGATTGGAAGATTTACATGACATGTTTAAAGACCCTACTATTAAAGGAATAATCTGTTCAAGCGGCGGATACGGGGCTGCTCGTTTTACCGATCAAATTGATTTGCAATTAATGAAAGAAAACCCGAAAGTTTTTTGGGGATTCAGTGACATCACATTTCTTCATACGGCAATGGGGCTTTATTCGAACCTTGTCACTTTCCATGGACCGATGCTTGGACCAAATATAGGCACCGATACTTTTCAGGAAATGTCGGGGAAAATGTTTCAGCAATTATTTGAGCCAATGGAGCTTCATTATACGAATGCAATCTCTGAATTGACCGCGATAACTTCCGGTGCTGTAGAAGGCCAACTGGTCGGCGGCAATTTGTCATTGCTTGCACGTGGAATCGGGACGAAGTTTGAAATTGACACGAAAAGGAAGTTGTTACTGTTGGAGGACATCGGCGAAGAACCTGCACGCGTTGACAGTTTGCTTAATCAGCTTCGGATGAGTGGAAAATTAGCGGATGCTGCGGGCATTGTCCTTGGCGACTTTGCTAAAACAGAAACGAAAAAACAATGGTCACTGACATTAGATGAAGTTTTCGATCATTATTTTAGCGATTTTAACAAGCCGGTTGTCAAAGGATTTAAAATCGGCCACTGTGAACCGCATTTTGCAGTTCCACTCGGCGTAGATGCTAGGCTTGATGCGGATAATCTTACGCTTACAATTTTACCAGGCGTGAAATGAACCTATAGTAAACACGGAGGTCTTGGATAATCATAAAAAATTCAAACTCTTCAACAATTGTAATGTGTCATTGTTGAATATGTGATTTCTATCCATTACAATTAATTAGTGAATAAAAAATTATCCCTCCTCTCGTTGTAAGATATATGCAATCATTCGCTTTGCTTAAATTCGAACGACAAAATCTTTGTTCCTATGCATGTTCATGCACCCATACAAAATAGAGACAAAATTAAATAACATGGTAAATCTAAACCTATCTAGGGGTAGTTTTATTTAAATTTCAAGAAAAGAGGTGTTTTTAATGAAGTTATCACCAGTCGAACAGGAAAAATTACTACTTCACGTAGCAGGTGAACTTGCAATTAAACGAAAAGAACGTGGGGTTAAATTAAATTATCCAGAAGCAATGGCATTTCTTAGCCACTACATTATGGAAGGTGCACGAGACGGAAAGTCGGTTGCACAACTAATGAGCGAAGGAAAACAAGTATTGACAGTCGATGATGTTATGGTCGGTGTAGCGGATATGATTAGCGATGTACAAATTGAATGTACGTTCCCAGACGGGACAAAGCTTGTCACTGTCCATAACCCAATTCAATAAGAGGAGGAAACACGCATGATTCCAGGAGAAATTAGACCTGCGGAAGGCAAAATTGAAATAAACGCTGGACGCCCTACGAAAACAGTTCGTGTCGCAAATACAGGCGACAGACCGATTCAAGTAGGCTCCCACTTTCACTTTATTGAAGTGAATAAAAATCTAGAGTTTGACCGTGAACAAGCAGTTGGTATGCATTTAAATATTCCATCAGGGACTGCGGTACGGTTCGAACCGGGTGAAGAAAAAGAAGTTGAGTTAACTGAATTTGGCGGAAAACGTCATGTTTTCGGATTGAACAAGTTAACGGAAGGCTCCACGCATAATAAAGATGAAATTGTAGAAAAAGCATCTGAAGGTGGCTATAAAGGAGCGGAGCATAAATGAAAGTAACACATGATCAATATGCAAAAATGTTTGGTCCGACAGTCGGCGATAAAGTAAGGCTTGCGGATACGGATTTATGGATAGAAATTGAAAAAGATTACACGAAATACGGAGACGAAGGTGTATTCGGAGGCGGAAAGTCGCTCCGCGTTTCAATGGGACAAGATGGTAAATCATTACGCGATGAAGGCGTTTTGGATACTGTCATTACAAACGTCATGATTATCGATTACACAGGAATTGTGAAAGCGGATATCGGGATTAAAGACGGTCGCATTGCCGGAATTGGTAAAGCAGGAAACCCGAACACAATGGATGGTGTCGACCAAGGAATGATTATTGGGGTTGGGACTGAAGTGTATGCCGGTGAAGGTTTAATTGCGACAGCTGGAGCGATTGATACGCATATTCACTATATCAGCCCGCAGCAAGTCGAGACGGCACTCAATGCTGGTACAACGACATTTATCGGCGGAGGAACTGGTCCGGCAGCAGGTTCAAAAGCGACGAGTGTAACGCCTGGTGAGTGGCATCTGCATCGTATGTTGCAAGCTGTCGAAGATTTACCAGTTAACGTGGGACTTCTCGGGAAAGGTAGTGCGTCATCTCCAGAACCTTTGGTGGAACAAGTTCGTGCGGGTGCAATTGGCATGAAAATTCATGAAGATTGGGGCGCGACTCCTGCGGCACTCGATCAAAGTTTGAGCGTGGCAGATGAGTATGACATTCAAGTGGCGCTTCACTCGGACACACTTAACGAGGCTGGATTTGTAGAAGAAACAATCAAAGCGATTGACGGACGCGTCATTCATGTTTTCCATACAGAAGGAGCAGGCGGCGGACATGCGCCGGATCAGCTGAAAATGGCATCGTATCCGAATGTGCTACCGGCATCGACTAACCCGACCAAACCATTTACAACAAATACGATTGACGAGCATTTAGATATGCTTATGGTGTGTCACCATTTGAAACATGACGTACCAGAAGACGTAGCGTTTGCGGACTCGCGTATTCGTCCAGAAACGATTGCGGCTGAAGACATTATGCAAGACATGGGTGTCCTCAGTATTATGTCATCCGATTCACAAGCCATGGGGCGTGTTGGTGAAGTAGCAATTCGAACATGGCAAACTGCGAATAAAATGAAAATGCAACGCGGGCCTCTTCCACAAGATGAAGGAAAAGATCACGATAACTTCCGCGTGAAACGTTATATTGCAAAATTAAATATTAACCCAGCGATCGCATCTGGAATCGGCCATGAAGTTGGTTCGCTCGAAGAAGGAAAACTTGCGGATATTATTCTTTGGGATCCCGCGTTTTTCGGTGTGAAAGCTGACGTTGTCATAAAAGGCGGAATTGCTGTTTATGCAATGACAGGCGATCCGAACGCTTCGATACCAACGCCACAACCGATGATGGGTCGTCGCATGTATGGTTTCCACGGTAAAGGACCGCAAAATGCTGCGATGACTTTCCTGCCGAAAATCGCTGTGGAAGAAGGACTGCCTGAAAAGCTTGGTTTGAAACGAATGATTGGTACGGTGAAAAACTGCCGTAATATTTCAAAAGCGGATATGAAACATAATAGTGAAACGCCGGATATCGATGTGAATCCAGAAACTTATGAAGTTAAATTAGATGGTGAACTGGCTACGTGTGAACCTGTAGATGTTCTACCGATGGCACAGCGCTATTTCCTATTTTAATTAACAAAATTCATGACCTGCACCCTGCAGGTCTTTTAAGGAGGATGCCCGATGTTGATTGAGAAAGTGATTGGCAACGTAGGCAGTGAAGAAGAAATTGCCGGCAAGAAAACCGAATGGATTGAGCTTGACTGGGAAGAACTGAGCAAGCGCATTCTCCGTACGGAAACCGACAATGGGACTGATGTTGCTTTAAGGCTTAGTACAGAAGAGCCTCTTCAATATGGGGATATCTTGTTTGAAGATGCTGAACGACGGATTGCAGTTCGAACGAAGATGGAACCTGTCATTGTTATCAGTCCGAAAAACATGACGGAAATGGGTAAAGCGGCATTTGAACTGGGAAACCGGCATACGCCTTCCCTAATTGATGACAACGAAATTATCGTGCGCGCGGACCATACGCTAAATACATTATTAGATGAAGTGGGTGTTTCTTATGAAACGACTGAAAGACGGTTTAAACAGCCATTCAAATACCGCGGCCACTCCCACTGACTTAGCACTTTTACAGCTGTTTCAAATTCATGATTCAGCTTTTCCAATTGGCTCTTACACGCAGTCGTATGGAATGGAAACGTATATACAAGATGATCTCATTCGTACAAAAGAAGATTTAATCGAGTTTTGTACATCCTACTTGTTCAATAATTTAGTGCGAAGCGATGCGATTCTCATTCAAGAAGCATATGCCGCCGCATTGAAACAGGACGTGGACAGGCTGTTGGAACTTGAACAGTTATGCGGTGCGATGAAGCTAGCAAAGGAATCGCGTGAAGCGAGCGTGAATCTTGGGAGGCAGTTTATTCGAACGGTTTCTCCATTGGGGACCGACGAATTTCTTGCCGAGTGGAAAGAACGCATTGACGCGAAATCCATAAAAGGACATTACGCTGTCTTGTACGGCATTTATAGCGCGACGACAGGTGTCAGCATGCACCACGCGGTTATGATGTACTTGTATGCTTCGGTGAGCGGACTCGTTCAAAATGCGGTTCGTGCTGTTCCATTCGGTCAAAATACGGGCGTTCAAGCGATTAATGAATTGATTCAACCCGTGACAGAAGCCGCAGACTTAGTTTCGACATTGACGATAGAAGATATTAGTAACAATGCGCTCGGAATCGAACTCGCTTCGATGAGGCATGAGTATTTATTCTCGAGATTATTTATTTCTTAACTAAAGGAGTTTTTCTTATGAAACCAGTACGTATAGGAATCGGCGGACCGGTTGGGTCGGGTAAAACATCGCTCGTAGACCAACTGACACGCGCGATGCATAAAGATTATAATATAGGCGTTATTACGAACGATATTTATACAAGGGAAGACGCACAGTTTTTAATGACGAATGGTGTACTTGGAGAAGACCGCATTATTGGCGTTGAAACTGGCGGATGTCCGCATACGGCAATCCGTGAAGATGCTTCGATGAACTTCGCAGCAATCGATGAAATGAAAAATCGTTTTGAAGATCTCGACATTATTTTTGTTGAAAGCGGCGGGGATAATTTATCCGCTACATTTAGTCCGGAGCTTGTCGATGGGTATATTTATGTCATTGACGTTGCAGAAGGGCAAGATATCCCGCGAAAAGGCGGTCCAGCATTGACGCGTTCTGATCTTTTATTGATCAATAAAACCAATCTTGCGCCGCATGTAGGCGTTGATCTAGACTTAATGGACAGCGATACGAAAAAAATGCGCGGTGGCCGTCCGTATATTTTCGCAGACGTGAGAACTCAAAAAAATGTTGATAAAATTGTTGAATGGATCAAGCATCACATGCTTTTAGAAGGAGCTAAGCCTGTTGGTGAAAATGGGTAATCCAACACGCAGGCATCATAACGGAAAACTGGATTTGGAATTCGAACTGCGAAGGGGCTTGACGCGGATGCCTCACGTTTTCCAACAACCTCCGTTAAAAGCCAGCCGCGAGTTGTACGAAGGGAAGGACCCGACGGCGACTGTTTACATTATGGAATCCTCGGGCGGCATGGTTGCGGGCGACCGTAACGATATAACGATAAAGCTTGCACCCGATAGCCGGGTCCGATTAATTCAGCAGTCGGCGATGAAAATTTACCCTTCGCATACAGGGGAAACATGTTTTTTAAAATTAGACGTTGACGTTGCTGAACGAGCACGTCTCGAATGGATGCCAGAAGTCATTATTCCGTTTGTCGATGCGAAGTTTCAGGTGGATACGACACTTCGCGTAGCGGCTGATTCTACGGTGTTATGGGGCGAAATTATCGCGCCTGGACGAGAGAAACGCGGCGAGATTTTCGACTACGAATTGTTTCGGTCAAACTTCAAGATATTTGTCGAAGGTGAATTAATCGCATTTGACTCACTCCACTTTTCACCTCGTGAATTGGAGCTGGGTGGTGTCGGTGTTCTTGAAGGTGCGATGTATATCGGCTCTGTTTGGTTAGTGTCGCCAAATATTGATGCTGTTGACATTCGCGCAGTCCAAGAGACGCTACGTGTGGAAGATGGACTGCAAGCGAGCATGACGCGACTGGAAGGCAATGCCATTCATTGTAGATGGCTGGGTCGCAGTCAATGGGCGTTGCAGGAAGAGATGAAACGAGTTTATGCGTTGTTGTCGGAAATGGTTTAAAGGTGGACCTCGAGTTGTGGGGTTCGCCTTTTTTTGTTTTTTGTGGGGATTGGATGATGGCGGGTGGGTATTGGTCGCTTGGGAGCGGTTATTGGTCGTTTGCGTGTCTCATTGGTCGTTTCGGGGTGGGTATAGTCGTTTGGCTGTGCGCTTTAGTCGTTTCGATGCGATTATTGGTCGTTTTGACGAAGTTTGGCGTTTCTGCGACGGAAAAGTTGTTCAACATTATGTGGAACGGGTATATTGGAAATGAAGATAGTAAAGAAAAGGAAATGATAAAATGTCCGACACACGATTAATGAGTCAATCACGCACTGTACAAACCAAACTGGTGTTACCACCTGATACGAATCATCTGCAAACAATATTCGGCGGAATCGTGCTCGCCTACATCGATGAAATCGCGGCGATCACCGCAATGAAGCATTCCAATACGGCTGTCGTCACGGCATCCATCGACCGAGTCGACTTTGTATCATCCGCTTATGTCGGTGACGTTTTGGAGTTGGAAGCGGTTGTCAGTTCAACGGGACGCACCTCCATGGAAGTGCATGTACTGGTACACTCAACGAATTTATTGACAGGCGTGAAGAAATTAACGACGGAGTCCTTTTTGACGATGGTTGCGATGGACGAAAACAAAAAGCCCACGCCCGTTCCGGGGGTCAAACCAGAAACGGAAGATGAAAAAGCGTTATATGACATGGGGCCTGCGAGAAGAGAACATCGTAAAGAGCGAATTAAGACGAACCATTATTAACATGCAAAAAGTCCGCGAATTGTCGTGGACTTTTTTATTTTAATCAAAATATTTATCGGGGTCATCCAACTTACTTATAAACTCCGTAAAAGTTTCAGCGATAACATGAAAGTTATTCCCGTCGCCACCATCATCCGGTTCGACATATACCACATTTGGAATGTCACGTCCCTCATAGTTGAACCCAAGCCATGCATGGCCACTTCCCGCGAATAAAACAAGGTTCCTCGGTAAATCCCATTCCTGGATCAAGTATTCACTCAGTAAAATTCCTTCTTCATGAACGCCCATAATTTCTTCCACTTCGATAAATGCATCGCCGCTTTCAATGTTGAAATCGATGGGAAATGCTCGTTTATCGTAATTTATATAACCGCCATTTGACTTCTTCATTAATTCAAGAAAGTCATTGGGCAATAAAACACCTAATTTTGCTTGTGCGGCTACTATTTCTTCGTTCGTTACGCCGTTATTGATAGATTCAAATATCCAATCCAACTAAATTTCTCCCCTTTATTTAACGAAAAATGGTACAGCTACAGTTATTTCATAGAATGCTTCACCTTGTGATAAAAATGTTTTGACAAGACGATAATTTCCCGGAAAGAGGTCAACGCCAAGTTCTTCAACGGAAAAAGTTTGGTAGGCCTCATTCCCTGCTAATAAGGTGCTTCCGAAATCTTTGAAGCGTGGATTTTTAAAAAACACGGCATCTGAGTACGTAATAATGTACCACTGTCCGTCTTTCTCTACTTCAATGTGGTAGAAGTCCCCATAGCCGTAATCATCATTGCTGTCATTTTGAACATGCGTGTAAATGATTATTGGTGAACCGGTAAATGTATCTTCGAGAAGCGTTAAGGATAATCCTTCTTCGGATGAAAGAATTTCTTGATCTGGAACGGGGTCTGGCAATGTACTAACGATAGCTTCATTCCCACAAGTCGATAAAAAAAGCAAAATAGAGATTAATTGAATGAATTTCATACCATCACCCCTATCTTAAGAATAGAAGCTATTTAGTGAGATCGCCTTGATTTGCATCAAGTTAATTGAAACTTTATTCAAACAAATCCGTATAGATTAAAAAGGGGGCGGTGTCGATGAGAGGAGATATTCACGAGCGGCAGTTGGCGTTGACGATGAAACGGACAGAGCGGAATCGTGTGAAGCGTCGGCTTGATGGGGCAGAGGCCGGGTTGAAAGATGCGCGAATACTGCGCGATCGTTTTCATAAAAAACTAACGAAAGAACAACAGGACGTCGCGAAACTCGGGCGATTTTCATTTATGAATAAAATAAATGAGTGGACCGGCAAATGGGATGAAAAGATGGAAAAAGAAATTGCAGAAGCCGCGGAGGCGGAACTGAAATATAACGAAGCTGAGAAAAATCTTGTTGATCTTGAAGCAGAGGTAACAAGATTACGAGCGGATATGAAAAACCCTGACTTTGCTTACATCGATGAAGACTGGGCGGACTTTTTAAAAGAGAAGGAGACGTGGATACGCCGTTATGATTCCGTGGCGAATAGCACATTGCAAAAAATTGCCGATGAGCGCGTGACGTTGCGTTCCATATTGCGCGAGGTCGATGAAGCGCGTGATGCGGGCAGTAAAGCGAGCCGTGCACTCGGGGCGGCAATCGATAAGTTAGGTTCTGCAGAAGGAATGTCGGTTTGGGATACGTTTCTGGGCGGCGGACTCATTGTCTCGGCGTTAAAATACTCGGAAATCAACAGTTCAGATGATTATGTTCACCGCGCGCAGCGTGCATTGCGACATTTTGAAACGGAGTTAATGGATGTCCAAAACGTCGCCACGGAATCCTTTACAGTGAACCAAAATGATGTTTTTACATTCACGGACATCTTTTTCGATAATATCTTTTCAGATTGGGCAGTGCATTCACGAATCACGGATGCGAAAGCTAAGTTGAATGATGTGTTAAGAGATGTGCGTCGTGTTCAGGATGATTTAGCGAGAAAACGTGATGAAATCCTTCATGGGTTGGAAAAACTTGATAGGCAAGAACGGGAAATTATTGAAGCATAATCATTCTAATTCTAGAAACTCGATGCGATTACCGAATGGGTCGTGCGTGAAGAAACGAGACCGGCCTTCGATGGGCGGTTCTTCACTGATTGGGTAGCCTGCTTCTTGCAGCCTTTCCCTTAGTTGTTCAAGCGCATTCACGGTAAAACCGGGATGGGCTTTTTTCGCAGGCATGAAATCTGGTTGGATGCCGATATGCACTTCCACGGCACCGACTTTGAACCAACAACCACCGCGTCCTTGCAAGTTTTCCGGTTTCAGAATTTCTTCCATGCCAAGAATTTCGCCATAAAACGCGCGCGCTTCATCTTCAGAACCCTTGGGTGCCGCGATTTGGATATGGTCAATGCCTGTTAAGAATGTACTCATATGATTTCTCCCCCTTATATCTTTAGTATACCGCTAGAGTTTCGAAACCCATATGACCGTTTTTGGAAGCAATCTCATAAGGAAACCTTATGGACTTAATTCGAAACAATTGAATTTCCTAATCAGTCAACTAGACGTATACTTAAAGTAAGGTGGTGACTGGTTTGGATTATGTATTATTATATTTTATCGGCATGGTAGCTATGACGCTTGGAACGCTTGCGGGCGGCGGCGGACTTATTACAGTTCCGGCGATGCTGTTGATGGGCATCCCAATTCACTCCGTCATCGGGGCGGGGAAAATATCGACAACCGTTAGCTCGTTTTCGACATTTATAACGGTATTGTTAAAAAAGCAAATTACCTTGAAAGAATCATATTGGATTATTCCTGTGTCGCTTACCGGCGGATTCACGGGCGGCTTTATCGCAACGCGGTTGACGGAAAGTACGATGTATACGGTTGCCGTTGTGCTTTTGATCTTCGCATTTTTAACTTCATTCTTTTCTAAAGCGGACTTCACGGGAGAAGAAGATCTTCGACCGACAAAAATGGGTGTTCCAGGACTGTTTAGTATCGGCCTGTACGACGGAATGTTTGGACCGGGGCAAGGAACGCTTCTGCTTTATTTGTTCGGTCATCTTCGAATTGCATACCTCCGGGCAATCGGTTTCGTTCGCCTCGCCACGTTTTCCAGCGGTTTCGGTGCGGCAATCAGCTATATCGCCATGGGAAAAATCATTTGGCCAATTGCCTTCGCGCTCATGGCTGGATCATTGTCCGGCGCACAAATCGGCGTCCGCCTTGCGGAAAAGTTAAATCCACACCACGTAAAAATCCTCCTACGCTGCGTTACTGTAGCACTGATCATCCAACTTATTATTAATCGGTTTATTTAACTGAAACACCTCTTTTGCAAGTTGGAAGAGGTGTTTTTTTTATGGAAAATGGGAGGGTATAAAGTCCTGACTTGCAAGCAAATCCGTGGGATGTGCAAGCAAATTTAGTTTAATGTAAGCAAAGTAAGACAGAGTGCAAGGAGACCAATCCATAGTGCAAGCAAACCCATTCCAACTGCAAGCAAAATCAAATAAGTTAAAAAGATGATAATTCTTTTGAATAAACACTTTACTTCCGACTTACATATAGTGTACTATATAACTAATACACCAATACGGAGAGGAGATGAACGTATGAAGCAATGGAATGGGTTGATGAGGAAAGAATGGTCTGTGATGAATGGATGGTTTTACGGATCGCTGATCACGCAAATATGCGGTGTCCTTTTCCTGTCGTTTGCCAGTACTTTCATAATGGAAGAGGTACGTGTAATCGAGATATTGCCGATATACAGCGGGATATGGGGATTGTTACTAAGTGTGATCTTACCGACAATGGTTTTACTGGTCTCATTGAATAAGGAGATGCACCGGCCGGATGTATGGCTTCATTCAACGGCACCGACAGGTAAACTATTTGGTGTGAAAGCACTGTTTGCTTCGATGATTGGGTTTGTGAATATATTGTTTCCGCTTGCGATTGTTCTTATCGAATCAAGACTTTCAGGGTCAACGACATCATTTGTTGCAGTGTTTCAATTTGGAACGACGATAGCGCTAATGTTCTTTTTGTTATCACTTTTCATCATGTGCATCGGTTTATTCCTAGGGGTGCTTTATCAATTATTAAAACCGGTTGTAAAAGGGTTTTCAGGACCAATCGTTGTTGTGATCTTTTTGTTTTTATCTTGGTTGCAGGCGAGATTAGCAGAATTGGTGGTTTATACCAAAATCACTCGTTTCGGTCAGTTGAATCAGGGTGTTGGCTTCGACCTAGAAAAAGAGAATTTCCTTTCTGCATTTGCAGATATGAAAATCTATACTGGTGAATTACTGATTGATTTTGCAATAGCATTTTTGTTTTTCATCGTCGCAATCACTTTATTCGAAAAGAAAGTGAGGCTTTAATATGGACGTAAAAAGTATGAAGGGATTAATGCGGAAAGAGTGGATTCTTTTAAAGTGGGGAATTCTTGCCTTGGTTTTTGTGAATATCGCGGTTGTGTTGGTCGTGCCGCCGCTGATTAACCGTGCATTTGATTTGCCGATGAATACGTTTGAAAACTCGCTCATCATTTCCGGTACTTGGTTCGCGTTTACGATATCTGCAGGTGTTGTTATTTTATTTACGAGTCTTGAGAAAGAAATGAAGCAACCGGAGATTTGGATGCATTCGCCTGCGCCAATGTGGCAACTTGTCGGCATTAAAGCGGTCTTTGCAGTAGCGGTGACGGGGCTGATACTCATATTGAATGGGGTTCTCCTAAGTATTTCGTTCATGATATCTGACGCGTATGGAACGATACCAAGGTTTGACGGGGTGCTTTCGATGGTCAGTGTCATGATTTCAATTTTTTTGAAATCAATTTATATCATGGGCTTCGGTTTTATGTTTTGGTCCTTTTATCAAATCGGACGTTCCAGATCAAAGGGTCTGTCAGTCATTTTTACGACATTACTTTTCTTCGCGGGAATCTTTACGGGATCTGTGATCGCTGGGTTGTTTAGATCAATAGAATTTCTAATGAACATCAAAGGATTTGGATCAGTTAAATTAACGGAATTAGCTTTTTACAATGAACAAAACAGTTATTTTTTCACGGGAATCGTACCTGATGGCATCGTCTTCTCGGTTGGCGGGCTCATCCTATATGGCGCTGTAACCCTGATATTCTTCGCGGTCGGTGCCAAGGTGTTTGAGAAGAAAGTGAGGTTATGATGATGGATTTTCTTCCAGATAAGCCAATTTATCAGCAACTGATGGACCGGATTATTGGCGATATTATTCGGGGATCATTGATGCCTGGTGAGAAATTGCCGTCTGTTCGAGATTATGCGGTTCAAGCCGGTGTGAATGCAAATACGATGCAGCGCGTCTATAAGGAGCTGGAGCAAATGGAGATTACCGAGACGAAGAGGGGGCAAGGATCTTTCGTGACGGAGGATATTCGAAAAATTTCCGGGCTCCGCGACGAAATGAAAGAACAACTTATCGCGTCATTCATTCAAAATAGTGAAGCGCTTGGCTTTACGACGGTAGAAATGGTGGATTATTTAACGAAACGGGGTGCGGGGAATGATTGAGCTGAAAAAGGTATCGAAAAAGTATGGAAGTCGAAAAGCGCTTCATGAAATTGAATTGATTATTCCACAAGGGAAGATTATCGGATTGGTTGGTGAAAACGGTAGTGGGAAAACAACGCTTCTTAAATTGACGGCGGGTTTATTAACGCCGGATAGTGGAAAAGCGTTGTACGGAGGCACATCGATTACACGGAAAATTGCCTCCGAAATCGCGTATATGCCGGATACAGATCTATTCTATCCTTATTTCACAGTCGAGCAGCTTTTCGATTTCTATGATTCGCAGTTTGAGGATTTTGATTTGATTAAAGCAAAGGAAATTGCACAGTTTTTGAGCGTGGCGCTTGATGCGAGAATAAAAAACTTGTCGAAAGGGAATCGCGGACGGGTTAAAATCGCGGTCACACTTGGCCGTGAAGCGAGCTATTATTTATTGGATGAACCTTTCTCTGGACTGGATCCGATGGTGCGCGATGATATTGCGAAAGGACTCATTCGTTTTACTGATACAGAACGACAAACAATCATTATGTCGACGCATGAATTAAAAGAAGTGGAACCTTTGCTCGATGAAATCGTAGTACTTAGAGAAGGGCAAGTGATCGCGCACGAGGCGGTCGATGAAATCCGTGATATACACGGGAAAGATGCCACGAGTTGGATGGTATCTTTGTTTAGAAAGGGGTCATAATGTGGGGATAAAACCGGTAGTAGAATTGAAGAATTTATCGAAAACGATTGGGAAGAAAAAAATCATCGACAATTTGAATTTGTCGTTGTATCCGGGTCAAATTACAGGATTTCTCGGGCCGAACGGAGCTGGGAAAACGACAACAATCCGGATGATGGTCGGGTTGATGAAACCATCAGAAGGTGATGTATTAATAGAGGGAAAGTCGTTGAGAGATGACTTTGAAGGCAGTATTTCAAAGGTCGGCGTTATTGTTGAGAACCCAGAGATGTATAAATTCATGTCGGGTTATAAAAATTTATTACATTTCGCGCGAATGCATGATAACGTGACGAAGGCAAGAATTGACGAGGTTATTGCGCAAGTTGGCATGCAAAATAGAATTCATGAGAAAGTGTCAACGTATTCTCTTGGAATGCGGCAGCGTCTCGGGCTTGCGCAAGCATTATTGCATCGTCCGAAGTTTTTGATTCTCGATGAGCCGACAAACGGATTGGATCCAGCGGGAATTCGTGAGTTCCGGATGTATTTGCGTAAGATTGCATCAGAGGAAGGTGTTTCGGTTTTTGTTTCAAGTCATATGTTATCGGAAATTGAACTGATGTGTGACCGGATTGCGGTTATTCAAAATGGAAAGTTAATCGATATCGATGAAATGACAGATACGAAGAAATCGCATTATTATATCGAAGCTTTACCTCTGTCCGCGGTCGAAAGTATCTTAGTTGCTGAAGGGTTTGAGGTTGAGTTATTTAATGAAGGGTTTATTATCGAAGCGGAAAAAGAACAAATTCCTGGGCTAATGAAAAAACTGGCGACGGAAGGGATTCTGTTGTTCGCGGTTAATCCGCATCGTAAAACGCTTGAAGATCAATTCTTAGAAATGACAGGAGGTGGCCAAATTGCTGAAGCTCATACAAAATGAATGGATGAAGTTATGGCATAAAAAAGCGACTTGGATCATGGCCATACTTCTTGTTGTCGCCATTATTGGACTTGCGGGACTTACAAAACTGTCCGAACGATTTACAGACACGACGTGGATTGAGGAAATGGAAGCGGAAGTTGTTCAAATGGAAGAACAACTTGCATCACCGGATTTAACGGATGATGAAAGAGCTGATTTAGAGGCACAGAAGCAAGGTTTAGAAGAAAACATCATGATGAATGCGGAATGGAATCAGCCTGGAAGTCGTGAAAGAACGATAGTCGATGCATACGGCACGATGTCGCTTGTCACCTTGTTCACGATTATTGCTTCAGCTGGTATCGTGGCATCCGAGTTCTCGCAAGGGACGATCAAAATGTTGCTATCCAGGCCGGTCAAACGATGGAAAATATTAACGTCGAAATATGTAACGATTATATTGTTCGGGTTGTCGTTAACCGTACTCGTGTATGTATTTACCATCATAAGCGCATTTATCTTTTTCCCGTCAGCGGAAGGTAATTCAATTATTTGGAGCGGCACGGATTTAGCGCTTACAGCGATATGGGGCAAGTCGGCTTATATGATGTTCTTATCGCTCGTGAATGTGATTGTGATTTCAACGTTTGCGTTCATGGTCGGGTCAGTTTTCCGTTCTACATCATTGGCAGTTGGTTTATCGATTTTCTTATTTTTCTCGGGTACGATTATCGTTATGTTCCTTGAGAAATTTGAAATTGCGAAGTACATCTTCTTTGCACATGATTTAACGCAATATGAGCTTGGTTTTAAAATGCTCGATAGCAACACGATGGCATTCTCGGTGGCAGTTGTGCTTGTTTACGCTGTTGTGTTCTTAGCAGTTAGTTATTTTACCTTTAGTAAACGAGATGTTACTGCTTAAAATGCAAAAAGCCCTTCTGCTGAAAAATGCAGAGGGCTTTTTATATTTGGAACTAATTAGTTATCGCTGCTGAACGTACGTACAAGACCTGCGATTGTACCGATGCTGACGAATGCGAATAGTGTAAACATAATGTATAGGAACCACATGAAGCATTTCACTCCTTTTTCGATAAATCTGTTTCATATAGTATATCATTACTTGCTACCCTGGGCAATCGGGGGATGTGGCGGAAATGTTGACGGGATGGGGTAGTCGGATAGTCCTGTTTTGCGGATATGTGTGTGGAATGTGCGGATATCAGGTTGGAAGTGTCGGATATATGGTTTTATGTGAGGTATATATGTGGTGATGTGTCGGATATACGTGCTGAAACTGCTGATAAATTCATTTTCAAAGCAAGTTCACTCTGAAAAATTGATTTTGATGAGAAAAAACGGGTTAAAATTAAATGTTCAGACAATACGTAGTCAAAGGACGTCGCCCGTGATACGCTTTTGATGGGGGTGGTATGGATTGATTATAAAAAAGAATGCAGTTCCATTTAAATTGAGAGGACTTGAAGCATTGGACTCGCGATTATCTCTTTCTTATAAGAAGAAAAGCAGTATTGCTGAAGAGCTTCGAATAGTTAGAGCTGGAGTAAATGGTGAAAAAATCCTGACTAATGTTTTTCAAAAGTATTCGTTTCTCGATCCCCATTACATATTTCATGATTTAAATTTGAAGTCTACAGGGCTTTTTCAGTTGGATACATTGTTTTTATCACGCCATGGGGCAGTCATTTTTGAAATGAAAAACATAGCAGGAAAAATTCGTTTCCTGCATGAAAGTAAGCAACTAATGCGTACTTTGGACAATGGGCAAATTGATGTTTATGAATGTCCGTCTGTGCAACTTGAACGAAACAAATTCTTGCTGGAGGATTGGTTTTATTCTAATGGTTTGAAGGATGTTCCAATACGCGGTGCTGCTGTCTTCCCAAATCCTCGTCAACATTTTGAGAACATTCCAGAAGATTTAACGCTACTTTTTCCGCTTGAAGTCCCAGTATATTTGAGGAAATTAATGAAATCTCCCCCTATTTTAGACATACAAGTACTTGATTTAGTTGCCAAAAGTCTTTTAGTAGCCCATCGTGAATATGATCCATTCCCCATTTGTGAAAAATACAAAATTGATATTCATGAAATTATGATCGGTGTTCGTTGTCATCAATGCGGATTACACGAAATGACTTCTACAGCTAGAGGCTGGGGTTGTAAATCTTGCAAGTATTTTAGTAGGGATGCGTATAAACATGCAGTTCTTGATTACTTTATGTTGTTTGGAAACTCGATGACCAATAGGCAATGCAGAGAGTTTCTTCATCTTTCATCGGGGGATAAAACAACTCGTTTGTTGAAACAAATGAATTTGTCGTTCCAAGGGGAAAACAAAGGTCGGAAATACTCCTTATCGTTAAATGAGTTAGAAAAACAACTGCTTTTTTTGAAAAAGGAGTGAGTCATAGGTCCTGTTTTGCGGATATATGGCTAAAAGGTGCTGATATAAGTTTAGAAGGGACTGATAACCGCTCCATTTTGTCGGATATCACGTTTAAACCGTCGGATATCGTCCTTAAAACTACGGATATCCGCCGCCCAAACCGAAAGTAAAAAACTAATAATACAAAACAGTCTAACTTCCGTTATAATTAGGACTAAGGGGGGGAATAAACACATGATTAAACAATCAATCATCGAAAATGTAATCGAGGCTGCCTTATCGACGGGCGGCGATTTTGCTGAAGTGTTTGTCGAGGACCGATATGCGAACACATTGGCATTACAAGATAATAAAATTGAAAGAAGTATATCGGGTCGCGACTTCGGTATCGGGATCCGTATTTTTTCGGGACTTCAAAACGTGTATACGTACACGACCGATTTTTCGGAAGAAGGATTAGTGAAGGCTGCTAAAAAGGCGGCGCTGGCGATAAAGGGCGGGGGGAATGGCACCATTCATCCGTTGCAAAAAGAAATCATCAAGCCGATCCACATAATTTCCCAGATGCCGCAAACGGTGAAGCATGCGCAGAGGGCGGCAGTTATGAAAAAAGCGAATGACATTGCACGAAATTATGATGAGCGCATTCAACAAGTCGGCCTGCGCTATATTGATGAAGAACAAAATATACTCATCGCGAATTCAGAAGGGAAATTCGTGGAAGACACGCGCGTTTATAGTCGACTGGCGATTCAAGCGACTGCGTCTGACGGTGCAGCATTGCAAACTGGTTTTTACGGGCCGGGTGCGCATGCGGGTTTTGAGTTTATTGAAAATCTGGACCTTGATCATTATGCGGGCGAGGCGGCGCGTATTGCTGTGACGATGCTAGAAGCCGATGAATGCCCGAGCGGGAAATTTCCTGTCATTATTGATAATGAATTCGGCGGAGTTATTTTCCATGAAGCTTGTGGTCATGGACTTGAAGCGACGTCCGTTGCTAAAAACAACTCTGTCTTCGCGAATCGCATCGGTGAAAAAGTAGCGCCGGAGATCGTGACGTATATCGATGACGGTACACTTCCGAATGAATGGGGTTCGCTCAATATTGACGATGAAGGGGAAAAGACGCGGAAAAACATCCTGATTGAAGATGGTATTTTGAAAGGCTATTTGATAGATAAATTCAACGCACGCCGGATGAATGCGGAAGCGACGGGTTCTTCGCGCCGCGAATCGTACAGATTTAATCCGACATCGCGAATGACGAACACTTATATCGCGCCTGGGAAATCAAAACCCGAAGATATCATTGCTTCGACGGAAAATGGAATTTACGCGAAATATATGGGCGGCGGCTCGGTGAATCCAGCAACAGGCGACTATAACTTTGCTGTTTCTGAAGCCTATCTTGTGAAAAACGGGAAAATTGACCGACCTGTTCGCGGTGCGACATTGATCGGGAATGGTGCAAAAACACTGCAAAAAGTCGATATGGTGGGGAACAATCTTGCGCACGGCGCGGGAATGTGCGGATCGATTAGTGGAAGTTTGCCTGTAAACGTCGGCCAGCCGATGATTCGAGTCAGTGAAATAACTGTTGGCGGGACAAAGGGGGAATAACGAATAATGAATATCCATGAATTTCAAGAGAAGTTGTTGTCCGAAGCGGTGAATGCTAATTTTAAAGAAGCCGAAATTTTTTATAAAAAAACAGAATCATTCAGGTGCATGATCTTTGAAGGGGAAATTGACACTTACGAAACATCTGAAGAAGGCGGACTCGGCTTTCGGGGTCTTCATAACGGGAAAATGGGTTATGCGTACACGGAAAAAATCGAGGAAGCATCGATTCCATTCTTAATTGAAAGCGCGATTGCCAATGCCGATGTCCTTGATGAAGATGATGGCACTGACATTTTTGAAGGCAGCGACAGTTATAATGACCATGGGTTTTATAGCGAAGAGCTTGCGGATGTCCCGACTGCTGATAAAATCGAGCTGATCAAGTCCATTGAAAAGAAAGTTTTGGCTTATGATCCGCGCATCGTTACGCTTAATTATTGCGCGCTGCAAGAGTTTAATGAAGACCGGATTCTGGCGAACAACAAAGGCCTTTCATTGAATGAAAAGAAGAATGGCATCATCGTTTTCATTTCGGCCGTTGTTAAAGAAGGCGATGAAATGAAAACAGGTATGGTTCGTGAAATGACGCGTGACTATAAATCGCTTGATGCCGATAAAATAGCAAAAGAAGTCGCGGAAGAAGCTTTATCCCATTTAGGTGAAAAATCGATTCCGACAAAAAAATACCCGGTCATTATGAGACATGATGCTGCTGCGTCTTTACTTGCTACGTTTACAGCCATTTTTTCAGCTGAAAACACGCAAAAGGATCAGTCTTTATTAAAAGGAAAAGTCGGAACGGACATTGCATCTTCAGTTTTCACATTGATCGACGACCCGTTCCAGGCGGAATCAATTATGGGCGCGAACTTTGACGGGGAAGGCGTGGCTACAAAGAAACAGACAATCGTTTCGAAAGGTAAGCTTGAAACGCTTCTTCATAACCGGAAAACGGCTAAAAAAGATGGTGTAGAAACGACGGGGCATGCACATAAAGAATCCTATAAAGGAACACTTTCTGTCGCACCGATCAATCTGTACATTTCACCGGGCGCTAAAAGTAAGCAGGAACTCATCGAATCAGTCGAAGAAGGCGTTCTTATTACGGATTTAGCCGGCCTCCATTCGGGTGCCAGCACAATTTCTGGGGATTTCTCGGTTGCAGCGACGGGTTTCTATATTAAAGACGGAAAAGTAGCGTCACCAGTGAAACAAATGACGATTGCAGGAAACTACTATGATTATATGAAAAACATTGTAGAAACCGCTTCGGACTTAGAATTTGCACCAGGCGGTTATGGATCACCGTCACTACTTGTCAAAGAACTTTCTGTAACTGTTGATTAATAAAAAGTGGCACCCTTCGATTGGAGGGGTGCTATTTTCAATGATCATTAGAATAGGGGTGTGGCATGATCAAAGACTACGAACCGCGGCATATCTTTATGGCAATTGCGATTTGTATCGCAGTTGTATCTCCCGTATTTATTTTAGTGTTACCGACTTTTATCGCAAATACTTTATATCGCACACCAGATAATTGGTATATATTTGTAGCCGGAAAAACTTACGGGGTTTATAGCATCGGTTTTCTTTTTTTAACCTTATCGCCTTTCGTGTTGTTTTTATTGGCGGGCAGAAAGTTTTCAGTACTGATTAGCCTTGTTTGTCTAGTGTTAAGCGGTCTGACATTTTATGTTGCTTCATTGAATTACACATCACTATCAACGAATTCGATTTCTTACCGGGAGATGTTGACGACAGAAAATCATACCTATTCCTGGAGTGAAATCGACCGGGCCGTTTTCCATCAGGCGAAGGAAGATGAGGAGTTTTCACAGTATGAGATTCACTTTAACGACGGGAACCAATTAACGCTCGTCGAAAATGGGACTGTGAGGGGACTGAGAGATAGCATCGTGAATCGATTGAATGCTGAAGGTATCACGATTGAATGAAATAAAAAGGACAGCCTAGAATTAGGTTGTCCTTCTCTACTTTATTGATTTTTTTGCTCTTTCAACAAGTCGCGAATTTCTATTAGAAGCGCTTCTTGTGCATCGATTTCTTCGACTTCTTCCACAATTTCTTCTTTCTTTTTGAATTTAGAAAGCAAGCGAATCACAAAGAAAATGACAAGGGCAACAATAAAGAAATCAATGACAGATTGTAAGAATACGCCGTATGTAAAATCTGCATTGCGAAAATTTTTATGCATGCCCGAAAAATTGATGCCACCCGATACCATGCCGATAAAAGGTGTAATAATATTTTCAACTAATGAAGACACAATCTTTCCGAATGCTGCCCCAATCACAACCGCAACAGCAAGGTCAAACACATTTCCTTGAAACGCAAACTCTTTAAAGTCTTTCCACATAAAATCCATCCTTTAATAATAAATTATTGCACTCTCTTATTATGAGAATATGCAATCCAAAAATCAACTGTTAAAATATTATTCTTTAGTAATCTTGAATTCATTTGTTTCGAGATTGATCTGTGCAAGGTAATGCCCGTCGATTTCAAAATCCCAGACTTTCATGCGTGCCGATAGTTCATTCCCATCAATTGATAAAATTTCAAACTCGACCAAGTCGCCATGTGGTTGATTTTCAAGAAACGATGCGATTGCGGAACTAAATTTTATTGCTTGGTCATCGTTGAACAAGGTAATTTCTTTCAACGTTCCTTGTTGAGGATACGATTCTGCAATAGGCCCCTCATTTTCATAGCTGATTAAATCGCCAACTTTTAAATCACTAATTGTCGTCTTCGTGCCAGTATGCGATTGGATTTTTGTTTCATCGGTGAGTTTCCACATCGTGGCGTCCGCCAACAAGCTTTGATTTTCTGACATCAAAACAACTGAAGCCTCTTGAATAAGTTTTTCGGCTGTCATATTTTCCGTCGTTTTCCCACAACCGAATAATATAATGGTAACCGTTGATAATAAAATGGCTTTACGAATTTTCATCAGTAGATCAACCTTCTTCCGCATCAATTGGATGCCAGCGATATGCTACTAAATCGATTTTTCCATTTAAACCAAACGCTACGCCCTCTGCCTCAAGCATTCCGCGTTGGTCTTTGCCGGAAAAAGAAATTTCCCCTTTCGCATTAATAATTCGATGCCATGGAAGATCATATTTTTCACTCATCGAATGAAGGACACGAACAACTTGTCGCGCACCTCTGGGATTTCCCGCAGCTGCCGCGACTTGTCCATACGACATAACATATCCCGAAGGAATTGCTTGAATAATATTAACGACGCGTTTTGTGAATAAATTCATGAAATAAAACTCCCTTTATTTGAAATGAAACTATTAGCAATCTAGATACGTATAGTATACTGAAAATTACGAAATAGGGGAAGGGGATTTGTGATGGAGCGAAAGTTTTTTGGTAGAACGAATCTAATGGGATTTATTTTAAAGGTTGCGGGAGTTGTTGTGATTGTATGGGGGTTTATTTATGGAGTTGCTATTCTTGTAGAATATGCGGCGGAATTCGGTGACATCTCTGTAATTGATGCGTTAACAACACTTTTCAAACCAACCCTAATCGGTCTTCTAATTATCGGATTTGGCGAGGTAATCGATCTGTTGCAAGAGTTAGCTGACAAAGGAAAGCCGAAAGATGTAGAAAATGCCAACACTTCTGAAGCTCCGGGAGTTCAAGGAATTCAAAACGTACAAAAAGTTTACGCCGAGATGGAAATCAAAAATTATTATAAAAATAAGAATATGGAAGTCGGAGCAATTCACGGGACAAATAAAAGCGACATCTTTTCAGTTGAAGTTGACGGAAAAACCGAATACATTGAACTCAGCGGGTTCAAACCAAGAGTGTTAACAGATGCAGAAGTAGAAAAACTTAACTAAAAGGGGCTCTTCAATGACGAATCAAAATCAAAAAATCACCCCATATTTAATGTTCGATGGCAATGCCGAAGAAGCGATGAAGTTTTACACATCCATCTTTGACAATGCAGAAATTGAAAGTGTTTTTCGTCAAGAAAACGGCATGGTCATGCACGCAACTTTTACATTGAACGGGCAAACATTTATGGCAATTGACAATAGTAACGGAAACGATATTCCATTCACATCCGCGTTTTCTTTATTTGTGACGTGCGAGACTGAACAGGAAATCGATACCGTGTTCAAGAAATTAGCCGAAGACGGGAAGATTCTAATGGATTTGGCGCCGACGCCATTCAGCGTGAAATTCGCCTGGGTAGAAGATCAGTACGGCGTTTCATGGCAATTAAACCTTGAAACAGAAACACATTAAATTAGAGATGCCAATCATGTTAGAATGCCTATGATAAAGGTGGTTATATTTTGAATCTACCTAGATATATTTACGATTTTATTGTTGCGCTAATTTTTCTTATTTTAGCTATCGTACTTTCTTTGATTTTTTCAGACTCTCCATTACCCATAATCATATTCGGTGCTTCTTTTCTATTCTACTTAGTTCGCGGCTTGTATGATTTTAAAAAATCCAAACAGAATAGTAATGTGAAATAGACGGCGCTCAGTTTTCGGCTATTTTTCTTACAATTCCTTATTAAATCGCCTTAGATAAAGCGAATAAATCGTAACAGCAATCGTAACCAAAAATCCACTCGCCATCAGCCCGCCAGCAACGTCACTTGGGTAATGAACGCCAAGATAGATTCGGCTTGTCCCGATCATGACTGTCATAAATGTAGCGAATACAATTAATAGAACTTTTCCCAATCTAGTCTCTACATTTCGCCATGCGATATAAGCGATAATCACGTAAAGACTAAATGCCATCATCGTATGTCCGCTTGGAAAGCTATAACCATTGGCATCCAATATTCGATGAAATACCGGACGTTCGCGTTTGAAATACAGTTTTAAAAGATGATTAAAAGCAACAGTTCCTCCGATAACAACAACTAGAAGCAATGCTTGATGGCGATACTTAAATACAAAAACTAATAATACAGCGGCAATTACTGTAAGAGGTGCTACAACATATCCAGAACCGATCCACGTGAAAAATTTCATAATGGCAGTAAGCCAAGGTGTTTCAAGTCCTTGAATTGCATTGATCATAATGGTATCGAAGCTTGATAGAGAATCATCTCCAATGGTAGTTGAAAAATAACCAAATAATAGACCAAACCCGGCACATAAAATAAAAGCAATGGTAAGTGTTTGCGAAATTTGTTTCATAGTTGTCTCCTTTTAGAAAAGATAAGGGGCGATCTGGATGGCATTGATTAGCTTAATAATCGGCTCGTATTTACTGGGGAACCTATTAACAGGTTCCGTTATTAGTACGTTTTATTACAACCAAGAAATCCGTACAAAAGGCAGCGGCAATCCCGGAGCCCGTAATGTAGGTCGGCTTTATGGAAGGAAAGCGTTTGTTGTAACCTTTCTAGGAGATGCACTGAAAGGTGCAATTGCAGTCCTCGCTGCTCGATATCTTGGTTTCAACCAGCTAATTGAACTTCTATTACTACTTTCCGTCGTAGCAGGGCATATATATCCAATTCTTTTTAAATTCCGCGGTGGCAAAGGTGTATCCACGTTCATTGGCGGACTGCTTGTCTTCAGTCCTCTAGTTTTTGCAACATTTTTTGGTGTTTTCGCTGCCTTGTATATTGTTATAAAAAATTTCACTGCAGCCGGAATAAGCGCTATCGTTTCATTGCCAATTATTTTGCTCGTATTTTCTTATCATACCCAATTTCTCCTCTTGGCATGTTTACTTAGCGGAATCATTCTTGTCGCTCATCGTGAAGATTTAACATTGAAGCGCCGAACAGGGAACTAGACAACGCGCTCAAAGTATTATATATATTAATTACAAGTAAAAATTAAGATAGGGAGATGATTGTGATGAAAGAGTTACATACAATTGAGGAATGGCAAGACGTTTTGGCGAAATCGAAGGACGAGCCTATACTTCTTCTGAAACATAGTACAACATGTCCTATCAGCACGACTGCATATAATAGAGTCGAGAATTTTGAAACGAATCTTCCGAAGTATTGGTTGAAAGTGCGTGAAACACGCCCGGTTTCCAATGAAATCGAAAGCACTTTGGGCGTTGAACATCAATCGCCGCAACTATTCATTTTGAATAAAGGCGAAGCGGTTTGGAATGCATCTCATACTGTCATTACAGATAATGAAATTAACAGAGGTTTGAAAGAGAATAGCATCGACTAAAAAGTTGTCCACATGTGGGCAACTTAATATGTAATCTAATCTAATCTATTCTATTCACACTGTGAAAAGAGCTATCCGATTTACCGGGTAGCTCTTTTCATTTTGGACATTTATTTATGGTACACGCCGAAACTTGCCCCGGCTTAAGAAACTTTCCATCTTTTAACGAAAGTTATTCCCTCAATCATTTTACCTGTTCCCGCGAAAATCTGTGCATTTTGTATGTATAACATCTTCATTCCTCCCTATGCTAGTAGAGCCTAAAACACGTCAATTGATGAAAGAATTTAATTTCACCCAGTAAATTCCACCGGACATGACAGATGTCATATTGAAATGATGACATTTAGGTCTGATATGTGGTTGTGAAACACTTTAGAATGATAAGTAAGATATGAAAGTGCGAATAATCATGATTCCCAAGGAGGAACAAAAAATGAGTAAAGAAAAAACAATGAAATTACACAAAAATGTTGCCCCTTTTGCAAAGTCGGATAAAAAGAAAAGCATCATGCAAATAGTAAACACGATTCCACCATTATTTATCTTTTGGTTTTTAGCGTATCAAAGTTTGTCGGTGTCTTTCTGGTTGATGCTTCCGTTCGCGATTATCGCGGCAGGATTTGTCATTCGAACATTCATCATATTCCATGACTGCACGCACGGATCATTTTTCAGAAGTCGAAAAGCAAATGATGTCGTCGGAACCATTACAGGTGTTTTAACTTTATTCGCTTATTCTAAATGGAAACGCGAGCATGCGATTCATCACGCTTCAAGTTCAAATCTTGATAAGCGCGGTGTCGGTGACATCTGGGTCATGACTGTTGAAGAATACGTCGAAGCATCGAAGTGGACACGTTTTATGTATCGTTTGTATCGTAATCCACTCGTCATGTTTGGCGTTGGACCTTTATTTTTAGTCCTGATCTCAAGCCGTTTTAACCGAAAAGACGCGAGACAAAAAGAACGAAACAATACGTATCTTACAAACGCGGTTCTCGTTGTGTTATATACGCTGTTGATTTTACTTATCGGATGGCAAGCATTTGTCATCGTTCAAGGAACAACCATGTTTGTCGCAGGCGCTCTTGGCATTTGGTTGTTTTATATTCAACATACGTTTGAGGACTCTTATTTTGAAGAAGAGTCTGAATGGGATTATGTGAAAGCTGCAGTCGAAGGAAGTTCTTACTATAAACTGCCGAAAGTATTGCAGTGGGCAACTGGAAACATCGGTTTCCACCACGTCCATCACTTGTCGCCACGCGTACCGAATTACAACTTGGAAGTCGCGCATGAATCCGTGCCGCCTCTTCATAACGCAACGACAATCACCATCAAAACAAGCTTAGAATCGCTAAAGTACAAACTTTATGATCCAAAGAAAAAAGGATTCGTTACATTTGGCGAAGTTAAAAGCATGGTACGAAAAGCAAGTCGTTCAATGGATTTAAAACCGAAACGCACAAGTTTTGAAGGCGAATAAAACCTTCTTAGCAGCCACCTTTTAACTCAGGGTGGCTGTTTTTTATTCATATACCTAATTAGTAGAAAAATTTGGTACAATTGGAGTAACGATAAGGACGGTGAGTGGGCGACATGAAAAGTTGGTACAGTATTTTTCCGAAAAGTCCATGGCTTAGTATTTATGCATGGGCTGTATTTTGTTTTTTACCGTTCTTTTTCATATTCAGGTCATCATCCGGCTATGAAATTGCAATCGGCATATCATTATTGCTATTATTCTTCCTATCTTATCGTTTTTCATACAAGTCGAAAAGCGGACTTGTTTATATGTGGATTAGTTTTGAAATTATTATTAATGTCGTCATGACTTTGTTGTTCGGTTATTTGTACTTATCTATATTCACGGCATTTTTCATTGGGAATATACGAAGTCCAGTCGGCTTTTTTATCATGTATGGTCTTCATATAGCCTTTACAATTGTGGCGATTGTGTTTGGGTTTTTTATTGAAATTGAACTATTTTTACCGCAAATTCATTTCATCCTCATCTCTGTTCTTGGTACGGTGCTTTTGCCGTTCAATTTATACAATCGAAACAAACGTGAAAAGTTAGAAGGACAATTGGAACATGCGAATGAGCGTATTTCAGAATTAATCATTCTTGAGGAACGCGAACGCATTGCGCGAGATTTACATGACACGCTTGGACAGAAATTATCGCTGATCGGCTTAAAAAGCGATCTCGCTGGAAGACTAATTTCACGAAACCCGGCGGCTGCGGAAAAAGAACTATTGGATATTCGACAAACCGCAAGTACCGCGTTAAAAGAAGTGCGGGATCTAGTGGATGATATACGAATGACGAAGCTAAAAGACGAATTAATTCGCATTAGGCAAATCGTCAAAGCTGCAGAAATGGCGTTAACGGTAAAAGGAGATCCTGAGCAGATGGACATCCCGCCGTTAGTCGAGAATGTGTTGAGCATGTGCTTGAAAGAAGCCGTGACAAATGTCGTGAAACACAGTTACGGGGCCGAATGCCATATTGAATTCGAGCATTCAGTAAATGAATTTTTGATACGCGTGGAAGACGATGGAATCGGTATTCCGGGCAAAGGGATCAATCTCCCTGGAAACGGCTTAAAAGGCATTCGGGAACGACTTGATTTTGTAAACGGGAGTTTGGAAATTGAAGCAACTGCAGGAACAAAGCTAACGATTCGCGTTCCGGACATTATTAAGAAAAGTGCAGAGGGGGGATTGGCGTGATACGAATTGTTTTAGCGGAAGACCAGGGGATGCTGTTGGGCGCACTAGGTTCTTTACTGAGTATGGAAGATGATATGGAAGTCGTCGGCATGGCGAAAAACGGTGAAGAGGCTGTCCAGTTAGTAAACGAACATGAGCCGGATATCTGTATTATGGATATTGAAATGCCCGTAATGACTGGATTGGATGCGGCAGAATCTCTGCAAGGTTCGTCGTGTAAAATCGTTATATTGACTACATTTGCAAGGTCCGGTTATTTTGAACGTGCTCGAAAAGCAGGCGTGCGCGGCTATTTATTGAAAGATAGTCCGATTGAAGAACTCGTTAGCTCGATTCGAACGATTATGGATGGGCGTCGGATTTATGCGCCTGAATTAGTCGATATCGCTTTTGACGATGAAAACGAAAACCCTTTGACGGATCGTGAAAGCCAAGTGCTTCAACTCGTGTCAAAAGGAAAGACGACAAAAGAAATTGCAGGAGAGCTGTATTTAACACCGGGGACGGTTCGAAATTATATCTCTACGATTTTGGATAAATTAGGCGTCGGCAATCGAATTGAAGCGATTTCTCGATTTAAAGAAAAAGGTTGGTTTAAATAGGGGGATATGGGCTGATGGTGATTCTGGGAATTATTCGTTGGGTTGTTTTGGGTGTATTTTTAGTCTTCTTTTACTTAGCTGAATTCAAGAAAAAGAAAGAATACAATACGCCAGCACAGTTAGCTATATTAATCGGAGTCCTGTTGCACGCGATTATCCGTGATTGGCATCCCGTTTTAAAAATCGTCGTTATCTTGGGCGCGCTAATTGGACTCGGGGGCACAATTTTGAGAATGTTTAAAAAGCGGAGAAGTGGGTATACTAGTTAGTCAATGCAGGTGGAAGTGTAACATACACTTCTGTCTGTATTTTTTTGTGCCAAGTCATTCCGATTAATGATATGATTTTAACAAGATAGAAAATTTCACGGGGGTATGTAAATTGAAACTGACACCATCGCTCGACTACGCACGGGGTCTCGATAAGAAAGACGGCTTGGCCCGTCTAAGAGAAGAGTTTTATTTACAAGAAAACACAATTTATATGGACGGAAACTCATTGGGTCTTTTATCGAAACGAGCCGAAAAAACTTTGCTGGATTTGCTTAATTCTTGGAAGACGCTCGGCATCGATGGTTGGACGGAAGGAGATAATCCGTGGTTTTACTTATCGGAATCGGTCGGCGAAAAAATGACGCCGCTCGTCGGGGGCATGAAAAATGAAGTGATTGCAACGGGATCGACAACGACGAATTTGCATCAACTCGCCGCGACTTTTTATAATCCAACTGGCAATAAAACCAAAATCCTCGCAGATGAACTGAATTTCCCTTCAGATATCTACGCTTTGAAAAGTCAATTGACGTTAAAAGGGTATGATCCTGAAGAACATCTTGTGCGCGTGAAAAGTCGAGATGGTCGATTTTTATCGGAAGACGATATTATTGAAGCGATGACAGACGACATCGCATTAATCGTCCTGCCGTCAGTGTTGTACCGAAGCGGGCAAATCCTCGATATGAAACGGTTAACAGCTGCCGCAAACGAAAGAGGCATTCCAATCGGTTTCGATTTATGCCATTCAGTCGGCGCGATTGAACATTCGCTTCATGATTGGGGCGCGGACTTCGCATTCTGGTGCACGTATAAACATTTGAACGGCGGGCCGGGTTCTGTTGGCGGATTGTTCGTTCACGAGAAAAACTTCAAAAATGCGCCAGGACTTGCCGGTTGGTTCGGTTCGAAAAAAGAATCGCAATTTGACATGGACCACGAAATGGATCCGGCGCTGGATGCGGGTGCTTATCAAATCGGCACACCACATGTCCTAAGTTTAGCGCCTGTTATTGGCGCGCTCGATTTGTTTGATGAAGTCGGGATCAAGCGCGTGCGTGAAAAATCGCTTCAATTGACAAGCTATATGTTGGAATTAATTCGCATAGAACTTAACGGGCACGGGTTTACAATAGGAAGTCCTGTTGATGAAACACGCGGCGGTCATATTTTGCTCGAACATAAAGAAGCTGCCCGAATTTGCAGTGCCTTAAAAGAGGACGGAGTTATTCCAGATTTCCGTGCACCAAATGGTGTGAGGCTGGCACCGGTTGCGCTTTATAACTCATTCGAAGATGTTTGGCATACTGTACAGAAACTGAAAAGTATTATGGATGAAAAACGCTACGAGAAATTCGAGAACAAAAGGGGCGTTGTGGCGTGACGAAGAAATGGATTGATATATCACAACCGCTTCGAAACGGGATTGCAGAATGGCCGGGGGATACGCCATTTTCCTATGAAGTTGCGTTCAAGAAGTCAGATACGGGTTCCGTGAATATCGGAAAAATGACGACAAGCATGCATATGGGAACGCATATCGACGCACCATTTCATTTCGATGACGATGGTTTGAAAGTGCTTGATTTGCCAATTGATTTGTACATCGGCCGGGCAAGAGTCATTGACGTTTCAGGACATGAAAGCATCGGTCGCGCGGAATTGGAAAGTATCGATTTCGGCGGCGCAGAGCGGATTTTATTGAAAACGGGCAGTCGCTCAAGTTTTACTGTTTTTCCGGAAGTCTTCACCTATTTGCGTGCGGATATTGGCCCATTATTAAAAGAGCGCAGAGTCCGTCTCATCGGTGTTGATACGCCGTCGGTTGACCCGGAAACGAGTAAATCACTGGATGCGCATCATTCGCTGAACAATAATGGCGTGATGATTTTGGAAAATATCTTTCTTGAATCTGTCGAACCTGGCGATTACGAATTAATTGCGCTGCCTCTTCCTTTAGCGGATGCTGACGGTAGCCCAGTTCGTGCAGTGATAAGACCCATCGAAGGAGTGCGGAAAAATGGATGACAAAGGGATTTACACAGATTTTAAAGAACAGATGACATACGGCGAATATTTAAATCTCGACAAAGTGTTGTCTAGCCAGACGCGACTTTCAGGACATCACGATGAAATGTTATTTATCGTCATTCACCAAGTGAGCGAGCTTTGGATGAAACTAATTTTGCACGAACTAAATTCTGCCGTCGAATTAATCGAAAAGGATGAGTTGCCAGAAGCGTTTAAAATGCTTGCACGGGTCTCACGCATTCAAACGCAAATCATTCAAGCTTGGGATGTGCTGGCAACGTTGACGCCGGCAGAATACATGGAGTTTCGAGATAGTTTAGGCCGCGCATCAGGTTTTCAATCATACCAAAACAGGCTTATCGAGTTTGCGCTCGGTTATAAACAACCGCATATTTTGAAAATCTATGAGAAAGACCCTGAACTTGCTGGAGAACTGGAAGCAGCCTTTAAAGCGCCGAGTATTTATGATGTATCGATTCGTGCGCTTGCAAAAGCTGGATTTTCCATTAACCCGGAATTATTGAACCGAGATTTCTCCATCACGTACAAGGGGGACCAATCTGTCGCGGAAGCTTGGTTGGAAGTGTACCGAAATGTAGAGAGTCACTGGGATTTATATCAACTCGCTGAAAAGTTGGTCGATATTGAAGATAGCCATCAACAATGGCGTTTCCGTCATATGAAAACGGTCGAAAGGATTATTGGCTTTAAAAAAGGGACTGGCGGTTCAGCGGGCGTAAGCTACTTGAAGTCTGTCCTTGATCATCAGTTTTTCCCGGAACTTTGGGGTGTAAGGACAAATCTATAAGTGAAAAACTCCGCCGATTATCTGGCGGAGTTTTAATTAACTTTTATATTTTGAAGCCTTTACTTGTTCGCCTTTTATCTGAAGCAGTGAATTTTCAATCGTTCCCTTACCGATTGATAAAAGCCCGATATTGTTTTTCGTCTCGACAATGGATCCTTTATTTGTTTTTAAATAATGGAGTTCCTCTTGCCATTCCGGACGACTACCTCCATTATAGCGTTCGTTTAAAATGGTGAACGAGTCATCACAGTGTCGTGAAATGTATTTCCTTTTACGTTTTTGCGTATTCCACCAAAGCGCAGACTTCATCAGAAAACCCCATACGCCGGTAAAACTCATATTATTTGATGGACTGCTTGTGAACTGGATAATTTCCGTCGTCCGCCCTCTTTTGGATTCGACGCGAGACTTTACAGCGGAAGCATAATGGACTTCCCCAGACAAAATGATGCACTTGGAAGGCTGCCATTTAAAAATAAAGCGAATAAAATCGCTGAACCCATTTCCGTTATATTTCCAAGCTTCAAAATCGAGCATTTCGTGAACGGGTATTCCAATGGCTCGGAGCGGATAGACATAAGAATGAAGCACTGATTCTATCAAACCCATGCCGTACAACGGCGTTGGGGAAATAATGATTAAAGGGTCTCTCTTTTTCCAACCGGAAAACGAAAGTGTCCTGGCTATCCTTTGCCATCCTTTAGGACCAATCAATCTAGGCGCCTGAACATTTTCTTTGAACATCCAACCGACTTTCACGGATTGCGGCGCGTCGTCAAAGGAACGCTTTGTCCGCGTATCTAGAAATAGCGCAGCGGGTTTAGTCGGCGCGACAAAATGCCAATGCGTGAATGTCCAAAGCCGTCGGGTCCATTCTTCATAGGCGGGTGTGCCGGCAACGAACCTGTCTAAATGATCTTCCATCGACTGTAGGAACGCCTCCTCGAACCGTTGTGGCTCATTGCCCCAGCCTTGAAAAGCCCAATATGCACATAATCCGTTTGCAATAACGTGTTTGCCTAAAGGTGACCGCGAAACATTTTCCTGCCATTTTTGAGACACATTCCAATCGTCCGTTACATCATGGTCATCGAAAATCATGTACGTCGGCACGTTTGCTAGTAGTCTGCGAACCTGGTGCAGATTTCCGATGGTTTGAAGAAGGTCTTCCGTTTGCCGATTATAGCTTTTCTCGCATTTTACAATTTCGGTTTTATCATTCGGGAAGATAAAATGGTAATGTCCCTTTTCCACGACTTCCTCGAATGTTGGAATATATGCTGTTTCCCATAACGCCGGTCCCCATGACAATAGATACATCGCAGCATATTCACCAAACGTCATTAAGTGATTACTCATACTAGCTGATGTGAATTGACAAAATTGTTCCATGCTGAATTGGCGGCCGTTAATTTTCTGGATTAATTTATTAAAAGGATATCCAGCGAGACGAGGTTCTACTTGCGCTAAATTTTCATCTTTAAATGCGAGGCATTCCACAACTGATTGAATAACCGGGAAAAGTGGATCCGCTACGTCATCCGCATAGATTTGATCGCCGAGTAAGAATAGCGAGCTCGGACGACTTTTCAAATTTCTGGGTGCGTTGCAAATCGTTTTATCCCCAGCTACAAGTGAATCACCACCCTTTCCGTGAAATTTTCGACAAGATGCATAAAGGAAGTTCGAGGTGGTGTTCGCGGGAATGTGAAAGGATGGGTAAGGGATATCGTCATAGGCGATGGACAGTTCCTCGTTGTCGGAAATTAAACCGAGGCTCGTTAAGTCGTAGGCGTCTTCCCCGTCATGGAAATACAGATTGTAGCCGAGTAAAGTGTCCATGGGGAAAAAACCGTTAATTTCAACAAGGTGAAGGAATAAGTTTTTCCCTGCGCGAATTGAAGTCGTATTTGTTTGTACGGGCAATGAAAGCCGCTCGTTTATCATATAAATTGCTGCATCAATATCGAAGGGTCGACTGGTCGCGATCCAAATCGTGACCGAGTTCGTGTCAACTCTTCGTAATATTGGCCCAGCTAGAATTGTTGCTAATTCCATCGAATTCACCACCATTATTAACTTATTACAGTAGTGTATTCGGATTGGATGACGGTGGTGTGTGCAAAGGGATATGTTAAAATTGGTTATTAATAGGGGGAATGAATATGAATTGGATAATAATTATTATGATTGCGGTTGTGGCTGAATTAATTATCCGGTATTTGACACGTGGTATGGAGGATAAGAAGAAACGCGAGCGAATGTTGTCTTCTTTATGGTTGGGTTTTGGGGTTATATTGATTTTGATTTGGTTATTTTTGAGATAGCTTATGGCTGAAGCCGTTGATTTCCGTTGCGGGCGGCGCTTATCTAGTCTCTGGAGGCAGATGCTCGAGTGATAAGCCAAATTAACTGCGTGGCAAAAAAACGCCACTCCGTTAATTCGTCTTATGCTTGTCGCATCTAACCGCCTCCTTCAACTTTTATCATTTTCCTGCGGGCGAGCGCCGAGCCGCTTCCCTCGCTACGCTCAGTCCAGGGTCTCGACTTTCTCGCTGATTCCGCTGGAGTCGCCGCCCTCCACTCCAATCAACTATGTTCACTATATGCGGGTTTATATAAATAAATTTGCAAATCTTAAGGAATTCTTCATGAATTAACTGTGAGATTCTTCAGTTTCAGTGGCTAAGATAAAGATAACGAATAATCGAAAAGGCGTGTTTACATGAAGAAGTTTCTATTTATTGTACTCATACTAATTATTGGCTTTACGCTGGCTTTTAAAAATGATATTCCTACAACTGATCCCCATGATTTTGGTGTGAAGGCTAAGGCGATTATTTTAATCGACGCGGAGACGGGGAAGGTTTTGTACGAGGAAAATAGTACTGAATCATTGCCTATTGCGAGCATGTCTAAAATGATGACGCAATACTTGGTGTTGAATTCTATTCAGAATGGTTCATTGTCTTGGAATAGTGAATATAGTCCGAGTGAGTATGTTCGCGAAATGACTAGTGAATCGGCTGTTGTTAGATTGGGCATGTCGAATAATCGTACATATACTGTGAAAGAGCTTTTCACGGCGATGACCGTAACTTCTGCGAATGACGCGGCAATTGCGCTTGCGGAAATGGTGAGTGGATCTGAAGAGGCTTTTGTTGACCTTATGAATAAGCAAGCTAAGGCTTTTAAGCTAAAGAAAACAATTTTCTATAACGCGAGCGGGCTGGACGGAGACTATGTTGGAAAAAGTAAGGATGAAACGAATCTTTCTTCTGCGAAAGACGTTTCGATAATCGCACAGCAATTAATTGCCAAATATCCTGAAGTGCTTGATTTCACGAAAATAACGAACTTCACAACAACCGATGGTCATCAGCTTTGGAGCACGAATTCAATGTTGCCGGGCATGCCGATGGCTGTGGGAGAAATAGACGGCATGAAGACGGGTTATACAGAAATGGCGGGACCTTGCTTCACGAGCACGGGAGTTTTCGACGGGCGGCGCATTATATCTGTTGTGATGGACGTTGAAGCAGACGGAAATGATAAGACAAATCCTAAATTTCAACTGACCGAAGAACTGATTGCTCAATTTGTTGTGAATCAATAAAAGGTTGGGACAGGATTGCAAATCGCCCAGAATGGTATACTAATCATAGATCATTCTGAAAAGGGAGCGAGACCATGAGTGAAGTAGATACGAATATGTGGCAAAAAAAGTTGCCGCTAATCGGAAACATAATGAACGAGGAAGTAGTCTTTTGGGAAAATCCCTTACTGGAGTCAACTAAAACAGGACTTACAAAGGTGACAGTGACGGCGGCGGATGTGAAAGAAGCTTCCGAACGTTTGAAACGTTTCGCGCCATATATTGAACTTGTTTTTCCTGAAACTCAGGATTCGAATGGAATTCTTGAATCTCCATTGACTGCTATACCAACTATGAAAAAAGAACTTGAACAGAACTACGGGGTTAAGATTCCTGGCGAACTTCTGTTAAAACAAGATAACGCAATGCCGATATCAGGTTCCATTAAATCACGCGGCGGAATATATGAAGTGCTTAAGCATGCAGAAACGCTTGCGTTAGAACACGGGTTGCTAACAAAAGAAGATGACTACGCGAAAATGGCGGGGCAGGAATTCAAAGACTTATTTGCAAAACATAAAATCGCCGTCGGTTCCACGGGAAATCTTGGACTCAGCATCGGAATTATGAGCGCGAAACTTGGATTCCACGTGACGGTTCATATGTCGGCAGATGCAAAACAGTGGAAGAAGAATCTTCTACGGGAAAAAGGCGTCATTGTTGTCGAATATCCTTATGATTTTAGTGTAGCGATAAACGAAGGACGTCGACTAGCAGAAGAGGATCCGACTTGCTATTTTATCGATGATGAAAACTCTTATGATTTATTTTTCGGCTATGCGGTTGCGGGCGAGCGGATTGCTTCTCAATTGAAAGAACGCGGAACAATCGTCGATGAGAAGAACCCGCTTTTTGTTTACTTGCCTTGCGGAGTGGGCGGAAGCCCGGGTGGTGTGGCGTTCGGGTTGAAACTCATCTTCGGCGACAATGTGCATTGTTTCTTCGCGGAACCAACGCACTCGCCGTCTGTCCTGCTTGGAATGATGACAAGGCTGCACGAAAAAGTTTCCGTTCAAGACTTCGGCCTCAGTAATTTGACGGCGGCGGACGGTCTTGCGGTAGGCAGGCCTTCTCACCATGCAGGGAAAACTATGGAGCCATTATTATCGGCAATTTATACCATTCAAGATGAAGAACTTTTCAAACTCTTGAAAACACTTGTTGATACGGAAGGCATTCGACTCGAGCCTTCTGCACTGGCAGGGATGATTGGACCTATAAATACGATTCGGGGAAATAGTGAAGATGCAAATTCACCGAATGCAACACATATCGTTTGGGCAACAGGCGGCGGCATGGTTCCACAGACCGAAATGGACCTGTATTATGAGATGGGCGGAAAATAACTAGCGCATTTCCCGGGAAATCGACAAAAAAAGACAAGGAAATAGGGGGAGTCGGTAAAGTGATCTTAGGATTGAACAGAGGGGAAATTAAATTAGTTGAACCGCAAGAAGGTTGGAAAGAGGAATTCTTAAAAACGCAAAAAGAAATCCATGAAGCAACTAGCATAGACATCAACCGCATTGAACATATCGGCAGCACATCCATCAAAGGGATTAAAGCAAAACCGATGATTGATTTTGCTGTTGGCGTAGATGATGTAAATAATGTTCCATCTCATATTTTTAGAAGTCTACAAGAGATCAGCTTTTATCGTCTTCGTGTAGTGTTAGAGGATGAAATTGTTTTGGCTAAATTTGATAATAATGAAACATTTGATGTCAAAACTCATATTATTCATATGGTGGATTATAGAGGTGAAAAGTGGAATGACTTGATATTATTCCGCGACAAACTTAATTCGTCACAGGCATTAAGAAAAGAATATGAAGAATTAAAAGCGAATTATATTCAGAATGAAACTGGGGATATGGATGATTATACGAATTATAAAGAGCGATTTATTTTAGGTGTATTAAAAGATTGAAATTAAAAAGACTGAAAACCAATCAATGGTTTTCAGTCTTTTTATTCGAAATCAGATAACTTATTGTGTCTAAGTAATCGTGTTTTCAATTATGTTTTTTAGTCGCGTAAAGTGCAGATTTCGTGATAGATACCTTTACGACAATGAATTATAATGTTATAATAGTTATAACGTTATTAATGGGAAGGAGAATTTAATGAAAATGAATGAAGAACAAGTTGAAACCCGAACTCAATCAAGAAGAATAACACAAATTGGAAACTCATTAGGTTTGACGCTATCCTCTGAAATGCTGAACTATTTAAAAGTATCGAAGGGCGACGATGTCCAAGTGGAAATGAGGAAAGATGAATTAGTAATAAAGAAAATAAAAGCAGTAGAATATCCAGTTGGAATTTCTGAAGATTTCTTTGATGTTTTGAATGAGACAGTGGAAATGTACGACGCCACACTAAAAGAATTGAAGGATCGATAATGCGATACTTAACGTCACAGGAAATAATTGCGCTCAATTTTTTTCTCATTGATCGGTATTCGCCTCTGGAGATTAAAGGCGTAAAGGAACCTTTATTGTTAGGCTCGGCCGTTCATAGGCCAATGCAAAGTGCTTTTGGCGAAGAAGCTTACCCTGATGTGTTCTCGAAGGCTGCAGCCCTTTTTGAATCAATCGCTAAAAATCATTGTTTTCATAATGCCAATAAAAGAACGGCTTTAGTTGCGTTAAGGCAGTTTCTACACTACAACGGTTATTCATTCATGCCTCCACAAAAGGAAACTGCTGATTTTGTAGTTGATACTGTCAATGGTATATATGAATTTGAAGATATGGTTAACTTTATTGAAACTTATTCATTTGGAATTATGAAGCATTAAAACCTCGCATCGTTGTGGTTTTTTTGATTTTCTAGATCAATTTATTGTGGGCACACAGTCCCGACTTGCAAGCAAATCCATTTGAGTGCAAGCAAACACCCTATGAGTGCAACCAAAACACGTTCAAGTGCAAGCAAAACCCACCAGAGTGCAACCAAACCGCCCCCAAGTGCAAGCAAATCACCACAATCAAAAAAGCCGGCATCCCAGGCAGCTTTTACTTCATTTCCCTATGCAAAAACGGACATTTCCCAACAATCGGTTCACTATCATCTCCGATAAAAAATTGCTTCCATTCATTATGCGTTGGATCACCAAAATGGCTGATATCTGGATGCTTCGGCAATTGATCCCACACCTCGACGCGCCTGCGTACTTTTTCGCGTGACATAATCCCGCCTTTTTCCGTTCCTTTTAATCCTTCAAAAATCTTACGCGGTTGGAAACCGATCACCATGGAATTTCCCAAATGCCGTGTCTTTCGTTGTTTATAGGCCGGTGCATTGCCGAATGCGAATATCGGCTCGCCGTGGAATCGGAAATCCCATAAATAATGATTCGGATCGCGCGGACTATCCGCTGGCCACTCGACTTCATCAACATCATGCAAATACTGCAAGATGTCCCAAAATTGTTTTCGGTAGTCTTCAATAGATCCTTCAACTTTGAAGGGTTCGACAAATACGAATAAGCCATGCCTTTTATGTTTGGGATTATCGAAAAGTGATAAAAATGATTTCAAGATACTCGGTAAATTAGACCAGTCATCTTGCGTTATGTAGCCATATCGCAATTCGCCGCCTAATTCTCCCGCCATTCCAAAGTAGCAAGGAAACGTTTTATCAGTCACGATATTATGAAATGTTTGATATTCATTGATAAGCCATTCGGGTAAATCATCTCTTGTTTCGAAGTCCTTTTTTTCGAGTAAATCCTTGCCAATCTTAATCATAATGTTCCTCCGTTCCAATAGAAGCTGTTATATAAGTATATTCATTGCTCTTTTATTGGTACCCGCCTAGAGGGAAATGAAACGATTTCAGCATATTGCGTTTGGAAATTGAAGAATAGGGAATTCCTATTAATGGACAAATATAAATTAATCGGAGGACATTCAAAATGAAACCCCCAAAGGAAGCTGAACCGAACACTTCAACAGGCTGTCAAAGCGAATACGATACGCTGCAACGTGTGATTGTTTGCGAGCCGAAGTATATGAAAATTCAAGAAGTGATCAATGAGGTTCAAGAACAATATAAAGATGAAAACATAAACAAAAATATTGCTAAAAAACAACATGACGCTTTTATTGAAAAACTGGAAGAGCATGATGTCGAAGTCATTCGATTGCCAGCGTCTGAGCAATTTCCCGAACAAGTTTTCACGCGCGATATCGGTTTTACGTTAGGTGATGATATATTCATCGCTGAAATGGGGAGCGAGATTCGCGAAGGTGAAGAAAAGACGCTTGAAAGATGGTTGCAATCGACGAACACTTTATATAATAAACTTCGCACGAATAAAATAGAAGGCGGCGACGTCATCATCGATCGTCACACTGTATTCGTGGGAATTAGCAGCCGAACGAGTATGGATGCTGTTCGCAAATTATCAGAAAAGCTTCCAGATCATGAAGTCATTCCAATTCCGTTTAACGAAAAATACTTGCACTTGGACTGTGTATTTAACATACTATCGCCAAGAGTCGCCCTTATATTCCCGAAAGCCTTGGACGATGAAACGGTCAAGATGCTTGCTGACAGATATACGCTTATGGAAGTATCCGAAGAAGAACAATTTACGTTGGGCACGAATGTCCTTTCGATTGGAGACAAAAAAGTGTTCAGTCAACCGCAAAACACCGATGTGAATAAAAAAATGCGAGACTTCGGCTTCAACGTCATCGAAGTCGATTTTTCCGAAATTATCAAGTCTGGCGGATCATTTAGATGTTGCTCGATGCCGGTTGAAAGGGACTAAATCGGATGTAGAACCTCACTAATAAAAAGTGAGGTTTTTTTATGCCTGAAATGAAGTAAAATCGAAAAATGTCTTGCAATTCAATAACTTGATTGTTAATATGATTTCTGGCTATATATTTTAGAAAATTCAATGAGGAAAGAAAAATAGTTTTGTCACGTTAGCCAATCTGCGGTATACTATAGGTCAGCTGTGAAAACGATTACATAGAACACATACATTTTAAAATTCATGCGGCAGACATTAAGTTTTAATCTAAGTCATCAGATGACCTTATGATAAGACATTACAAAAACGAGGCAACGTCAACAAAGGAGGAATTAATTTGTTATTACTTGTAGCACTAACGGCAATTATTGCGCCATTATTTTTTCTAGTAATCTTGAGAATGTCAGCGCTAAAAGGAATGTTTTTCAGCTCAATTATCGTGATCCTGTTGGGGCTTACGGTGTGGGGGATGGAAGGTAAAATCGTTTTAGCGTCTATTTTGCAAGGTGGACATAAGGCGTTAACGATTCTTTTAATACTATTTGGAGCGGTTGTATTATTAAATACGCTTACGAATACAGGAGCGGTTGCTCGTATTAACCAAGGGTTCCAAAGTATTTCAGGCGATATGCGCGTGCAGGTCGTTATTGTCGGATTTTTATTTGGCGCTTTAATTGAAGGAGCTGCTGGGTTCGGAACGCCGGCAGCGGTTGTAGGTCCTTTGATGTTTGCGTTAGGGTTTCATCCGATGGCGGCAGCGGTTTTAGCTTTGATCGCGGATAGTGCGTCAGTTCCGTTCGGAGCAGTCGGGACGCCGGTCGTTGTGGGATTGAGTAATCTTCCTGGGGCTGACTTAGCGCTTTATCATGATGTAGCAAAGAAAATAACGATGTTGGACTTTTTCGCGGGAACGTTTATCCCGTTCATTCTAATCGTTATTTTAACGGTGTTTTTCGGTAAAAAGAAAGGTTTGTCAGATGCATTTGCATTACTTCCTTGGACGTTACTTGTCGGGATTGGATACACGTCATCTGCATTTTTATATGCAACGCTTTTCGGTCCGGAATTTGTTTCAATTCTAGCATCGTTAACAGGTTTAGTACTTGCGGCGGGAACGGCAAAAGCTGGTTTTCTTATGCCGAAAACGGAGTGGAAAGATGCGCTTCGCGACGGTTTTGAATTAAAAACGGAAAAGTCGAAGATGGGTTTACTGACTGCGTGGGCTCCGTACTTGGTTGTGGTCGTGTTATTGTTGCTCACACGTATCGTTCCGGCGGTTAAGGATTTTGCTTTATCTGCAGTCGATTTAACATGGCGTGATGTTATTGGCGTTGAAGATGTGAATTCGGGATGGGAAGTTTTATATTCACCGGGGACGATTCTCATATTAGCTGCAATTTTAGCAGTTCTGATCCAAAGAAAATCATTTAGCAATTTTACCAAAGCGAGTAAAGATTCATTGATTTCGATTAAGGCTGCAAGTTTTGCGTTGCTATTCACGCTTGCTTTAGTGCAAGTTTTTACGAATTCGGGAATGAACGTGAAAGATCTAATCAGCATGCCTCAATATATTGCGGAAGCGTTGGCAGGTACTTTCGGTCCTGTATGGGTTTTTGTCGCGCCATTCCTTGGTGCGTTGGGGGCGTTTATTACAGGAAGTGCAACCGTTTCCACTTTGACCTTTTCACCGGTTCAGTTCAGTATTGCTCAGCAAACTGGACTTAGTACGAATGTTATCTTGGCGGGTCAAATTATCGGGGCTGCAGCGGGTAATATGATTTGTGTTCATAATGTCGTTGCTGCTTCGGCTGTCGTTGGTTTGTCGGGCAAAGAAGGCGATATTATTCGTAAAACAATAATTCCTTCATTACTTTATTGTTTATTGGCGGGAATTGGCGGGTTTGTCATTCTTTCGCTCATGTAATGAAACCAATCGTCTCTTCCAATATGTCTTTTTATCCAGTAAAGTTTGAAGTAGGAATTATTGCTAGATTGGGAGAGAAAATAATGGGAAATAAACGAATTCAAATCAAGAAGATTTATGAAGAAGTTGCGGATGCACTGATCAACATGATAAAAAATGGCGAGTTAAAACCTGGCGATAAAATAGATTCTATAGAGCAATTAGCAAAAAGTTTTGATGTGAGTCGTTCTGCGGTAAGAGAAGCGCTGAGCGGTTTGCGGGCGATGGGATTAGTTGTGATGCGACAAGGCGAAGGGACTTTTATCACGCAATTTGATGCGTCGAATTTTGCCTTGCCGGTTAATGCAGGGTTATTAATGAAAATGGAAGACATCAAAGAATTGTATGAAGTGCGTAAAGTTCTTGAAGTAGGGGCTGCGAGATCAGCTGCGCTCCACCATAAAGAGGAAGATCTAATACCACTCCAAGAAGCCATTGAAGAGATGAAACAGGCGCAAACAAATGGTGAAATTGGCGAAGACGCTGATATGCGTTTTCACATGGCGATTGCGAATGCGACGCATAATGACATTCTCATTCATTTGATGCGGTCAGTCTCTGAAGTGATGGTCAGTGTTTTAAGAGAGACGCGAGAAGTGTTAATTTATTCGGAGCAAAAAACGGTTTCACTTATTCATGAACACCAAATGATCTATGACGCGATCAAAGCGAGAGAACCGAAAAAAGCTTATCAATTCATGTTGGAACATTTAACGAATGTCGAAAAGTCATTGGAAAAGTATATGAAGTTTAGAGAATAGTAGAGGTGAACGAGATGAAAGTTTCTTTGTTTATAACATGCATGGCGGATATTATGACGTCGAATGTCGGGAAAGACACGGTGGAAATTTTGGAAAGGTTCGGGTGCGAGGTGGATTTCCCTGATACGCAAACTTGTTGCGGTCAACCGGCTTACAACAGCGGGTATTTGGAAAATACGAAAGCAACGATGAAGCATATGATGAAAGTTTTCCGGGATTCAGAATATGTTGTTGGTCCGTCTGGTTCTTGCGTAGCGATGTTAAGAGGTTATGAAGCGATTTTTCGCGGAGATCCCGAATGGGAAGAAGAAGCAAGAAAGCTTGCTGCAAAAACGTTTGAGCTTACGCAGTTTCTCGTCGAAGTGTTGGGAATTGTCGATGTCGGCTCAACGTTCAAAGGAAGAGTGACGTATCACCCTTCCTGTCATATGACTCGAATCTTAGGGGTGAAAGCGGCGCCTGTTCAACTGTTGCAACATGTTGAAGGCGTGGATCTCGTCGAACTTCCGCATGGTGAGGATTGTTGCGGGTTTGGTGGAACGTTCGCTGTTAAAAACTCCGTGATTTCGGGGCAAATGGTTCAAGAAAAAGCGGATCATGTCGTTGAAACAGAAGCGGAGTATTTGGTCGGTGGAGACATGGCTTGTTTGATGAATATCGGAGGTCGGTTATCAAGAGAAGGACGAAATGTGAAAGTCGTTCATCTTGCTGAAATATTAAACACAGTTAAGTGAAGGAGTGTGATTTAGATGGGTATTCGTATCGGAAATCCTTCGTTTGAAACGCGCGTTCAAGAAGGAATCGAAAATGACTTTATGTTGAATTCAGTTGCTTCCGCTCAAGGCCGTTTCAGAGGTCGACGAGGCGTCGCGACAGAGGAATTGGGAAACTGGGAAGATTGGCGTACTTTGGGTGAAGAAATACGCTCGCATACGTTGGAAAACATTGATTACTACCTTCAACAATTGAGTGATAACGTTGCAAAACGCGGTGGCCAAGTATTTTTTGCTGCAACTGCAGATGAGGCCAATGAATATATTAAAGAAGTCATAAAAAGAAAAAACGGTAAAAAAGTCGTGAAGTCAAAATCGATGGTGACAGAAGAGATCGGATTAAACAAAGCGTTGGAAGAAGCCGGCTCGGAAGTCATTGAAACGGACTTGGGCGAATGGATTTTGCAATTAGACGGCGATGTACCGTCGCATATTGTGACACCAGCGCTGCATTTAAATAGAGACCAAATTAAAGATACCTTCACCAATAAAAGGGGCTATGATAAATCAAACACGCCTGAAGAACTTGGTTTATTTGCACGTGAAGAATTAAGAAAAGACTTTTTGTCGGCTGATATCGGCATAACGGGCTGCAACTTTGCTGTTGCTGAATCAGGTGCGGTAACTTTCGTGACGAATGAAGGAAACGCGCGACTAGCAACGACCTTGCCTGACACGCAAATCTCGGTTATGGGCTTGGAACGAATCGTGCCTACATGGGAAGAACTTGATGTTTTAGTCAGTTTGCTGACAAGATCTGCAGTCGGTCAAAAATTAACAAGTTATATTACGGGGATTACTGGAACGCGTTTAGCAGGGGAGATTGACGGTCCTGAGGAATTCCATTTAGTCATCGTCGATAACGGAAGGTCTAAAATTTTAGGCACTGAATTCCAATCAGCGCTGCACTGCATCCGTTGTGCGGCATGCATTAACGTTTGCCCGGTGTACCGACATATTGGTGGCCATGCTTACGGATCGATTTATCCGGGACCGATTGGCGCAGTTTTGACGCCTTTACTGGACGGCTATGAAAATCATAAAGAACTTCCGCATGCTTCTACGTTGTGCGGTGCTTGTACAGATGTATGTCCCGTGAAAATTCCGCTGCACGAGCAGTTAATTCGCCATCGGGAAATCATGGTTGAGAAAAATATGGCGCCGATGGGTGAAAAAATTGCGATGAATGGATTTGTTAAGTGGTCGACCCACCCAGCCGCTTATAAATTAAGTTCCAAGTTGGCGCGTACGGCATTAAAACCGTGGACGAAAGATGAAAATATTACAAAAGGTCCGGGTCCGTTGAAAAATTGGACAGCGCAGCGCGATTTTCCTGCTCCTAGTCAGCAAACGTTTCGTTCGTGGTTTAAAGAACGGGAAAAAGGAGGAAAGTCGCAATGACGATACAAAATCGTGAAAGTTTTTTAGATAACTTGGCAAACACCCTCGGGAGACCCCGTCGCACAACTGGCGTAGAGCGACCGAAATGGAGTTTGAGTCCTCAGTGGGAAGTCTATGAAGGGCTTTCGCAAGATGAATTAGTCGATGTGTTGGAGCAACAATGCAAAGTCATTCATACGAACTTCAAAAAGACGGATTTTGCTGGATTATCCGATATACTCAAATCGACGATCAAAGCGCATGACGGAAACAAAGTGCTCGCGGCGAATGACCGTCGGAATAAAGAATACGGGTTGGACGTTGTATTTGACGACCTTAAACAAGAAGGCGTCGACGTGCGTCTTTGGGATTCGGCAATCGGAACGGAAAACCAAGTGTTCGCTGAACAAGCGGACATCGGAATTACGTTTAGTGAAATCACGCTTGCTGAATCCGGAACGATTACGTTGTTTAACGACAAAGATAATGGCCGTTCGATCAGTTTGCTTCCAAGAGTTCATGTGGTTGTCATTCCGAAAAGCACACTCGTTCCGCGTATGACGCAAGCGGTGAAACAAATTCACGAAGCGAATAAAAATGGGCGTGAAGTTTCGTCATGTGTTAGCTTTATATCAGGACCTAGTAACAGTGCGGACATTGAAATGAACCTCATTGTCGGTGTGCACGGGCCTGTTGAAGCTACTTATATTGTTGTTGACGATAAATAGAAGGAGAATGTCAATGATCTCTGAAACTATCAAATCACAGTTTGAACAATTCGTTGGAAAAGAAAATGTCGAGGACAATCAGGCGTCATTACTTGCTTACTCGTACGACGCAACGCCCGGTTTTCAAGCGATGCCTCATTGCATTGTTGCGCCCAGAAATGCGCATGAAGTCGCCGCGGTCGTCAAACTATGTAACGAACATAAAATACCGATTGTTCCAAGAGGATCCGGTACGAATTTAAGCGCAGGCACAACCCCGTTGCAAGGTGGGGTTGTTCTTCTATTTAAACATATGGATAGAATACTAGAAATCGATGAAGAGAATTTAACGATGACTGTCCAACCGGGCGTTATTACTTCTCATATCATCGCTGCCGCTGAAGAAAAAGGATTGTTTTATCCTCCAGATCCAGGCTCCATGCATATTTCAACAATCGGCGGAAATATTAGCGAAAATGCCGGCGGATTGCGCGGGTTGAAATACGGTGTGACGAGAGATTACGTCATGGGCTTGGAAATTGTGTTGCCGAACGGGGAAATCATTCAGACAGGCGGCAAGTTGGCCAAAGACGTGGCGGGTTATGACTTGACGAGATTATTTGTCGGGTCGGAGGGGACGCTTGGTGTCGTGACGGCTGCGACGTTGAAATTAATTCCCAAGCCGGAAACGAAGAAAACGATGCTTGCGCTGTTCGATGACTTGGAAACGTCGGCAGAAGCAGTGTCAGCAATTATTGCAAACCGTATTATCCCGGCAACGCTTGAGTTTTTAGACCAACAAACGGTGAGAGTCGTTGAAGACTTTGCGCAAATCGGACTTCCGACAGATGTAGGTGCCGTTTTGTTGATCGAGCAAGACGGACCGCCGGAAGTAGTCGAGCGAGATATGGAAAGAATCGAAGAAATATGCAGATTAACCAATGCAGTCGATGTGCGTGTGGCGAAAACAGATGCAGAAGCCGAAGCATTAACAAGCGCAAGGCGAACGGCATTATCTGCGCTGTCAAGAGTGAAACCGACAACAATCCTTGAAGATGCGACCGTGCCTCGTTCTAAAATCGCGGAAATGGTGCGTGAAATCGAAGCGATCGCCAAAAAGTATCAGCTCACCATTTGTACATTCGGGCATGCGGGGGACGGGAATCTTCACCCGACTTGTTTGACGGATGCGCGTAATGAAGAAGAAATGGCGCTCGTTGAAAAAGCATTTGAAGAAATTTTTCATAAAGCGATCGAACTAGGCGGAACGATTACCGGGGAACATGGTGTCGGCGCGATGAAATTACCTTATTTGCATTTGAAAATTGGGGAAGCCGGGGTTGAAGTGCTGCGCGGGATAAAGAACGCGATTGACCCGAACCATATTATGAACCCGGGTAAAATTTTCTCTAAGTCCGAACGCAATCGGGTGGTGATTTGAGATGATGAGCACAGAGGAAAAAGCGCGGATTCAACAAGGTTTCAAAGAGAAAATGGATTACAACGAACTGATGAATTGCACGCGATGCGGGTTTTGCTTACCGAGTTGTCCGACGTATATTGAATCTGGAAAAGAAGAGATTAATTCGCCTCGCGGAAGAATCGCATTGATGAAAGGTGTCGTCGATGGGCTCATCGAACCGGATGAAGACGTGAAACGGTCCATTGACTTATGTTTGGGATGCCGCGCGTGCGAACCCGTTTGTCCATCGGGCGTAAACTTTGGTCATTTACTCGAACAAGCACGAGATGCAATCTATCAAACGAACAGTCAATCTCTTCCCGAAAAAGCGATGCGAAGTATTTTCTTTAACAATCTATTTCCGTATCACAACAGAATGATCGGCGCAGTCGGTTTACTAGGATTTTACCAACGATCTGGTCTTCAAAAAGTGACAAGATCAGTTGGAATCATGAACCTTTTCCCGGAAACGATGCGGACGATGGAAAAAGTGTTGCCCGAAGTTCCTAAGAAAAAGGAAATGAAACGAAGACAACGTCATTTTGCGCCGCTACGAGAACGAAAGAAAAACGTCGCCTTTTTCTCAGGTTGTTTAATGGATACGATTTTCATGTCTACCAATGATTCAACGACAAAGCTATTGCAATATGCAGGATGCGAAATTGTCGTACCGGAAACGCAGGGCTGTTGCGGGGCATTGCATGGGCATAGCGGCGAGAAGGACCGGGCGAAAGAAATGGCCAAGCGCAATATCGAAGCGTTTGAAAAGGCCGAAGTCGACTACATCATCACGAATGCCGGCGGTTGCGGTGCATTTCTAGTAGACTACGGGCATCTTCTAAAAGATGATCCCGAGTGGAGCGAACGGGCGCAAGCCTTTTCCGATAAAATCAAAGACATCACAAGCATATTGGTCGAACTTGAATTTGATAAACTGCCGCTTCGACTCGATGACCAAATCGTCACGTACCAAGATTCTTGTCATTTGAAAAATGGCCAGAAGACATTTTTAGAACCTCGTAAATTATTGCAATCGATTGAAGGCGTTACATTTGTTGAAATGCATGATGCGGGCCGTTGCTGTGGATCTGCAGGCATTTATAACATCGTAGAGTCTGACATGTCGATGCAAATTTTGGATTATAAAATGGAACAAACGAAAAAGACCAACGCGAAAACCATTGTAACGACGAACCCCGGCTGTTTATTGCAAATGAAGCTCGGAATTGAACGCGAGGGATTGGCGGATCAAATGGACGCGGTGCATATTGTTGATTTGCTCATAACGGCGTATGAAAACGCCGAAAGTACTCAGAATGGTACTAGTCGAAAAGTTTAAATGGGAATAAGTTGAAAGTCACATCAATGGGGTGGATTAATCTTGGTCTGATGCGAGAGAAAATTCACAGATATACTATTTGGATAAAAGCCTGGAGGAAGCTGTTTAACAGTTTCCCCCAGGCTTTTTCTTTTATTCAAATATAACATTGGCGCCCAAATTCATAAATGAATTGGGCTCTTTTAATAGTGGGTGCTGGTTAATATTCCCTAGTTTATTTGATTTTAACTCAGGTATATAGATTACAAGGCCATTTATAGAATTGAAAACCAACTCCAGCCAAGTGAAATAATGGAGAGGAGGAAGCGGTAATGAGTGTTCAAAAAAGTACAGACAGTTCAAGCCTTGCCGAGGTGATTGATAGAATCCTGGATAAAGGAATTGTGATTGATGCCTTTGTAAGAGTGTCTCTAGTCGGGATTGAAATCATTACGGTGGAAGCCCGGGTGGTTATCGCTAGTGTGGATACCTGGCTCAGGTACGCAGAAGCTGTCGGCCTCTTGCAGGATGATGTCCAGGATAAAAAAGAGCAATTAAGTTATTAAGAAAGGATGAACATGAAATGAGCGATCAAGAATCCAATGAAAATTATGAAGAGGCGGAAAGGGAAGAACAGAAGGAAACGGAAAGTAATCAGCCGACACAAGAAAAGAAAGGTCCGAATTATTCCATGAACTTTGCGCTGATTGGCGGGGTGGTTGGAGCAGGAATCGGGTTGCTTGCCAATCCGGCTACGAGCCAGAAGGCCATGAAAAAATTAGGCGAATCTGAATTGGTCAAAGTGGCGAGCGAGGAATTCAGAAAAACGGCTCAGGAGCTTCTAGCAGGGCAAGCGCAAAACAGCATCAAACATCTTGCTTCGGGCTATATGAGTAAAATCGAACAAGGGCTACTGTCCCCGAAGAATGATGATAACAGTGTTCCAAACCAGGAAAAGCAACAAAGCTATAACGAGATAAAAGAAGAAAACAAACAGTTAAACGATCGACTTGAAAAGATTGAAGAGATGCTGAATGATCTTGTGGCTACCAAGTGATAACAAGTCTTTAAAGGGGGTTAGTGCATGGACAAGCCACTGGCAAAAACTGCAGGGAAAGTAGCCGAAAAAGTGATTGAACACACGCCAGAACCGATTAAAGACAAAGTGAAAGAAGTTGCAGCCGATAAGGCCAAGGAAAAAGTTGTCGAGAATGTCCAGGACAAGGGAGATAAATTAACCGAAAAACTGGGAGACGCCAAAGAAAAGTTGGTCGATAAAGTTGAAGACAATGCAGGAGAAGCGAAGGAAAAAACCCGAAATGTACTGCTTTCCGCCCGAGATAAGCTTGGGAAAGTGGTCGATGCAGGGGAAGAACTTCAGGATAAAATATCCTCGGCAAATAAAAGTGATGATAAACGGAAAGTAAAGGGTGTTTCGGACATTAAGGGAATTAGCTCGATCAAGACGTCCAAGGATATTAAGGGAGCCACCGAGATTAAAACTATAAACGACATTCGGACCATTGGATCTTAAAAGGATTAGCGAAAGGAGAATGCAATAATGTCAGTTCAAAAAAGTACAGATAGTTCAAGTTTAGCGGAGGTTATTGACAGAATTCTGGACAAAGGGATTGTAATTGATGCATTTGTCAGAGTATCAGTTGTCGGGATTGAAATTTTGACAGTTGAAGCAAGGGTGGTCATTGCCAGTGTTGATACATGGCTGCGATATGCAGAAGCGGTTGGGTTGCTACAAGACGGCGCTGAAGAAGACGATTTTGCCCTCGAGTCGAATGAAGGCAATGCTCGATTTAGTATCTAGAAATCCGCTGGCGTCGCTAGGGTTAAGGCAACCCTGGCATGCTAGCTTTTAGCAGGAGGCTGCCATGGAAATTAAACAGATAATCGAAAATGTGACGGAATTTTTTAATGAATTTGTTGCCCCGGTCCATAAAATTACTGCCATAGAAGCAAGTGATGATAATGGCTGGAAGTTGACGGTGGAAGTCATTGAGGAAAAGGAATATATGAAGAGATATGCAAAGGATGAAATGCTTGGCGTTTATGATGTCCGTCTCAATGAGGAGAAGGAAATCACATCCTATAAAAGATGGGATATCCGTTTTAGAAGCGCCATCAAAATGGGAGAGTAAGTCTTGGGAGTAGGAGGAAACAGAGTGACGGTCTTAAAGGATAAAATCGACAAGAATTCACGGGCAATCATTCGTGATGAAAAGACGGAAGAACTGCTTTCCCGTTCGTTGCAGTACATGAAAGCCGGGTATCCCATCCATTTAACAGGCCCATCTGGAGCCGGAAAGACATCTCTTGCGCTTGCACTTGCTAAAAGAAGAAAAAAACCTGTCATGCTCATACACGGAAACCATGAGTTGAACAACAAGGACCTGATAGGCGACTTCACAGGTTATACGAGCAAGAAGGTAGTCGACAATTATATACGGTCGGTTTATAAGCGGGATGAAAACGTGACGGAGACATGGAGAGATGGACGATTGCTGGAGGCGGTTAAGAATGGATACACGCTGGTTTACGATGAGTTTACACGTTCATTGCCCACCACCAATAACATTTTTCTATCCATTTTGGAGGAAGGCGTCCTTCCGTTGTACGGCACCAAATTAACCGAGCCTTTTGTTCGAGTCCATCCTGATTTTGCGGTGATCTTCACTAGCAACCCGGATGAATATGCCGGGGTTTACCAAACGCAGGATGCACTTCTTGACCGGCTCATCACCATTTATATCGATCATAAAGATCATGACCGTGAGACGGCAATCGTAGCCGATAAAGCCAACATCGATGACAAGGACGCTGCAGCCATTACAAAGTTGGTCGCAATGCTGCGGGGAGAATGCTTAGAAAATACCGGTCCGAGTCTCCGAGCATCCATCATGATTGCTAGGTTGGCGGCAGAACAAAAAATTAAAATTGATGGATCCAATCCTGATTTCGAACGACTGTGCTTGGACATTCTAGGTCACCAAGTAGGCAGGTGCATCGAATCCGATGAACCAATCAAAACAGCAGAGAAATTAATCAAAAAGGCCTGCAGCAATATGAAACCCAAGCAATAGAGGAGGAATTATAAATGAGCGAAGAAGAGCAAACCGGCATCTATATTTTTTGCGGAATCCAGACAGAAACAGACGAAGATTTCGGCACGATTACTATCGAAGGCGAAACTAAGGAGCTGTTTACCATACGCCATAAAGATGCGGCAATTGTAGCAGTAGAGGTTCCGATGAAAATCTATCATCCGAATAAAGACAATTTACTTATGCACCAAAATGTCGTCTCGCAAGTGATGAAAAGGAATGACACTGTAATCCCTGTCAGCTTCGGAAATGTATTCCAGTCCAAGGAAGACGTTGGTGTGTTGCTAGAAAACCTATATCCGCAGTTTGAAAAACTGTTCCCTGCGATAAAAGGGAAGGTGGAGTTAGGTCTGAAAGTGATCGGAAAAAAAGAATGGCTGGAATCAATTGTCGCTGAGAATTCAAAAATCGATAAAATGGCGAAGGCTGTGCAAGGGAAATCAGAAGCAGCCAGCTATTACGAAAGAATTCAGATTGGCGGAGCTGCCCAAAAAATAATCACTTCACTGCAACAGAATATAAAGCAGGAAGTCTTCAGCCCGCTGACGGAGCTCGCTGAGGCATCCAAAGCCAACGACCCGATTGGTGAAAAAATGCTTCTTAATGCAGCCTTTTTAGTAGACCGTGGCAAAGAAGCAGATTTCGATGAAAAAATTAATGAAACATACGAAAAATGGAAGGACAAGGTAGAGTTCAGCTACAGCGGACCTTGGCCTGCGTATAATTTCATCAATATCCGATTACAAGTTGAGGATGCGTGATGATTCATAAACTGGTTACCGCTCCAATCAACCTGGTCATAAAAATCGGTGAAAAGGTGAAAGAGGAAGCTGATAAAGAACTTTTCGACCTTCCGACAATCCAGCAAAAGCTGATTCAGCTTCAAATGATGTATGAACTTGAGGAGATACCAGATGAGTTATATAAAGAGAAAGAAGAAGAATTGCTTCTTCGATATGAAATGGCAAAAAGAATGGAAATGCAGCAATGGGAAGAAATGACAAAGAGGAAATGAGGAAAGAAAAAGATGGACAGTCTCATTTACTTATATGGATTGATACCGACAGAGGAAGCAATCAAACAACAGCTGCCTTCTAATAAAGGCTTCGATGGCAAAGGGCATATGTACACCCTCGCTTTAGGCAAGGCAACTGCTGTTGTCTGCGACCTTGATGCAAAAGAGTACTCGGAAGAAAGTATTCAGGAACAAATTAACAATAACATGGAGTGGCTCCAGGAAAAGGCTTTTCACCATCACGAGACTGTCATGATGCTCTCAAAGATGTACACGATAGTACCCCTGAAGTTTTGTACGCTGTTTAAAAACCAGGCAAGTTTGGAAAACGCAGTACAGACGAAGGAAGCGGATTTGATTGATACATTTGCCTCGATTCACGGAAACGAGGAGTGGAATTTGAAAATCTACTGCGATGATCAATTGCTAAAAGAACAAGTGAGTGAGAGCAATCCGGCCATTGAAGCAAAACGAGAAGAAATAAACCAACTTTCTAAAGGAAAGCAATTTTTCGCGAAGAAAAAGCTAGATAAGCTGATTGAATCCGAGTTGGAAGAAGAAAAAAACAGAATTAGTGAAAACATCCATGGACATCTAAGCGAAATTGCGCTAAAAGGAAATATCAAAAAAACTTGGAGCAATGACGTAACGGGAAGAAAAGATGAGATGACCTGGAATAGCGTCTATCTGATTCCCGCGGCAGATGTAGAAAACTTTTTAAGACAGATTCAGCAATATGAAAAGGACATGAAGGGAATGGGATGGCAGTTTGAAGCAACTGGGCCATGGCCGGCCTACCACTTCTCCAACTTTTCATAAATGAGGATGAGATGAAACTATGGCATTAAAAGAATCGATGGAAAATAAGGATATAGCGCTCATTGATATTTTGGATGTCATCCTAGATAAAGGTGTCGCGATCAAGGCGGATTTAGTGATTTCTATTGCTGGCGTCGATCTTGTGTATTTAGATTTGAGAGTATTGATCGCTTCAGTGGAATCTCTCGTTCAGGCCCAAGCGGGAAACCATGAAACCGTATCTTCAGAACAATTTGAAAGACAAAGGGAGGCATTGACTGATGCAACCGGCCAACCAAGCAAGTGGAAAGATTAATTTAGACCCTGATAATGCGGAGCATGGATTGGCGCAATTGGTGCTGACCGTAATTGAGCTATTACGACAAATAGTGGAAAGGCACGCGATTCGGCGGGTCGAAGGCGGAACGTTGACGGACCAGCAAATTGAGGACTTAGGCGAAGCATTGATGAATTTGGAAGAGAAAATGGATGAGCTAAAAGAAATATTCGGTCTGGATGCCGAAGACTTGAATATTGACCTGGGTCCTTTAGGAAGCTTGCTTTGAAACGAACACCCAAGGAGGATTTTAAATGGAACATTCCATGCAATCCAACACGATTGTAGACGTACTTGAGAAGATACTCGATAAAGGAGTGGTGATTGCAGGAGACATTACAGTCGGCGTTGCGGATGTAGAATTACTCACCATCAAAATCAGACTGATTGTTGCTTCGGTCGACAAGGCAAAAGAAATCGGCATGGACTGGTGGGAAACCGATCCTTATCTATCTTCCAAAGCGGTTGACAGCAATACAAAAGCGCTAGAGGAAGAGAATCGACAGCTCCACGAAAGGCTCGAAATGCTCGAAAACAGCATGTTAGCTAGCGGACTCAAAACCAATTAGTTCAACTATTAAACCATAACTAATCTACTGACAAAAAAGTATCAAGAATATTAGGAGGAAACGACATGACTGAAGAAACAATCTTGAAAGAAAATCAAACTGAAGGAAATAATAATAAAAAAGGCAATCTTACACGGTCGCTAGCAGGAGGCCTGATCGGTGCAACCGTCGGATACCTGGCTACTCCTGAAAATGGTCAAAAGCTAAGCGACAAAGGTTTGGAGTTGGGGAATGCGGTGAAAGACGGCTCGAAGAAAGCCGTTAATTCCATTAAGGATAATGCATCCAAGCTATTTTCAAAAGAAAACGGGAATACTTCCGACGATCAAGAGCCATCCAACGATGCTTCCGAGGATTCCTCTCAAAAAAATGAAGGCATTTCAGGTCGTTTAGACCGTCTGGAAGGTCTGCTTTCGAAACTAACAGATGGTGGTTCAACTGAAAAAGAAAATAAAACTTCGAATGAATCAGGAAGTTCTTCACAAGATTCAGCCGAGGACAATCAAGAGGAAGATAAAAGCAAAGATGACAGCGAAGAGTCTGACTCTGTTTTAAAAAATTCCTTAAAGGATGATTCAACGGATAAAGAGCAGCAGGAAAATGATGACGAAGAGGAAGAAGAGGCTCAAAATAAAGATAAAGAACAAGATAACGAAGAATATGAAACTTTAAAAGAAGAAAATGAACAACTTCAGGACCGCCTGGGCAAAATAGAAGAGCTTTTAGAAAAACTAGCTGAAAGCAAAAATGATCAAAGCCAGGAAGCGGCAGAGGAAGAAGATCAGAACGAAGAAGAGAGTTCTGATGATGAAGAGGATAAAGATAGCGGCAAAGGAAATGACGAAGTAGCGGCTAGCAAAGATGAAAGTGATGAAGAGCAAGATAGTTCCGATGAAGAAAAAGATGAAGATGAATCAGAACCTGAAGAAGATGAAAAAGCTAAAAAGACCAAGAGCGACGATAAATCAAAGTCATCTAAAAAGAAGAAAGATGAAGAACCAAAAAAGACTAAAGATTCCAAAGCGAAAAAAGAAGATCAACAGAAAGACGATGAGGAAAAAGAAAAAGGCAAGAAGAATAAGAATAAGAATAAAGACGCGAGCAAAGACAATGATGAAGATGAAGATGAAGAGTTAGAAGAAAAAACACCAAAGAAGGATCAAAAAGCAAAGAGTAAGAGTTCGGATGCTAAATCTGAAAAAGACGCCAAACAGAAAACAGAAAAAAAAAACCGAAAAAGTGAAGGAAAAACAGACGAAGTAAGCGCCAAAGATGAGGAATCCTATCTGGTTTTAGATGGATCAAAAAAGGAGGCGTAAAAATGGGTAATCGTTCTGGACATAATAAAGATAATATACTTGAGTTTTTGGTGCAAGCAGCGAATAAACACGACTTCAACTTGGATATCACTTTAAATGTTAAAGGAGCTGTCATTACCGGTACACTGGTATCGGCAAAGGAATACTTCAGCACCTTAAGCGCGACTCTTGAAGACGGAAATGACATTGCCCAGAAGCTAAGTGAACAGCTGGATCAGGCTGGGGAGACTGCTCAGAATAATGATGAAACCGAGGCTAATTTTCTTCATATGAAAGACACCAAAGTATATTGCGGCGACAGCAAGCCAACTCCTTCGAAGGGAGAAATTCTTTGGCGCGGCAAATTAAGCGAGATTGATGGTTTCTTTTTAGGGAGAATATTGGATGGCAGCGACGAGTAGACGTAATTGTTGATTTGCTAGTAAAAGCCTATGAAAACGCTGAAAAGTCCGAACAATGATATACTAGTGATAGAACAATAGTATTCATTTTGGAGGCGGATAATATGCGTAACGAAGACATGCTACTCATTCCTGGACCAACACCAGTCGTCGATTCAATTTATGATGCAATGGCACAGGAAACAAGAAGCCACACCGACGGAAGATTCACCGCGATTTACAAAGAGGCAATCGACATGACCCGAGAAATGTTCCAAACAGACGGAGAAGTATTTGTCGTGTCGGGTTCCGGAACGCTTGCGATGGAAATGGCACTTGTGAATACGGTTGCGGCTGGAGAAAAGTTGTTAGTCGTCAGCCAAGGCTATTTCGGCGACCGTTTCATTAAATTAGGCGAGGCGTTCGGCATCAAGGTTGAAGTGCTTCAATCCGAGTGGGGCAAGCAAGTAACGGCTGCCGAAGTCGAAGCCAAGCTCGCTACCGATAAATTTAAAGCTGTAACGATAACGCACGCGGATACTTCTACGGGAGTCGTCGCCGATTTAGACGCGCTCGTGCCAGTCATCAAAAAGCACGGTGCACTGATCATATTGGACGGGGTTGTTGCAACCGCGGCGATTGAAGAAGATATGAGTAAAGAATACGGCAATCCTGACTATAAAATTGACGTGATTCTAACCGGCTCGCAAAAAGCGATTGGCGTACCACCAGGTCTTGCAATCGTCGCTTTCAATAAAACCGCATTGGCTGCGCGCGAGGAAATTGAACGCGTGCCGGCTTACTATGCTGATATTTACAACTGGATTCCGATCATGAACGACCCGAGCAAATATTTCGCGACCCCGCCTGTGAACCTAATTTACGCTTACCACGAAGGCATGCGCATGGTTCTGGATGAAGGTCTTGAAAAACGTTATATTCGCCATGAAGCTTACGGAAAAGCAGTGCGCGCAGGGCTTGCTGAATTCGGAATGAAGGCGTTGGCAGACGAAGCAGTCGCCGCATCAACATTAAGCTGTATTCTGTACCCTGAAGGCGTGGACGACGCGACATTCCGTGCCGAAATGGCGAAAAAAGGCGTTATCCTAGCAGGTTCCTTAGCTCATCTAGGCGGAAAAGCATTCCGAATCGGGCATATGGGGAATACGACTGCGGAAATGCTGGAAAAAGCGGTTGAGCTGATCGGGGATACGTTGAATGAAATGGGTCATAAAGTTGACTCGACGAAGGCTGTTGAGAAATTTAGAGAGCGATTAGAAGTCACAGTGTGAACGACTGACTTTTATTCGAATAAAACCTCGACTTCCATAGTGGGAGTTGGGGTTTTTTGATGTTTTTGGCGCTGGGGATTAGGGGAGTTCGCGCAATCTCATATAATGTCCGCTCAATTCGTGAACTCCTCTGTAACCAGATCATGCCTCTCCAAGATAGATTATGCTTTTCACCATACCAATCTTAACTAAGATATAAAAATGTGTTATCATATAAAGTAACTGCATATCGTAAATGTTTTCTAGGGTTCCGCGACATCTTATGTTGGCCTGGTCCGAGAGAAAACTCGCAGCTTTGCTGTGTCACGGAAGGATAAAAGCCTGGGAGAAACTGTTTAACAGTTTTCTCTCAGGCTTTTTTTGTTTTTTGGTAACAATAAAATTGGAGGGATCTTGTAGATGAATAATGATTGGATTAAAGTATTTATTGCTGCTTTCTTTGAGGTTTTTTGGGTGATTGGTTTAAAACATGCAAATGACTTTTGGACGTGGGCTGGAACTGCAATTGCGATCTTTATCAGTTTCTATTTAATGATTATGGCTGGACGAAAACTTCCAGTAGGAACTGTATATGCAGTTTTTGTTGGCCTAGGTACTGCAGGAACTGTGTTTTCTGAAATTCTATTCTTTGAAGAACCATTTAAAGTAGAAAAAGTACTCTTGATTTTAGTTTTATTGGCAGGCGTAATTGGCTTGAAGTTAGTGACAACGGACAATGTTCAGAAAGGGGATGAATCTTGATGGCGTGGATTTCTTTAGTAGCAGCAGGCGTGTTTGAAATGTTTGGTGTTGCAATGATTAATAAGTTGCATAAAGACCGGAATTGGCAATCATTAGTACTCTTGACTCTCTCGTTTGGCGCAAGTTTTATATTTCTTGCATATTCCATGAAAACACTTCCGATGGGTACAGCTTATGCAATTTGGACAGGTATTGGCGCGTCTGGTGGAGCAATTTTAGGTATGGTTTTATATGGAGAGTCATCAGACTGGAAAAGACTTGTTTTTATAGGAATGGTTTTGGGTGCCGCAGTAGGTCTAAAACTCGTCTCGTAAAAGAAAAGTAACAGTTCAGGCTTCCGACTTTTATTCGAATAAAACCTTGGAGCCCAGATTCGCAAAGGAATTGGGCTCTTTTAACTTGAATCAGGTTTATTCAGTTTTTTTACCAATATACATAATATGTTCTGCTAAACTCAATAAATCCTCTCGTTCACATACCTGTTCTGCAAAATCTAACCAAGCGTTTAGAACTGCAGGATTCTGTTTGAGAAGTTCTGGCTCGCGAAGATATAAAAAACTTTCACAGTTAAGTAAATGAAGTTTTTCGAGCTCAAACTGATCGAAGAATGGAAGTACATTTTTAGGAGAGATGAAAAAATTATCTGAAAACCCTTGTCCCGCAAAGTCTTCATCTGCCACTATCATATTTAGTTGGGATTTCCGCTCATTATCTAATATAAATTCAGGATTATGTATGAGATAATCCCAAACGAAAGAGTAAGAAGAAACAAATGCCACAAAAATGGTTCCTCCTGGTTTCAGCTTTTTTAAACATTCCTTAATAGTTTTCACTCTATCGCTCTCGCTTTTGAGATGATACATAGGCCCCATGCATAGCACATAATCATATTGGCCATCTTCAATGGTTGATAGATCACGACTATCAACTTGCAAGGCTTTAAGAGGGAGATCAAGTTCTTTTGCCTTGTTCACTGCAAAGTTTACATTCTCTTGTGAAAGGTCGGCTAATGTCACATCGCACCCACGTTGGGCAAGATAAAGTGAATACCTACCCGGACCACCACCGAGGTCCAATACTTTGTCATTAGGCTTAATATAACGATTCATAAAGCGCTTGCTAAGTTCAAATTCTACTTTGTGACGTTCAAGCCGTTCCCACTCATAATTTACTGTTTCATCATAAAATTTTCTCACTACTTCTAAACTATCCAAGATCAATTCCCCCTATATCTTCTTGAATTAAAGCGTTAATTTAAGAAGAAATTACTTTTCCAGATTTAGAAAACTTATAAATTCCCACTATCAAACAAACCATGCTAAAAGCCCAAATGATTCCGGCAATCCCTATGTGAAGTGAGTTTTCTTCAGATGCCATGACATGTTCGTAATCAAACGAAATAGCTTTTATGAAAAAATAGCCTGCAACGGAGAGCCGCTCACTGAGGACAGCTTTAAACAATAACGATTATTAATCAAAATGAATTCCTTCCGCTTTGCTCCAGTCAGACATTTCCCGTTGACACTTCCTGTTTATTTTTCCCACTGGCCAAATAAAAAAAGAGTAGCCGAAGCCACCCCTTTCTAAAAAAGAGGGAAACAAAAATGCTGGCTTTATTCATTTCACTAAATTATCCTCTTTCTTTGCTTGCTCATCTAATCGCCGACGAAATACTAGAGCCGAAATAGCGAATATAACGAAAACTGTTGTAGAACCAGCAATAACTATCTTCAATACATTTCCTATTGGCGTGTTGAATAATAGAGGAACCGAAATGACTAGGACGGCACCAGTTAACCCCATCCCTAAAATTGAGAACGCTAAAATTTTATGCATTCAATCACCACCCAAAAGTAATTTCTGTTTCACCTATATTCGAATAGGTGACTGTATATGTTCCTTCGTTCACAGGGAGCGGCGAAATAAATGTGCCGGACGAAATAACCATGCCTTTTTTCAAAGTTTTATTTTTCTCAGCAAGTTTTTGAGATAACCATGCAACTGAAGAGACAGGATTGCCCAATACAGCAGAAGAAACACCTTCACTGATTTTCTCTCCATTAAGAAAAAGCTCCATTTTTACATTGGCTAATTCCTTGAAAGACAAGGGCTCGACTGGATCAGATACGACAACCAGACCTGTTGCGGTATTGTCGCAAAGCAAATCAGCTAAAGAGAAATTAGGAAACCAATCGATATAACGTGCATCGGGAACTTCTATCCCCGCAGCAATTTTACATTTGCTTGAAATTTCTTCTTCATCAGCACCCGCAGTCAAATCTTCATTCAAAATAAACATGATTTCTGGTTCGATCAATGGGGCGAATAAAGAGAATAATGAAACAGAGTCTCCGCTTTTCACTAAATTGGAGGTCAGTAAAGTCCCATAAGCGGGTTCATGAGTCCCAGCGATTGCTTGGGTTTCAGCACTTGTCATGCTGATTTTATAACCAGCTACCTCATCATTTTCCTGTTCGCATTTTCTTTTGATGAATTCATCTTGAATTGAATAGGAAGTTTCCTCGTCTAACGTATATTCATTGCGAATAAATTCGATTGGTTGCTTCGTTTTACGAGCAGTTAACAGATTATGTACGATTCGGTCTGCCACAGTTGTCATAGTATTCAATCCCCTTCGAAGTTTTTAGAGCTCTTAATCTAGAGAAATCCTTATTCCGATTAAACTATCATTTGCTTAATACTAATCATTTCAAATAAACGTCATTTTCGCAATACATTCAACGGAAATACTTCCGTTTAGTCGTTTGAGAGTAGGTATTAGTCGCTTTGGAGTTCTTATTGGTCGTTTGAGTGGGCGCTTTAGTCGTTTAAAATCCGTTATGGTCGTTTGAGGGCATACTATAGTCGTTTCGTGTTTTATCGCGATGAACGAACCAAACATTTCGTTGGTTTGTCTTGTTTTGAATGATAAAGTTATAGAAAATAGTAATCATGAGGTGAGGGAATGGATCTTCGTACATATTTGACGCTGGATGCGACTGAGATGGCGCAGTTAATTCGTAATAAAGAAGTAACGTCGAAAGAATTGATCGAACTTAGTTTTGAACAACTTGATAAAGTGAATCCGTCGCTGAATATGATGACCGATGTGTGGCGTGAGAGAGTATTGAATGAAGCGGAGCAGCTGGGGGAAACAAATCGCCCGTTTTCAGGCGTGCCCATGTTGCTGAAAAACAGTTCGCAATCAGTGAAAGGTGAAGGCATTACTTCTGGTTCCAGACTTCTAGCAAACAATATTGCAGAACGCGATTCCAATTTTGTTGGCAAACTTCGGAATGCGGGTTTTTTATTCGCAGGTCAAACGAATGCGCCTGAATTCGGGTTGAAAAACATTACGGAACCAGAACTCCATGGTCCAACGGGAAATCCTTGGAATAGCGAATACTCTCCGGGCGGATCAAGTGGGGGTTCAGCTGCGGCCGTCGCTTCTGGTGTTGTTCCTGTCGCAGGGGCAAGCGATGGCGGCGGGTCTATCCGGATTCCGGCGTCGTTTACTGGTTTATTCGGATTGAAGCCGACAAGAGGGCGTACGCCTGTTGGACCAGGAGTGGGGCGCCAGTGGCAAGGGGCAGCCATTGACTTCGTTTTAAGCAGAAGTGTGCGAGATAGTGCAGGGCTACTTGACGTCCTTCAAGTGATTCAACCAGAAGCAGCATTCCAAGCACCTTTGTTTTCGGGGAGCTATCAAAATGCGATGATGGAACCATTTAACAAGCCGTTGAAAATTGCTTTTACCACGAAGTCGCCAGTCGGCACGCCGGTATCTGAAGAAGCGCGGTTAGCCGTCGAAAAAACGGTGAAATGGTTAGAAAAAGATGGCCATATTGTAGAGGAAAGAGACAACGGCGTGGACGGCATCCAGTTAATGAGGGATTACTATCTCATGAATAGCGGTGAGATCGCGGCTTTAATTCAAAAACTGGAACGTGCAGTTGGGCGGCCGATTACAGCGGATGACGTCGAAATTGAAACGTGGATGCTGAATGAAGCTGGCAAGTCCGTATCCGCTGCGGAGTTCTCAGCAAGTCTTGCGTCATGGGATACGGCAGCCGCGCAAATGGCTGCACTCCATCAAACTTATGATTTTTATATAACGCCAACGAATGCATTCACTGCACCGAAAATCGGTGAATTGACCTTTTCGAAAGCAAATCAGGAACAAATGCGATCGAATATAAGCGGTGTTTCCGGAAATAAACAACAAGAACTAATCTATGACATGTTTTTACCGAGTTTGACGTACACGCCTTTCACGCAACTCGCTAACTTGACCGGTCAACCAGCCGTATCCGTTCCTGTGCATTTATCAAAGGAAGGCCTTCCGTTAGGCGTCCAGGTGATGGCGCAAAAAGGGGAAGAACATCGACTTCTTCAGCTTGCCTTCCAACTTGAGCAAACAGATTTATGGGTTGGAATGAAGGGTAATCCGTTGTTTGAGAATAAGTAAATTTATTTTTAAAACCTCAATTTCATGACTGCGGTCATGGGAATTGGGGTTTTTTATAGTTGTCCGCGCAATCCTTTATATTGTCTGCCCAATTGGGTGAAATGCCCAATTATGTGCGCTCAATCACGCATTTTCTCCGCTCAAATGAAGGATGTCAGCGCAATCTCAAATAATGTCATCTCAATCGGAAGAAATGCGCAATTATGTCCGCTCAATCGATCATTATGTCCGCGCAATTTATGAATTCCGCGTAAACACTACGAAGTCCTCCCCAGACCCCCCCAACTCCGCGCAATAAAAGTTCCCACCACCGGATAGTGAATTGCAATTCAGTAAATTGATTGCTAGAATTATAGTGAGATAGAATCTTCAGAAAGTACCGTCAAAAGGGAGTGGGAAAGTGGATATTAAAGATAAAGTGGCCGTTGTTACTGGGGGAGCTTCTGGATTAGGTCTTGGAACGGTCAGAAGCTTAGTGGAAAAAGGGGCTAAAGTCGTCATATTCGATTTGAATGAAACCAAAGCGAATGAAGTGTGCGAAGAATTAGGGGGAAATGTCGCGTACGCAAACGTAGATGTCACGAGTGAGGCATCCGTAGAAGCAGGTATCAAAACAGCGGTAGATAGATTTGGAGCCGTACATATATGCGTCAACTGCGCAGGCATCGCGCCTCCGCAAAAAACAGTTGGGCGAGCAGGCGCGATGCCGTTAGAAAACTTTAAAAAAGTCATCGACGTTAACTTGATTGGAACGTTTAATACATTGAGACTGGCGGCGGAAGCAATGACGAAAAACGAACCGCTGACAGATGATGGAGAACGAGGAGTCATTATTAATACAGCATCGGTCGCAGCTTTCGACGGACAAATGGGGCAAGCGGCATATGGTGCGAGTAAAGCGGGCGTCGCGGGGATGACGTTGCCGATTGCGCGGGATCTATCGTCATATGGAATCCGCATTAATACAATCGCGCCGGGTTTATTCAGAACGCCGATGGCTGAAGGATTGCCGGAAAATGTAATTGAAAAGTTAGAAGGCATGGTTGAATTTCCGAAGCGACTGGGTACGCCAACGGAATATGCATCGAGCGCATTGTTCTTAATTGAAAACGGCTATGTAAACGGTGAAGTTATTCGGTTAGACGGCGGAATTCGTATGCAACCGCGGTAAAGGGTTTAATTATAAAAAGGGGTGGAACGTAAAATGACTGAAGTTGTAATTGTAGAAGGGGTTCGCACGGCAGTTGGACGAAGAAAAGGAATGTTCGCAGGATACAGGCCGGATGAACTGGCGGCTGTCGTGCTTGACGGGCTCGTTGCGCGCGCTGGAATTGATAAAGGTGATGTGGAGGATGTCATTTTAGGTTGCGTGACGCAAATGGGCGAACAGGGAAGCAATATCGCGAGAACCGCGGCGCTGATTGCCGGATTCCCGATTCATGTCCCGGGCGTCACGATCGACCGTCAATGCGGATCGAGCCAACAAGCGGTCCATTTCGCAGCTCAAGCGATTGCTTCGGGAGATATGGATATCGTCATCGCGGGCGGCGTGGAAAACATGACGCGCGTGCCGATGTTGTCGACGATGAAAGGCACGAAGCCGAGTCCTAAGCTAACGGAAAAATACGAGATTATCAATCAAGGCTTGTCCTCAGAACGCATGGTTGAAAAATGGGGATTTTCACGGGAAGATTTGGATCGTTACTCGGCGGATAGTCATACAAAAGCGTTTCATGCGATAAATGAAGGGCATTTCGAAAATGAAATTATGCCAGTCGATGTTGAGCAAGAAGACGGAACCGTAAAAACCGTTTTAGTCGACGAAGGTCCAAGACAGGGTTCCACAGTGGAAGTTCTAGGCGAATTAAACCCTGTATTCGACGAAAATGGCGTCATCACTGCAGGTAACGCGAGCCAAATGAGTGACGGCGCATCAGCAGTCCTGCTCATGTCACGTGAAAAAGCAGACGAACTTGGCTTGAAACCGAAAGCTAGAATCGTGGCAAGAAGCGTTGTTGGATCCGATCCGACGCTCATGTTGACTGGCCCGATTGAAGCCACGCGAAAAGTGTTGGAAAAAGCAGGTCTGACGATCGACGATATGGACACGTACGAAGTAAATGAAGCATTTGCTCAAGTACCGCTCGCTTGGTTGAAAGACATCGGCGCAGATCCCGACAAACTCAATACAGGCGGGGGAGCCATCGCGCTAGGTCATCCGCTCGGTGCAACCGGCACGAAACTATTAGTCACACTCATGAACCGATTAGAGCGCACAGGCGGCCGCTACGGATTACTCGCCATTTGCGAAGGCATGGGCATGGCGAACGCGACGATAATCGAACGGATAGGGGAGTGACTTGCAATCGGTATTTTACAAGGCATGAAAGTATTAGACTTTTCAACGTTACTACCAGGCCCTTACGCAACGATGATGTTCGCGGACATGGGCGCTGATGTTCTGAAAGTGGAGTCGTCGACAAGACCCGATTTACTCAGCGGCATGCAAGCGACGCATCAACATTTGAATCGTTCCAAAAGCTCTATCGCATTGGATTTGAAAAAGAAGGAATCGATTGAAGTCGTTAAGAAACTGGTGCTCGATTACGACATTGTCATCGAACAATTTCGACCTGGCGTGATGGAGCGATTAGGGCTCGATTACGAATCAATGAAACAAGTGAATCCGCGACTGATTTATTGTTCGCTGACCGGATATGGCCAATCGGGACCTTATCAAAATCGACCAGGTCATGACAATAATTACTTAGCGTTATCTGGAATGCTTGATTACTCCAGAAGAAAAGACGAAAAACCAACAACAATGGGCATTCAAGTTGCGGACATCGCAGGTGGATCAATGCATGCTGTCGTTGGGATTCTAGCGGCGGCGCTCCACCGGGAAAAAACCGGGGAAGGGCAGCATGTTGATATCAGCATGACCGACGCATCTTTCGCGATGAATGCAATGTTTGGCCCTGATTATCTTGTCAACGGCGTGGAACCAAAGCCGGAGGAATTGCTCCTGAACGGCGGTACTTTCTATGATTATTATGAAACAAAAGATGGTCGTTACTTTTCGGTCGGAAGCTTGGAGCCGCAATTTAGAATGTTGCTTTGTGAGGCTTTGCAAAAACCGGATTTAATAGGGTTTGCGATGAGCGAGAAACGGGCTGATCAGCAGCGATTTAAAGAAGAAGTCAAAGCGACATTCTTAGAGAAAGACTTTGATGAATGGTTAGAAGTTTTCAATGATGACTTTGAAGGATGCGTGGAACCGGTTTTAACATTTGCGGAAGCATGTGAACATCCGCAACTCAAGGCTCGGGGAATGATTATCGAAGTGTCGGATTCAGTCGGTGGTGAGCAAAAGCAAATTGCCACACCACTTAAATTTTCATCGAAAAAACCGGTTTACACTCATATTGGTCCTCAGCTGGGGGAGCATACTGAAGAAGTTTTGTTGGCGCATGGCTATACGAAAGAGCAAATTGTAGAGTTACTTGATAATGGGGTTTTGTGCTAATCGTACTTGCAAATTAAATACGGGATGAAAGGAGAAATAATGAATTATACATTGTTGAAAGATGCAAAAGCGATGTCAGGATTTATTTCAGCTATAGTATTGAGTATTATTGGGATAGGGCTTGCGATGAAAGATAATAGTTACTGGGTTTTTTTCATCGTTATATCTTTTGTAATTCTAATGGTTAGTGTTTTTAGGGCCGATAAACTGTACCAAGGTAAAGGTAGATAGATAACTTCTATTGTGTTTAAAAAGCCCATGAGCTGTTTTGACAGCTCTTTCCAATTGCAGATAACCCGTTCAGTTCAATGGTACAAAATCTAAACTAAAACACAAAAAAGACTTCTTAATTCGCATACGGATTAGCGGTCTTTAAAATGCCTATATTTAAACGTTCGTAAACCAATCGCATTGGTTTTAACAATTGAATCGAGAGACGAAATAACACCTTTCAATAATTATTGTAAGGTGTTATTTTAATGTCAACATAGAATCGGGCTCTTTTCGAAATTTAGTCATACGCGAACTCCCCCTTTTACCAAGTGCAAATAAATTTACTTGATAAGCTTAAATTCGCGTAGCCGTTGTCGATTTGTTACAATTACAAAAAAAAGGAGTTCACAATGACTTATCTATTATTACTGGTAGGCTTCGCGTTGCTTATAATAGGAGCCGATTATTTTGTCAAAGGTGCATCTGCTATTTCGGCGCTCCTCCGTGTACCACCCATTCTAGTGGGGCTGACAATCGTGTCGTTTGGGACTAGTTCGCCTGAAGCGACGGTCAGTATTATTGCGGCGTTAAATGGAAACGATGATGTATCACTTGGAAATGTTGTGGGAAGCAACTTATTCAATACGCTTTTTGTGCTAGGTGTGACTGCATTTATCGCACCTCTAATCGTAAAAAGTCAGACCATACGTAAAGAAATCCCTTTTTCTTTTTTGGCTAGCATCACTCTTCTTGTGTTGATGGCGGATATCTTTTTGCAGGATTTCTCTGATAACATGCTAACCCGTAGCGATGGAATCATACTTTTGTTAATCTTTGCCGTATTCCTATATTATATTTTCGAGCTGGCTCGTAAAAGTCGAAATGATTTTGGGGAGCAGCCATCCAAGATAGAAGAAAAAGATAAAAACCGGGTAAAAAACGGAGCTTTTACTTTAGGTGGACTTGCAGCCATTGTTTTCGGAGGCGACCTTGTTGTTAAAAACAGTACAGAAATTGCCCTCTCCCTAGGAATGAGTGAAGCTCTTGTTGGATTGACAATTGTTGCTGTCGGTACATCCTTACCAGAACTGGTGACGTCAGCGGTTGCTGCATGGAAAAAAGAGAGTGAAATTGCACTAGGTAATATTATTGGTAGTAACATTTTCAATATTTTATTTGTGCTTGGGGCATCCGCAACCATATCACCAATCCGTGTAAACAGTTCATTATTTACAGACATCACCATCCTTATTGTCTATACGATTGTCGTACTTATTTTTGCCCTGACGCGTTTGACAATTGGAAGGCGAGAAGGAATATTCCTTGCAATCTCATATATTGTGTACATGGTTTACATCATACTCCGTAACTAGGGTACCTGTGCGTGGTTGATTTATGACAATTCACCACCTTGGATAAAAACTCGGGAGAATATATACAAACCGTTATATAGTCGACCTATGATTTCGACATTATGCAATTGTAGTGTATTGTCCAAATAGTTTCTTGCACAGGTACCTAGCATTGTGTATTGTCAAAATAGTTTCTTGCACAGGTACCTAACAAAAGTAATTTTAATCTAAAAAGCATCTTCCTCACGAATCTCAATTCGCGGGTGAAGATGCTTTTATTATTCGATCAACCCTGATTCTGCAATAAAGAAAGAACTTCGCGCAACCTTCTTCTCAGAACTTGAGGTGTTGTATTATTCTCGCGCATTCTGATGAATATATTATTGGCAATCAACGAAAATATAATGAATGCAGTTCCGATATAATCATAAGTTGTCAATTGAGTTCCTTGGAAGAATGAAACGACTAGCGTTGTCACAGGTACAAAGTTAATGAACAACAGCGCGTTTAATGGAGTCAGAATCCCCACGCCAATATTCCATCCAAGCAATGCAATGAGCCCTGGAAAAATCGCCATGAATGCGATATGCGGGCTGACGGTTTTGATTGTTTCCATTGTTGGCACGGAAACATAACCGATATACGTACAAAAAATCGTGACAATTGTGGCTACAGCCGTTCCAAGCAAACAACTTAACGTTGAAAAACGTAGTGCAGACCAGCCGTCTTCGCTAAACTTACTGCCGCCCATCGTGTAAACTACCCAGCCGACGACCGCAATAAAGATAAGTAACGAAGGAATAATGTCACTCGTAGCAGTTAGGAACGTTCCGAAGTCCCCTTTGGTGATGACGAGCGATACACCGACAAATGCGGTGAATACAAAGAATAGCGTAACCCCATGTGGTCGATTTCTACTGAGCAGCCAAACGATAACAATGGAAATCATCGGCATCAAAGCTTCATTGATCGATGCAATCATGACGCCAGGTCCGCCAAGTAAATCTTGCCCCCAGAAAATCAGCAAATTATAAACGGTAAAAGCCATCGTCCCAAAGAACAACAAGGATAATCCTTTTCCTTCAAAACGAAAAGCCTGTGTCCCTTCTTTCCATAAGAGAAGAACAACCAATATCACTGTAACTGATAGGTAACGAAAAATCGTGAAATAAAACGGATCGATATAATTGAACGCGTGATTCGCAACCGGAAACATAGCGCCCCAGGACGCGCTTGCTATAAAACACAAGAAAGCCCCCCACAAAACTTTGTTTTTCAATGAATCCCAAGTCTCCTTCATCTCTATCTCTGTATTCAATTAGACACCAAAATAGACATCATGTAAAACGAACGATAATGATGATGGCTATCATTATTTGTGATACCATAAAGGTAACTAGTAAAGGGAGTCGAAAAAGATGGAATTTAAAGACTTGGAGATATTTCAAATGGTCGCGGAAAAAGGGACGATTTCAGCTGCGGCAAGAGAGTTAAGCTATGTCCAATCAAACGTAACAGCCAGAATCCAAAAACTCGAAGTCGAGCTGAATACTCCTTTGTTTAACCGACACAACCGTGGGATGACATTAACGCCCGAAGGCAAAAAACTAATGGTCTACAGCGAAAAGATATTGTCGTTGACCAATGAAATGAAGAAAGTAATTCAGAGTAGAGAAGAACCGGCTGGAAAACTGGAAATCGGCACCGTAGAAACCGTCATCCATCTACCGCATATTCTCTCCGCCTACAATAAAAAGTATCAAGATGTAGATCTATCGCTGTTCTCCGGCGTTACTGAAAAGTTGCAGGCAGATGTTTTGAATCATAAACTAGACGGCGCCTTCGTCACGGAAACAGAACTGCATCCTGACCTAGTCGCACACGACGTTTTTAAAGAAGAACTCGTCTTAATATCCGACACGAAAGAAACCTCGCTTGCCGAACTGAAAAACGAGCCATTCCTATGCTTTAGCGAAGGATGCGGTTACAGGGCAAGGTTAGAAAGATGGTACAAAGATCAAAACGTCAAACCACAAAAAGTAATGGAATTCGGCACATTAGAAACAATTCTAAGCAGCGTCACGGTAGGCCTCGGCGTCACTTTCGTCCCCAAATCAGCAGTCACCCATTTGGTGGAAAGAGGACTCATCCAATGCCACACCCTCCCGCAAAAATACAGTGAAATCAACACAATCTTCATCAGAAGATCCAACGCCTACCTAACCTCAACAATCGAAAAGTTCATCGAAACGATTGAGGTCTTCAACGGCGAAGCGGTTTAAACTATTTTGAGGTGCTTTTTCCGAACATTTTTTAGGTACCTGTGCAAGACACTCTTCAGTTAATTCACTACAATTGCATAAAATAAAAAAGGGATATCGACTTTATAACACATTGTCGCTATCCCTTTGAATTATTATTCGAGGTCGTGAATTGTCATAATTGCACTTTGCACAGGTACCTTATAAATTCTTGGATTTAAAGGAGTAAAAGGCACTGTAGTCGAATATTATTCAAGAAGTGAAAGGCAGGTATATTCTATGAATAAAACGGTGGAAAAGGATTCCGTCATGAAAAAGACAATTCATTATGGCACTGTTATTGTAATTTTTCTATTAATAATCCCTGCTTCTATTAACAGCTTTTACATGCCTATAATACTGCCAGCTTGCGTCAATCTATTCAATAGCTTATATAGCCTATGTAAAGACACCGCAAAAAGAGTGTTTTTCCTTACTATAGTTTCTGCAGCTCCACTAGTGATATATCTTATATTAAAATATGGGATGTGAGGAGTAAGGTGACCTTGTACAATTTCAAACTGGACACAAGCAACCTTGAAAAGTTGGAAAAGGATCATGGGTTCCGTCAACAGTCAATAAAACGAGCGTGGATCGCAATCACAACCTTCTTTCTGGAGAAAGGCACAAATGCAAGATTTAAGTATTGGCCGGATGATGTTACGGATGTAAATACTACAGGTTATTCAGGCTATGGAATCAAGGAATTAATCATATTAGATCCTGATCATATAAAGGGGAAGGCTGAGGATAATCTCATCCTACTCACTGTTGTTTTGAATGATGGAATTAAAGATTTTATCTATAAAAGCATGCAAGAAGACCATATAATGAATTCAACTTTCTTCCATTTTGATATCTTGGATGAAACCGATGCATCAATATACACTTCACATGACTTTGGCGAGAATGTATTAATGTATTTAACTGAATCAGGCTTTGAAAAACTTTCGAGCCAACACATAGCGGAGTCTGATTTAATCAGTCTTCCGGAGACAATAGAAGTAATAAATCAGGAGCATGAGTTATAAATCCAGGTTAATGAAATAATCAATGGGGGTAGAGCCAAATGGAAGTATGGGGAACTATTTTACTATGGATTGTTGGTTTATTTATTTTGTACTTAGTAATCTTCGCAGCGGTAAAGGACGGGATTGATAAGTCAGAGGTTGGCCAGTTGATAAAATCGAAGTATGGGGTTAAAGATGAAATTGTTCCAGTTAGTGATGATGAAATTGAGAAGGAATTAGAAGACGAAATTAATTAGAAATCATGAAGGGAACTTGACACTGAACTGGCCCTTATACGTAATAATGGCGCGGGTTTTTGCTACATACTCACGTCTGTTAGTTTAAATTTAAATAACGATAAGCAATAGTGCTAGGGATGTACATTTGTAAGTCATTTCGTGCTTACCAGGCTACTCCTCATTCCACCATTTCACCTGAAATCCACTTTGTCTTCCACCTGTAACGCTAACAGCAATATATTTTATCGATTCCTCTTCAAATTCTACGCTAATGACATCACCGCTTTCATCATTCATCCCTGCATAATCGCCATCCTCATTATAAACAGAAACGCCATATCCATAGCCATCGCTAATTTGATGATCTACCACGAAGTAAATCTTTTCACCATGCGATCCATGAATGGGAATCAAATGCTCACCATAAAAATAGTCGTATGTAACCTCTACAGATGAATCATCTGCCACCTCATGCCACCCCACCTTACTGGTATGGTCAAAAGGCATGATCGCTAGGCAAGCAAGTGGAACCACAAATACAAGCCAGCTATACCATCGAGCAGGTTTCAGTATTTCTTTCCCGAGTAAAAAAAGAAAAGAGAAGAAAGCGCCAACGGTTCCAGCCAGCAGCGCAAACTCGATGGGCATAAAAACCACAAAAATGAGATAGCCAAACAATAGATAAAGCAATAACTGCTTACCAAAAGAAAATGTAGGAATGAATTTCCCGATCACATCAATAACAAGGGAACTAATCATTCCATACCCAAAGAATATCATCCATAACGCCGGCACTGTAACCGTATTATGAAATTCAAATAAATTAAAGCCACTACCGATAAACATGATGATAAAAAATATGGATATTGAAAAGCTGGCCCCTATCAACTTCTCCAACAAGCCACTTATCATTAAATGATTTTTCAAATATGCTCACCTCCAACAAAAGAATCGCACAATAAACAATCTAACAATCCCTCCGAAATAGGCTTACATGCGCCTTTTCAAACGCTCATTCATCACTTCCGCAATTCGCTTGGAATCCGGGCTTCCTTCATTTTGCAATTGATCAATAATATTCACATAATCCGTCTCATTACGGTTCTGACTCAACTTATACGCAGCCTGAATTTCTTTCACCTTAATCTTGAATCCAACAATACCTTTCAATTGATTTTCCAAAAGCCCGGGAGAAAGTTTATCCCACAAAACAGGATCATCACGATTTTCTTCATATTTTTCCAGCATGACTGTCAAATCTTCTATTAACTCATCCTTTTCCAAAATACTCGCTTTGCCATACACATGGACGGCCTGATAATTCCACGTCGGAACTTCCTCGTGCCCATACCAAGAAGAGGAAATGTATGCGTGAGGCCCTTGAAACATGACAAGCGCATCATCACAGTGTTCAAACGTCTTCCACTGAGGATTCCCATAAGCCATATGGCCAGTGATATAGTAATCATCATCTATTTTCTTCAACCCGAAAGGCAAGTGAGTAGCAATCGGTCTCCCTTTTTCTGTCGTGACAATCGTGCCGAAGGCGTTTTTTTCAATAAAACCCGAAATCTCATCAACGTTTGTGATTTTGAAGTGCTTTGGAATGTACATAATAATCCTCCTTTATAGTGTTCTAGTCATGATAAAATCCATTTGTTCCTCATCGCCCATGTGAAAAGAGTGGACACCAGTTTGTTCAAACCCCATTTTCTTATAGAAAGCAATCGCATTTTCATTCTTTTCCCATACGCCCAACCAGATTTTCTTTTTATTAAGTTCCATTGAAATTTCAATAGCCTTATTTAGAAGAACCTTACCCAGCCCATGTTTTTGGAAATTGTTCTTTATATAAATTCGTTCGATTTCGAGTGAATCATCATTCGTATTGACCTTCAAATAGCCAGCGACTTCATGATTGAAATAAACAAAATAGAATTGCGAAGAAGGATTGGATAGTTCCGCTGCTAATTGTTTTAAATTAAATGCCCTATCCAAATAAGCTTTCATATTTTCAGGTGAATTCTGGTCTTTAAACGTCTCGTCAAATGTTTCATAACTAATTTTTTGAAGTGTGCGTGAATCTTCAAGGTTGCACTTTTTTATATTTATAGTCATTTATATAACGCTCCTTTATATGATCAATAATTCCTCTTGTTTCCTTTTTTCACAAACTCCCAATCTTTTTCTGTATTCATTCTTACTCTTTCAAGAAGGTGTGAAAGGGTTTCTACTTCACTTTCAGAAAATCCTTCTAATGCAACGAGATTGGAATAATCATTTTCTCTCTTTATAAACGGATAAACATTTTCCCCTTTCTCTGTTGGATATAGTTTTTTAATCTTTTTGTTATGTTCATCATCTGTCTTCTCAACAAAGCCATTAATTTCAAGTTTTCTAATAGCACGAGAAGCTGTTGTTCGATCTACTTTTATCATCTCAGCCAACTTTTCTTGAATGATTCCTGGATTTTCACATATTCGCACAAGGTACAAATACTGCCCTTTAGTAAGGTCGAGTTCTTTAAATTCTATATTACTTATAGAATCCAATGCCCTTGCTATCATTCCAATTTCACGAAGAATTTCCTTCATAATTAACTCCTTATCAAATAGTTTTGTTGCAAATGCAATAAAACGGCATAGCTTAAATCTAGTTCAATTTTATTGCATTTGCAACAATAATAATATTTTATTTTCTCAAAAGTATCCTTTATCGAGAACGCCCTCTATATATCAAATGAAAATATCATTCGAACAGGGGGATCGTGTTATGGACTATCTAAAGAATCATCAACCATTTTCCAACAAACGCGAATTAAACGAGGCCGTATCCTCGCATTTATTTAGATGTAATTTCGAATTAAATAAAACAGATCGAAGTGTTATCGAAATGTTAAGCCGCTATGCCGTAAAATATCCCGGTGTCGCTCATTTGAAGTTGGACACCCTTTCAAAGGCAATCAAAAAAGCAACAAGAACAATTCAACGTTCAATTCGCAAATTAGAAGAGTTGAATATTATTGAAAGAAAGTCATTCACTAGGGAAGTAAGTGGGGGCTACGGCGCGAACTTGTATGTTTTTTTACCTCCAAATGTCATATCGGAATTGTCACCTCGACAGGAGCCGACCAGCCCTACAGCCCCAACGAAGGAACACCCCAAATCTGAAAATGAAGCTATTAATCTTAAAAGCAAAAAAGTTCTTTATAGTCATAATACGTATAAGCAAGTGACCGTCACGCATTACCAAAGATTCAAAGGTCTTCTTAATTCTTATACAGGAGAAGAGAACCAACAGCAGATCAACAGACTTTACGGTATTTACCGTGGACAGACTTGCCGCTTATTAAAATTCAGCATTCACCAGGACAAAAAAGAACTATTCGAAGCCCTGTCACTACAAGCAATCACTATCGCATTCCAATCTACAAAAAAGAAAAACATCCGAAACCTGTTCGGATATTATGACGGCATCTTGCGGGAATTAATTGAAAAAACATTATTTAGCGATGCTTTTATTGACTATAGTGTTTCAACTGTATTAATAATGCTTAATTGTTTGGCGGATAATTCCAAATTTTGATATAGTTAATATAAAAGAATAGCAGAAGGAGAAATTCAAATGGACAAATTACTTTATGTTTGCAATGAATGTGATGCGATGCATGGAGATGAAATCGCTAATTGTCAAAGTTGCGGTAGTGAAAGTATCCGAACCGTGCCGGAATTGGAATTACTTGATGGGATGCAATGGGATATAATTTTATAATTAAGCTTATGCCGCAAGGTTTCAGTAAAACTATACGGAGACTTTCGATCCATGTGAAAAATATTTACTATACTAAATTAGAATAATATATGGTGAGGTTCAAGCGTCTTCTCCACATAGATAATTATGATCTTATTGCAGTAATGCAATGAAGTTAAGTATTATAATGATATAGTTATTAAGATGGGTAGTATTAATAGGGGGAATTTCAATTATGAGTAGTTCAAAACAATTTTATTCAGATGGTTTGGTTAATATTGAAAGATTATTAAATGGGCAAGACTTTTACGAAATACCCTTACTTCAAAGAAACTTTGTTTGGTCAAAAGAAAATATAAAAGATTTGATTGATGATATTAAAGAAAGTATAGGGGAAGATTTGACTCAAGATTATTTTATCGGCAGCATGGTTTTTTCTACTGGTGCCGAAAATAAAGTTGTTGTTGATGGGCAACAAAGGATAACAACTCTTACATTGATGTTTGCGGTTGCTGTAAAAAGATTTCAAGAGGCCGGTGAGACTTCGCATGCAAATCTTTATTTACCATACCTATATAAGGATACACAATCTGAGCATGATGGTTCCATAATTACGATGAATAGGTTAAAACATCACGATAAAGATGATCATTTTTTTACGAAGCTTATTAATAATAAGGAAGATAGCAGTAATATTACTTCAACATCCCAGAAAAATATGCTCACTGCAAAAGAAGTAATTGAGGAAGAGTTAAGTGATATGTCTATGGACGAATTAAAAGCCTTTATTTTATACTTGGCAAGACGTGTTCATATTGTATCTATGGTTACCACTGATTTAAATATAGCATTCAGGATTTTTGAGACGTTAAATGACAGAGGAGCCAAGCTTCAACCAGAGGATTTATTAAAAAACATGCTGTTACGTAATTTGACTGATGAAAGTTATTCTTTAGTAGCAAAAAAATGGGATGATTTTATTTCAAAATTGACCACAGATAAAGGGAAGTCCATTGTTGCAACTTCGACATTTCTGAAACACTATATCATGTCGAAAGGTTATTTAGTTCAAAAGTCAAGGCTATTTGAATGGATTGAAAAACAAACAAAACTGGAACTCGATGATCCAGATAATATTTTAGGATTCAACCTAAAAACAAATAATGGGATTTTGACATTTATTAATGAAATAATTAATGAAGCTAGTTTATATACTAAGGTTTTGTCCGGCAACTTTGAAAAGTCCATTGATAATTGTATTAAATTGGGAGTTAAACAAACTTTGGTGATTGTATTAGCTTCTAAAGATTTAAAAACTGAAAAACAGACTTTAATTTATGAATTAATGGAGTCCCTGATTTTTTCATACATAATTACAAACTCCAGATTTAATGAGTTAGAAAAAAACCTTTATAGAATCTCAAGGAAACTTAGAAAAGTTAATAACGATGAAGGAATTGTGGACAGTGCCATCCAAGATCTAAGGACTATGATAATAGATAAAAAAGATCTTGCATTAGCGGCTTTATCAGATTATAAAATGAAAAAGTCTGATCGGAAAAAAATAAAATATATACTAGAAAAAATGGGGATGGCTCTTGATGGAATTGATCACTCATCATTTACCATTGAGCACATCATGCCAGAAGAAAAATCTGTAGGATGGTCACATATTAAAGAAACTGATGAGGATTATAATGTACTTACTTCTAGAATCGGTAATTTAACTTTAATTAGCAGATCCGGAAATAGTTCTTTAAAGAACAAAGAATTCGCTAACAAGAAGCAAGTTTACTCGAATCAAACTTATTTAAGTAAATCGATTGTAAATGACATAGATACTGGTACAAAAAATACAAAATTAGATAAAGCTATTATGGCCTATAATTATCATCCAGTAAATGCGGGATGGAATAAAAATGAAATAGAAAGGAGAGGGCAAGCTTTGAAAAAACTTGCAGCCCATATTTGGTTTGATATCTGAGCGACGATAAAATATACAAGAAAAATCCCGATAATATTGAGTGGAAGCTGGTTTTATTGATTGCGTGTTCGTGAAAACTATTTGACTGCACAAACCCAGAAAATCACAAGAGCTATTATATTAGCACTTGTGATTTTTTAAATACGATAATATTATCTTGTATTAATTGATGAATAAACGACATAATCTTTTCCTCAGCCTCTTCGGGTGAGAGTAAATCCCAAATCATGACGCCACCGACAGAGTTGATAAATTGCATAAGTGGGCGAATCACATTTTCGCGCTCTCCCATGATTATTTCTATTTTTCCTTCGACTGTCCAATTATCTAGTGTGAGAAGTACATCTAAAGTAGCGAAAAGGGCGACTCTATTACGCGATATATTAACTGTTTCAATTAATAATCTTGCTCGATCCTGGTCTTTGAACGCTACTTTTGTGTAATGGTAAGGATCATCCAGTACTGGATTGTATGTGAGATGGCCGTACCACCAAAGGCGAGCTATACCATGACGAAATAGCGGCCGATCTTTTCCGAAAAAGTAACGATTACGAATTGAAGATGTATCTGTATCGTTTTTTAAAGGCCAGCGTATTTGCATATACTCCCAAAATTCAACATGGGAAAAGTAGGACCAGAAACTTTCTTCTGATGCTAATTCTATTGGAATGTCTCTAAATTTCTCGTGAAAAATTTGTATGTTTTCCGCATCGTATTTTGAAGGTGAATCAGGCGTTAAATTAAGTTTACTTGATAGGTTCTCGTATTCTATTATACTTAAACGCTTAACCATAAAAGGTTGTTCATGTTGATATAATGTTATATTATTTTCAAGTTCTGCTTTTAATTGTTGCAGTGTAGCCTCTTCTAATAATTTCATTCTTCATAGTCACCTCCGATAAGCTCCTCTTTAATATATGCCATTGCCTTTTGATTCGGATCATCTAACATTTCGTGTGCAATCCCAATAATGTTATCGCTAGGTAAATGTTCAATATCGATATTGATATGGTGTAACCTAGCTCGAATTGATTTAAACCATGCCGTATCTCGAATATCTTCTACTCGCATATCATCTTCAGAAGTGTAGGCATCTCTAATTTGATAGAGTGCCTCTACCATAGCTGGCGTGTAATAAATTGCAGCTAAAATAGTATCAGCCCTTGAAATTGTGGCTGCATGTATATAAGACATCATTTCAAAACTTTCTTTTGGTAGATGTATTCGTATTTTATCTGAAGATAAATCAATCATTAAAGGCTTGGCATTTTTATCATGTGTCGGTATAAGTTCGAAAATCGAATTCATTTCAACAATGGGTTCTTTCTCTAGTTCTAGCGTTTCCGGAGGCCCAATCGCCAGTAAGTCGCCTTTCACTAACTCGAACGTAAAACCTTCAGAATAAGGGTCGATTTCTGTATTTGTATAATCTTGAATAGCAACATCAGCTAGAATGAAAAAATTAATGTCAACTGTTTTATTTAGGTCCGCGATGGCTACCTCGAATGAGTCCTGCGGATTGTTCGTTTTGAATAATAAGCGTTTCATTGTGGAAGGGCATTCCAAATGTAAAGCAAATATAGCCTTTTTCTCTTGAACAAGTTTTTTTAACACGGCATTTTTTATTTGAAAATCCACATTCAAATGCAGAATACTTAACTCTATATTTTCTTCCATTGTTAGCTTGCACGAAAAATCATATTTTTCATTTGTTATCTCAAAAGGTGTAATAACAGGATAAGGATAGCGCCTAGGACGTATTTTCAATTTGCTTGCACCTCTAAGGCTAATTTATTTTGTGTTTTTAATTGAATGTGAACATCAAGCATTGCTTTAGAAGTGAAATTGATAGGACCTATTAAATTGTCTTTTAAGGAAATAGATTCACCTGTGCTAAACTTGGCATTCATAATATCGATATCGTTACGATTATTATTTTCACCAACACTCTTTATAGAAAAAGTGCGTGTACCGTCAGATGATGGCCAAAAACGAATTGTATATTTACCATTAACACTATCTGTACAGAAAGCTCTGGCGCGTGAGATACGTGCCTTTGGTATGTTTGGTATCTGTTTGTTGTCTGTACCCCCGCCCGTCGTTTCAGTGCCAGAAGGTTTATTATTAGGTGATGCAATGCCATCCTCGTCATTGCCACCATCTAAACCCTTTTTACGTGGAGCAACTTTTCTCTGTTTATGTCGTTTAATTTTCCCCGTTTTAAGTTTGATTTGTTTTTGTTCTAATTCAACGATTGAGCTTTCTTTTTTGGTTACATCGGGTAGTAGTTTTTCTAACCCTTTTAATTCCACGCTTTCAATATCAGAAACGTCAATTAAGTTACGTGTTTGTTCATTTAGCCATGCATTAATCTCTTTATGCAGGCGTTTAGCGTAACGTGTGTTTTCTTTAAATAAGTTTGGGTCCCATTTATCATGTGTTGGGGGTTCCATTTTACGTAGAACAGCATTTAAGCGCTCACCTTTTACTGTTAAAACCCCTGCAAATTCGATAGGCGTTCTAAAATGACCGCGATCATAAATTTTCATTCCTGTTCCACGATAAAGTACAACTCTTTTTTTAAAACCCTTGGATGCAAGTAGCCTTAATTCAATAATTTCGTCTTTATCGTCATCTGTTTTAAAAGTCCCTTCAATTTTTCTGGATTTTGATGATGTAAGTGCTTGGTAAAATTCAATAGATAGATTATTTGGGTCATGTTTTTCAATTTTTTTAATGGCTTCGGCCAATGTATCTTTTGTTAAAATGAAATCATCTATGTGGACTTCTAATTTTTCATCTAAAATGGCTAGCATAAAGCTTGATACGGCCTCTGTTAGTACTTCAATACTCCAGTCTTTTTCTTCAACAAGACCGATGATGAATTTATCTGTACCCCGCTCTGAACGTTTAAAGGGCTCTGGGACAAATTGGCTATTTGTAATTGGTATAAAGTCTCTTGTTTCTGTATAACCAAAATAGCCGGTGCCTTGTGTAATTTCTCCATCGAAGTCTCTGAATGAAGCAATTTTTGATACCCCTTGAAAACCAATCTCATCTTCTTCGTTCATTGTTCCGTAAATCACAGTTTGTAATTGTGATGCTGCAAATGGTGCGTGTTTACCTATCCCGAAGGAACCGCTCGCATCTGGTCCTTTTTCGGTAATTCCAGTCGAGCGTACTAATGCAACCCAACCACCGCTATTGGAACCGCTTTTACTACCACCGATATTACTTAATCCTGTAGTATTGTAATCTTGAATTGCCATAATACTAATGTTACTATCCTCTAAGACTTTTTTGCCGTTAGCGAAGAAGTCTTTTGCTTCCTCGTGATGGTGCCAGTATTGTTCGCCTAAATTGAAGATTTTTGTTAAACCTTCGATGTCTGGTATATCTTTCCGTGGAACTGAAAGTACAGAAAACTTTACGATAGAGGGTTTATCTTTAGTTGCTTTTGCATCCAGTGAATCCTGCAATGTTTCCTTTGTAACAGATTGAATAGGCAGCGATTTAAACTGTGTTATCCCTGTCTCATTTAATCCACTAATATTACCGCCTCCAGCAGAAGGGAATTTCCAATGTGCTCGCATGATGTACCTCCAATGTAGTATTTACTTAATATTACCATAGTTCTAGTTTCATATAATCAGTATATTGAATTGAGGGTGATTTTATCTACATCGAAATACAAATAATTATCCTCATTATAGAAAATACGTTCGATGTTCTCTTGAATAAATAGTGAACTTAAGCTATGCTGCATCTATAGGTGTTTAGCATGGGAGAGAAAATCATGGGTAATTTAGAAAGAAAGATTAATTTAATAGATTTGTTTGCAGGGGCTGGTGGATTAAGTAATGGATTTGAACAAACAGGCAGATTTAAAGTAGTTGGAGCAGTTGAAAATAATAAAGAGGCAGTTCAAACTTATGTTTATAACCAGGGTAATAAAAAAGATATAATCATAACTCCTGAAAATAGCGATATTAGTGATATAACTAAAATAGATTTCAAGCGATTTATAGATGAAAAAAGTATTGATCGTAATGAAACGGTGGTAATTGGAGGGCCACCTTGCCAAGGTTTCTCTAATGCCAATAGACAAAAGAATTATTTGATTTCGGGTAACAATCAGCTAGTTAAAGAATATGCTAGAGCCATTGATGAAATTAGACCGATAGCATTTTTAATGGAAAACGTTAAAACGATGAATTCGGATACACACAAGTTCTTTGTAACAGAAGGCACTTCAGATGGAATCTATGCTTATAGTTCCGAGGAACATCTGATGGAATTAATCACATCTACAAATGAAAATAGATTTTGGGATGAAGATACTTTAGTGTTAATCAATACGGAAAACATACAGTTAAAATCACTAATGGAATCTTTGATAACTGGCGAAGTACATTTACCGCTACTGCCGAAGGAATCGGATATATCTAGAATACGGAGTATTGTGCGTAGGCTGAAAAGTGAAAAGTTATATAATGCTGAAAAGATAAAAGAAAAACAGGAAATTAAAAGTATTATTGAGAGTTTAAAAGAATACGATACCTCAAGTGTGATTGAAAAAGATATATTGGAAAAGATCTTGTCTGATGTGATATATATTTTAGATTTATTTATATCAGGTGCTAACACAGATAATAAAAGGTCTTTGCAAATACTGATGATTTTTGTTGATATCAACCAACTTTTACGATATTTAAATGAGCTTGTTTATGAACATATTCTTTGTTTAGGTAACGCAGAAATTGATACTGATTCATCCGATAAATTGAAAGTCGTCGTTAAAGTGAAGTCATATAATATTGTAAAATACTTAGAGGTTTTCTTTAAGTATCTAGGCTATCAGACGAAGTCAGATGTGATGTTGGCAAGTGATTTTTATACTCCGCAGAACAGGTCACGGTTTATGATTTTAGGAATAAAAGAGAATTATATTAAAGATAAACCAGTAGAGTTGCCACGGAAAGTCGATTCGGATCGGCTACCCTTTACGGTATTTGATGCGATTGGAGATTTGGAAAAAATAAATCCTACAACGGAAGTTTCTGATTATAAACTAACTTATAAGCCCCAAAGTACAACGCGAATGCAATCCTATTATAGAACGGGTATGTCAAAACCTATTATTTATAACCATATCAATACCGCAAGTAGGCCTTTAAGTAGGAAACGATTTAAAGAACTGAAAGACCGTAATGGAAAGAACTTCCACAGTTTATCAGATGAACTCAAAGAAGTATCTTATACGGATGGCTCACGCACACAGAATACGGTATATTTACGACTGAAATATAATGAGCCTTCTCCTACTGTGATTAATGTCCGAAAGTCTATGTGGCAACATCCTGAAAATCCTGTAGCTTTAAGTATTCGGGAAGCTGCACGTTTACAGTCATTTAAAGATAATTTTATTTTTAAAGGAACCAAAGACAAGCAGTACCAACAAATTGGTAATGCAGTGCCACCTTTGCTAGCAAGAGCCGTAGCAGAACAACTTTTATTAATTATAGGAGAAGAGCCAATACAAAAACTAAGAACAGAATTCAATAATTAATATAGTATGGGATGAATGAAAGTTCATAATAAAAAACGATTTAGTGGTGACGGGATATCTGGAAACAATATTTTTGCTTGGATCTGTTCTACTAATGGCTATAATTATCAATTTTAAACAAGAAGTGCTAGATAGGTTTCGGTTAATAAGTAGACTATAGTAGCATAATTAAGACCTCCTAATCGATTAGATCAAACTATGTAAAGCACAGTTTAGTTTGGTCATCATTCAATTATATTGCTGGAGAAGCTTAACCTGGATAGACCATCGGATTATTGCATATGGCGGGATTTTGAAGAAGAAAAGTGTACTTATTAAAGCATTGGAGGATTATTTGTTGAAAAAATTCCACTGAAGTCAATTAAGCCGAGATTCTACTGCCTGCTGATATTTAAGAAATACTGGAGGAATTCAGATGTTATCTATAATTAAACCATCTCTTTTTTGTGATAAAAGAGGATGGTTTATTTGTTTTTTCAAAAGTATCCTTTTAAAGCTCCCCCACTCTATATAGCAAATGAAAATCTTAATTGACCAGTGGGATCACTGATATGAAATATTTATAGAGACTTCAACCATTTACCAATCAACGCCAATTAAACGAAGCTTTAGCGGCACATCTTTATGGATATAAATTCCAATTAAACGAAACAGACCCACATGTAATCAAAATGTTAAGCCGCTATGCCGTAAAATATCCAGGCATAGCTCATTTAAAGGTGGAGACCATCTCAAAAACAATAGAAAAAACAATACGAACAATTCAACAATCTATTCGAAAACTAGAAGAGTTGAAAATCATCGAAAGAAAACCATTCACTAGAGAAAACGGAAGAACATACCAAATCCGAAAATGAAGCTATTAATCTTAAAAGTAAAAAAGATATTTACATTCATAATACGTATAAGCAAGTGACCGTCACGCATTACCAAAGATTCAAAAGTCTTCTCAATTCTTACTCAGGCGAAGAGGACCAGCAGCAAATCAGCAGGTTTTACAGCATTTACCGGGGACAGACCGGCCGCTTATTAAAATTCAGCATTTACGGGTACAAAAAAGAACTATTCGAAGCCCTAGCGCTACAACAATCACTATCGCATTCCAATCAACAAAAAAGCAAAACACTCGAAATTTGTTCGGGTAATACGACGGCACACTAGCGTTGCCCTATGCTTGAGGAATTTTACTTTGAATCAGATGGTACACAGTATTGCAACGAGAAATGTCTAACAAAAATAATCACTTGGGAGGATTATTTAAGTATTTATGATGACGGCAATGGAGATGCAGACTGGACAAGTTGGAATGATAGTTGAAAGTGAGTGGCGAGTGTAGGAGAATAGATATATGTAAAAAGTTCGGAATTATTGGAAACAAAATGCAGTAAAGAGTATTTGAAGGTATTAAGGGGGAGTTATTTATCAATAATCAAGTTGAAGATGTAGTCTTAATTAAAATCAATCAATCATATAAAGAAAATATGACACCTGAAGAACTTTATCAAGCAACAAGCGTAAGTTGGAGAGTCAAATTGGTAATGAAAGATCGTAATATTAAATATTATTGTGCTGTTTACAGTAATAGAATTATAGAAGTGTATGAACTAACTGGATCTACAGCGGACGCACATCCAGAAAATGAGGGACGCACTATATTAGAGGGAGAGTTAGCTAATAAAGACATACGTAACCAATTATTATCACTTGATGTCAGTTCTATTCATACAAGTTCTGGTAATCCTATCAAGTATACGAAGTTAGAAACACTTTTTTACTTAAAAGAGCATGGTAGTGTTCCTACAGAAGATGTAGTAACACCAATAGAACCAGAACCTTTACGGGATATAAATTTAGTTTCAAATATCCATTCTTATATTAGTTCGAAAGGTTTTAACTATTCCTTATCGAATATCAAAAACCTCTATCTTTCCATACGCAGCAAACCTTTCGTCATAATTTCTGGAATCTCCGGAACTGGAAAGACGAAAGTTGTGCAGTTGTTCGCTGAAAGTCTCGGTGCAACAGAGGAGAATGGCCAGTTTAAATTAATTCCAGTTAGACCGGACTGGACTGATGGATCGGAATTATTAGGTTATCCGGATTTAAAGAATGAATTTCAGAAAGGTCCGTTGACAGAAATGGTAGAGCATGCGATGGATCGTCCTGATTCACCACATTTTGTTCTTCTTGATGAGATGAACCTGGCACGGGTGGAGTATTATTTTAGTGATGTGTTAAGTGTGATGGAAAGCCGTAAAAGGGATGGGGATCGGATTACTACCTCATATTTGTTAGATAAGAAGTTTATTGGCCATTCTTTGCGGTTACCCGAAAATCTTTATATTATCGGTACGGTCAATATGGATGAGACGACCCATCCGTTCAGTAAAAAAGTATTGGACCGAGCAAATACGATTGAATTTAATGAAATTTATTTGGAGAACTTTGATTTCCTTGGAGACCAGGAACTGGTAGAGATGCAACGAATTTCGAATAAGCAATTGGCTGCAAATTACATTTCGTTGAAGGATGTATATAGTACACATAGACAGTTAATAGAGGACATTTCAAGGAGGTTATCCGAAATTAATGACCTGCTTGAACCGTTGAATGCACATATTGGTTACCGTGTGCGTGACGAAATATGTTTTTACATGGTACATAATACGAACATGGGATTGTTAGAAGAATATGAGGCGTTTGATTATTGTCTGATGCAAAAAATCTTGCCGCGTATTACGGGAAGTGATGGGCGCATTGATAAATTATTGAATGATTTGTTTGAATGGTTATCGGATGTACCCTATGATGCCGAAAATGTGTTGGTATCTTCTAAATATCCTCGGAGCGCGAAAAAAGTAGCGGAAATGCTGAGGAGGTATCACCTAGATGGCTTCACGTCTTTCTGGATCTCCTAAGGACAAAGAGTTGGTGGTCATTGAGACGGCTGAATTGACATGTATTATTAAAGGGACTGCAACACATCCGCAATACAACAAACTTCATGAGCATATGCCTTTCAAGGTCGAGGATTCGATGCAATTTCAGTGCCGTGCGGAGAGCCTAGATGAGGTTCAATTATATAATGTCATGTTGGGAGAACTTGTCCCTTATTCAGCCCAACAACTTTTACCTATCTTCTTTGAAAATGGGCGTTATGAAATTATTATTTTGCCTAAAACAGAGGAACAGTTAACGTTTTATCATGAATTTCCTGAATTTCGAAATGCAGTAAGTAAAATTTCAAGAAGAGATATTTTGACTGGTACATTGCATTTTCGTAATGAAGTGGGGTTAACTTCTTTTGAAGTTCGAGGAAGTCATCAGCGAATACTGCTGTCTGTCGTTTTAGAGGTATTTCCAACAAAGTTAGATTATAAAAAGGACTACAAAGCCTTGTTGGATGAAGTGAATGAGGAGATCTATAATCTTGCTTACCATTTTATTAAACGTACCTATTTGCAGGGAAGTGCCAAGATTTATAAGGAGCCATCATTAGCAGAGTTCTATCGGCTAATTGAATTGCATTATGGTCAGTATAAACTTGCGATTGAACGGATTGAGAAGACATCGCACCGTCAGTTGAGAAAAAACTATGTGGAAGTGCGAGGGGATAAATTAAAGCGGCAGGATTCAAGATCCCTAGCTTACCTGCGTAAAAATGCTGGGATGTTTATTGAGGTTCCAAATGGTATACCCTTTCATGGTAGAAGCTTGATGCCGACAAAAGGGTTATCGGTAAGAAAAGAGCATACTGCAGATACGCATGAAAACCGATACGTAAAGTGGACAATGCAAAGGATTGTTACTCGATTTAAAGATTTGAAACGTGTTATAGAGAAGGCCTATTTCAGAGGATATGGCAGAGTGGATAATGATTTATTGGCTAAACTAGATTCGATGATTGAATGGGTAGAAAAAAGGGAGAAAAATTTATTCTGGCGCGGTATTGGGATGTTAGATCGTTCTGTAGTGAGTTTAGTATTGCAAATGGCTCCTGGTTACCGTAATGTGCTGCAAGTGTACACGACGATTAGTAAAAGTATTGTACTTCAAGGTGAGATCTATAAGATGTCTGTTAAAGATATAGCGACACTATATGAATACTGGACATTTTTAAAGCTCGGTCGATTGCTAGATGAAAAGTGTACACCGATCAGCCAAGATTTTGTGAAGGTTAATTCAGAAGGGCTTTTTGTTAATCTAAATAAATCGCGAACGGCTGAGCGCAAGTATGTTCATCCTGTAACGAAAGAAGAAATAACATTGAAATATCAGTTTGACACGACCAGCAACCGTGTGCCGACTGTGCAACAGAAGCCGGATACCATGTTGAGTATCGGTAAGAAAGGAAAAGAGTACCAATACCAGTATATTTTCGATGCAAAATATCGCTTAGATTTAGAAACGAATCCGAATATGCCGGGTCCAATGCAGGATGATGTGAATACAATGCACCGTTATCGTGATTCCATCGTTGTCAATACTGATGGAAGATATGAACGTACAGCATTTGGGGCGTATGTGTTATTTCCCTGGAATGACGAGCAAAGATATAAGGACCATCCGCTATACGAAAGTATTGACAGTGTGAATATTGGTGGTTTTCCTTTTTTACCAAACGCAACGACATTAGTAGATCGTTTCATTGATAACTTGTTGAATAAAAGTCCAGCTCAGTTGCAGCAAGAGGGGATCCTACCGAAAGGGTCATATGAAGAAATTGAAAACTCGTATTCGGTAGATCAGGTGCTGATTTGTGCTGTACAAGGTGACGAAGAATTACATCGGTTATTAACTTCCAAAGGTTACGTCATGCAGGTTGTGGAGTTAGTTAAAGGTTGGCAACGAATGCGATACATCGCTATTTATGAGGAAGAAACAACACACATTAGATATTATGCGGAAGTGACAAATGTCGAAATTGACGGTTTGAATATATATTTTAAGGTCAGTCGTTGGCAACAGAAGTTGATTGAGGGAAAAGGATATCGTATTCATAACCAAGCGACAGTTTACGCGAATAACTTTCTCAGAGCGGATATGCTTGCGAATCTGCATTCAAAAACAGAAGAAGAAGACATTATTTGGAAAATCACACAACGAATTTCGAATGATGTTCGCGTGAATTTAGATGATGTGTTTGTAGACAGGGCGAGCCAGGTGGTATCGTTCACGTTCGATAAATATATATTAGATATTCACAATGAGCGAAGACAGTTAGAATTTAGTAGCGATGGTTTTAAAGAGATATTAAATATGGACTTGATTCTTGAAAATGAATCGTTCATCTTTAAGCGGTTGATTGAGTTGATCTATCCGAATTAAAGCAGAAAATAAAGTGTTGTTTTTTATTATTATTAAAAAGGTGCTCACCTGAGCCTGATATGTAATGCAAGTGTCCGATTTATATCAACTTCAACTAATGTATAATGAAAAAATAACCGCTTGGAATAGTTGCGATTTTTTTGCGAGTGGGTATTCAATGTCCGTTTAGCTATAAGTGCTGCGATTGCTCTTTACATTATATTATGTGTGGTTTAGATATTATCCTATTTTTGAAAAATCTCTTGTAATATAATTGTAAACAACCAGTTAAGAATATTAAGGGGGAATTGTATATGAAGACAATAGAACTAGGTATAGATTTAGGCTCTAAGTTTTTGACTAATCAATCAGCATACTTTTTAGGATTACTTATGGCTGATGAAAGGACTTCTATTGAAGATAAAGTATATTGGCAAGCACCGGTTAGGCATAATCCGACACATTTTAATTATCGAGATTTGGAAGCGCACTATAATTATATTAAACAGATTGCAGATTTCCTTAACAAAGGGGAGCTTTGTCAACTAACAGACTTTTACAGACAACAAAATATCCCTATTTCCAAATATAGCGCAGGTAAGAAAGGAATAGTAACACTGTTTGAACAAACTCAAAGTACATATAATATTAATGACTTGGTTAGGGATATTCAAGAGCCACTTTACAATTCATCAACAGAGGTCAAGATTTCTTTTCTTGTTGGGGTGTTTGATGGAAGGGCTTCTTATGATAAGACGGCAAAGTTTATTGCTCTTGATTATGACAATGATAATGTAAGAGGTTTGTTAGCAAGACTACTCAACGATGTTCGAATTACTGCCAATATTAATTCTGGAACGACCGCTAGAGAAAGAAAAGATAGCTACTCAGCACCAAGGAAGAAGCAAATCAGAATTAAACATATTGAATATCTCACCAAGATTGGTTTTGTTTCACCGACCCGTTTTGAAAGAGCTACTGTAAGCGTTTCAACGGATTTAAAACTAGTAGATAATAGGGAAGTGCTTCCAGGATTAAAGACGCTAAGAAATTCAGGATATTAATAATATTATCGGAGGGATATAATGGGGGAAAACATTATTTATTATGGGCCACCAGGTACAGGTAAAACGTACCTTATGCAAAAACTCAAGAATCGATACACTGGTTTTAGTATTCAAGATAGTGAGATAGTTGATGCCTATGTGAGAACGTCAGAAGAATGGGTATTACTTTCATTAATAATACTACAGGGTGACAATTTAATGTCTAGCGATACAATACAAGAAAAGGTTGATAGTTTATCCATTCCTACAACAAGAGAGTTGAGGATAGGTGTTTCGGCAATATTAAATTCACACTCAATAGAACTATCATCCTTCTTTTCACCCAGTGAACCACAAATATTTAAAGAGGTTGATGGTAAGTGGCATGTTGATTTAAATAGATTACTTTCATACGAAAAAAAGTTTTACGAAAAGTATCTTTCAAGTGAAGGTATTGAAGAGAGGTTTATGTTTGTTACATTTCATCAATCTTTCGCATATGAAGACTTTGTAGAAGGAATTAGGCCAGTCGTGTCTTCTGAAGAAGTTGAAGTGGGCAACGGTTCAATACAGTACAACATTGAGCCAGGAGTTTTTAAGCGGATATGTGATATTGCAAAAAACAATCCACACAAAGAATACGCTATTTTTATAGATGAGATAAACAGGGGTAATATATCCGAGATATTTGGTGAGTTAATCACTCTTATTGAATTGGATAAAAGATTGGGTGCGGATAATCAGCTGGAAGTAGTACTCCCCTATTCAAAAAAGAGATTTGGGGTTCCAATCAACTTAGACATTATTGGGACGATGAATTCTACTGACAGGAGTATTGCATTAATTGACTTAGCCCTCAGAAGACGATTTAAATTTATAAAGAACACTTATGACCTTACCCAACTAAAGAATGAATTGGTCGCTAATGGCGTTGACCCGTTCGATATAGACGGAGTAAATATTATAAGAATGTTGGACAGAATTAATAAAAGAATAGAAATTTTGTTGGATTCTAATTTTGTTATTGGACATGCATATTTTATCAAAGTTAAGAACTTAAAAGATGTCAAGGATGTATTAGTGAATCAAGTTATTCCTTTGTTAGAAGAGTATTTTTATGATGATTTACAAAAAGTACAACTAGTAATGAATGACTTAGATGAAGATGGGGAAACAAAAGACAACGCAATATATAAGCATATAGAACTTGAAGTAGACGAGCTATTTGATTACCTTGGTGAGTTAGACCTGGAAAATAGAAAAAGCTTCTTTATCAATCATAGTATAGATAATAGTTCCCTAATTAAAATATACTCATAACTTAATTAGGAGGAGGTATATATGCAATTAGAAGTTATTGAACATGAAAGAATAAAAATATCAAATAGTACCGACCTAGAGAAAAAACAAATATCGTACAATGACGCTGAATTCCTGAAGAAAGTTGAAGATAAGCAAGGGAAACAAATCTTTAGATGGGGGAAGAACTACGTTACACCTGCTCATTGGGTAGGAATAATTAGTACCCCTAAAATAACAATAGATATTCTCCCAAAGATTACCGATGGGGATAATAAAAAAGAGATTAAAAACATTTTAATAAAGATGTTAAAAATAGCAAACGATATACCAACACGAAAAAATATAGAGGCAAACATCTCATACGGATCACAAGGTTTTATTGACATACTCGCAGCTATATTTTTAAGGGAATTAGAAATGCAAATTCATAAAGGATTAATAAGTTCATATAACAAAACTCAACGGAACCTAAATTCGGTCAAAGGTAGTATCGATTTCACGAATAATATAAGAAGAAATACATTATTGGTTAATAAGTTTTATTGCAAGTTTTCCATCTTAACTGAAGACAATAAATTAAACAGAGTAATTAAATATACACTGTCAATTTTAAGCAAGTTGGTGAAGCGACAAGATAACAAAAGGTTAGTAAAAAAGTTAACTTCTTATTTTGATCAAGTAAAGGTAACTCCAGTTACGATAGACACAATAAAAAACATTCATTTAGATAGAATTTCGATGCGTTATAAAGAGGTGTTAAAGTATTGTGAACTGTTTGTTTCAGGGCACACACTAGATATGGTTACTGGGAAAGTGAAAGTTGATTTTTTATTATTTGACATGAATAATTTATTTGAAAAATATGTTTTTAAAATGTATAAAAAGTTATATAAAAATGTAACGTACCAAAAAGGCACACAAAAGTTATTAAAAAATATAAATGGCAAAGGCAAAAAGATTAATTTAAGACCAGATATTGTATTGAAGACAACATCCACAACTGTAATAATTGATACTAAGTGGAAACAAGTAAAAAGTTTTGCCGAAGTAAATGATATTTATCAAATAAATACATATTTAAATGCCTTCCCTAACGTTAGCCAAGCAGTCTTATTGTATCCTAAAACAAGAGATAATGATAAGATAAGAGGGGAGTACAGTTTTATTAATCAGGATGATACGTTTAGGTTAAGAATTGCCACTATCGACTTAATGAAGCTTGTAGATAGACAAGCTTTTTTTACTGATTTAAAGGAAATTGTTGAAGAAATTACTTAAAAGGGTGATTCAGTGACTAACGAAGAATACACAACAATTTTTAATGAAGATTGCTTGTCAGTTATGAAGGAATTAGAAAGTGGAAGTGTTGATTTAATTCTCACAGACCCTCCATATAATTTAGGTAATTTTATGAGAGGCAGACAAACAAATTTGAAGCAAATGCGTGAAAACTTTTTTGGGGATGCGGGATGGGATGACTTGGAATATGAGGAATGGAAGAATCATATGGACGAGTTTTTAAAAGAATCCAGTCGCGTTCTGAAGAAAAATGGATCTATGATTATGTTCATGTCTCTAATCAAGATTGAAACAATAGTAAGTTTGGCATCGCAATATAAATTTTACTATAAAACAACAGGTATTTGGCATAAAACAAATCCAATGCCAAGAAATATGAATCTACACTTCATTAACTCAACTGAGGCTTGGTTGTATTTTATTAATAATGGTAAAACAGGTACATTTAATAATGAAGGAAAAGCAATCCACGACTTCATTGAAACTTCTGTTGCACCCGGTGGAGAAAAAAAGAGTATATCCCACCCTACACAAAAACCTGAATTATTATTTGAACACTTCGTGAAAATATTGACAAATAAAGATGAAACGGTATTAGACCCCTTCATGGGCAGTGGAACGACAGGTGTAGTTTCCAAAAGGCTGGGAAGAAAGTTTATTGGCTGTGAAGTAAATAAAGATTATTTTAATGGAGCCACAAATAGAATTAATGAAATAGAAGACAATCTGTTTACAATTGGGCTTGTTTGACTTGTATTTTTTTAGGAGATGTAACACATATGTTAAAGGTAATTGATTTATTTGCAGGAGTTGGTGGCTTATCATTTGGATTCCACAAAACGGGGTTCAATATTGTTTTAGCAAATGAAATTGATAAAGAAATAGCAAGTTCTTATACAAAAAATCAAGAAAAAGTAAGAATGATAAATGAAGATATTACCAGGTTAGAAATTCCGACAGTGTTTAGTGAATTAAAAGACAATGTGGATGTGATAATAGGTGGTCCCCCTTGCCAGGGATTTTCTCAAAAGGGAAGTCGCAATATTCTTGACGACGAAAGAAACTTTCTATTTAATTACTTTTATAATGTAGTTGAATATGTGCGTCCCCAGTACTTCCTCATGGAAAATGTACCAAACATATTAACTACTGGTGGTGGTTTCTTTAAAAATCAGATATTTGAACTGTTTGAAAGCATAGGTTATCAAATAGATTCAAGCGTATTGAGTGCATATGATTTTGGGGTTCCGCAGCTTAGGAAAAGAGCTTTCATATTAGGAAAACGAAATGGGAAATTGCTATTACCGACGCATGGTGGTAATGAAAAAGTATCAATTCACGAAGCAATTGGAGATTTGGCCTATCTAAATTCCGGAGAAGGAAAAAATATACAGGACTATAGGTTGAAGCCATTCTCCTCGTATCAAAAAAATATGCGTGAAGGATCTGAGAAACTATACAATCATGTTGCCACAAATCACTCTGTTATTGCTATTGAAAGGATGAAAATGGTTCCACCGGGAAAAGGAAAAGAGTTTCTCCCCAAAGAACATTTAACGAAATCTATTTATAGTGGTACGTGGTCAAGAATGATTGAAGATCAGCCCTCTGTTACTATAACGACAAGGTTTGATACTCCATCATCAGGTAGGTTTACTCACCCCTTTTTAAATAGGGCTATTACTGTTAGAGAAGCTGCACGCCTACAATCATTTCATGATACATTCGTATTTCATGGCACCAAAACTTCTCAAATGAAACAAGTAGGAAATGCAGTTCCACCTTTACTGTCTGAAAAAATTGCAAAAGCAATTCTTGCAGATATAAAATTAAATGAAACTATCATATTAAATTAAATGTCAGGGAAAACCTTAGTCTTCTCCATTTGGATTTTTCTTATCGGCTAAAATAAACAAAGTAATTCTCATCCATAATAATCAAAGTTACCCTTAAAATATATAATACAAAACCGCTATGGCATCCACGCCAAGCGGTTTTTCATTCCACAAAAATTTTCAGGTAAGGAAACTACTCTGACAATAGATAACAATTTCATAATGTAGGAAAGGTAAGCCAATTACATAAGCCTTTGTTAATAATCATTAGTGTTTGTATTCAAAGTCGTGAATTGTCCCCTATTGGATCCAAAACCAAGTCTGTAGCTTTCATCCAATAAAAGGACTTTCAATTTAATTGTCGAAGTGTGAGTACTTAAGGGGGGATCCACTTGGCACTAACACAAATGCAAATCATTCAATCCTTAGGGGAAGCAATGAGTTGGTTAGAAAGGGAAATCAGTTGGGGGGCTAATCCAGCTGAATTGACACACCTTATGGGTCGTATCGGTGAATTGTATGTGGCAATGTACACGAACGGGAATATGGCGGACAATGTGAATGAAAAAGGATATGACGTTGTTACGAAGGATAATGAAAGGATTTCCGTGAAAACGACTTCGCTATCTAGCAGACAAGGTCATATTTCTTTCAATCCAAATACTTTGCAATATGTTGATCGGGTTATTATTTTGAGATTCAATGCTGATGAAATGGAACTTGAAATTCTATTGGACAAATCGATCGAAGAGGCAAGGGCCCTCATGACTGCCAACAGTAGCGGCAAGTTGTCTATCGCGATGTCGAAGATTTATAAACCGAATACAAAGGTGCGCAATGATAGTGAGATTGCCGTCATTAAGCACGCGGTATATCGAAATTACGAAGTAAGAGAGTTGGAAAGCGGTACGATCGAGGTTTATGATAATGGAGAAAAACAACCTGTTGTCCAGCCTGTATTAAGAGATATTGCAGGTGAGATTTCAGTTCCGTTATTTAATGCAAAGGGAAATCCTTTCAATACTCGGCAGTTGGGGACGTTAATTATTAAAAGTTTGAGTCAAGTAGAAGCAGAAGTCTCTATTGATCACGTGACTTCGGACGTTAAGGCTGGGAGCCCGCTGAAGAATGTGAGCGCGGGAATTACAAAGGGGGATGTGGAAATGGCAATTACGATGGAAATGAGCAGGGGTGCTTATGAAATAGCAAAAAAGGTTTATTCGAGAAAATTGACTGCGAGCGAAGGGAAATTTGAAATTAATAAGGAAACAGGTATGAATGAAGGTTCTGCAAGTGCGTTTATTACCATATTTTTATCCATGATGAACGGGGAAGAATACAAAAGGGCATTTAATAATGCTACGAATAAGTTTTTGCTTGAAAGTATCAGAAAAGACTTTGGTGAAGGCTCTTATGACAAAGCTTTGAATGCGGTGCAGAAGCACATCAATTATTATGAGTCGTTTGGAAACGGTAAACTACCGGGATTGCAGAAGATTGTAGATCAAATGAGGAAAGAATATTCTGTTTGAGCAAGATTGAAACCACGAATGAAATTTCTGGTTCGTTTTTAATTCAAAAGTTAATCCAATCAGAAAAATATTATTCGTATATACTAACGAAACCGCTATGGCACCCATACCAAGCGGTTCTTTCATTACAGTTAAACAATAGTGGACAAGAGGTGGTCTAAATAAAACGAATAGGAGCCGTTATCGCATGATTATAATGAGTATAGCCAAGAGTATTCAGCGGTTTAGGGAGCGGGCGACCAAGTAGCTGCTGTGCTAAGATATTAAAAGCAGCTGTGTAGGAAGCAAAATGGAATTCAACCACTTGAGGATTTGGTCGGATTCCTATTCGGTTTTTTATTCAGAAACATAAAAAGATTTGAGTAATCTCTCAATAAGCTTTGTAGAATAGAAGAGATGCAAGTTTTGAAGAATCAAAGGAGATCTTACGAATGAATCAAAAGAAAATCAGCCGCAAGCAAATCGAGGTTTGGCCTTTCATACGGTATGGCGTACCGATTGCAATTATACTATTTTTTATGGGGATGACGGAGTTGAAGGATGTTGGGCAGTTTATCAAGTTCCTGTTGTTTGATGTGATTGCGGTGAACTTTTTGGGGATTGTGTTCCTTGCTGCAGGTGGTTTTACAATTTGCTTTGTGAGTTACTTGATTATCAGGAAAAAGGCGCATCGTCCTAAGACTGTTGTCCTCCCGACACTTCTGGTAACCGCACTTTTTTTGGCGTTGGGATACGGGTTGGCACACGATGCGATCAATGATTTCGCAGATGTGGGCAGCTTTTTGATAGGCAATGTGAGTGAAGAATATGTCGTTATCGAGGAGTTTCGCTTAGACGTTACGCCTAGTAAAACATTTTACAGCTATACATTTGATGATGGCCGAACATTCATTGAGGGATATGAGGGAAAAGGATTTGGGAGTGTGCAAGAAGGGGAGCGTTATTACATTCGCTATTTGCCCAGGTCACAGAAGCTTCTACGGATGGAGAGACTTCATTGATTGTTTAGGTGTCTGTGTAAGGTTCTGTACTACCGTCTAGTTCGCATTTTAAATGAACATACTGGTCTTTGGAGTTACTAACTAGGAGGGTTTGTATGGGGTTTTTAGATGCGCTATTGGGTAACGCTTCTACTGCTAACAAAGAAGATGTTACAGAGGAATTAAGCAGAATTTTGGTAGATGGTGAAGAGGTTGATGTTGCTTTTAAGCTGGTGAGAGATTTGATCGTTTTTACTGACAAGCGACTTTTAATGGTTGACAAGCAAGGGCTTACGGGGAAAAAGGCTGAATATCATTCGATCCCATATAAAAGCATTTCACATTTTAGTATAGAAACTGCAGGACGTTTTGATTTGGATGCAGAACTAAAGATATGGATATCTGGTGCCGAATTTCCTGCAATAGAAAAGCTGTTTAGGAAAGATGATAGTATATATGATATCCAAAAGGTTTTAGCGGCTGTGTGTGTATAGCTTCTAAAATACTGTTTGTTTCACCTGGACTAATAAGACAAAACCGCTTTGGTACTCACACCAAGCGGTTTTTTCGTTTCGCGATCTGGCTTTGTGAAAGGTGCTGCGCTAGATTGTGTGTATTTAAGAAAAATCAGTGGGTCCCGTTCGCCAAGAGTTTAACTTTTAAACGACAATCCCTCTTCTTTCAAAGCAGCCCGAAGTTTAGGTAATGATGCTGGTCCCATGCCGTGGAATTGCAAAATTTCTTTTTCGCTATATGCTGATAGCTGTTTCAAAGATTGGATTCCGTTGTGTTCCAGTGCCCGCCTTGCCGGTGCCGATAGCAGTGACAAAAACCCGCTTTCAGGTTTGCGTTCTCGCTCGCAAGTCGGACAGGTTGGACAGTCGCTGCTTTTATAATAAGTGTGGCCTTTGTCGCAAGTCCGCAGTTCTTTTTCTGTTTTCATTATAAAATTAGCCACCTTGTTTTAGTGGTAAAAGGGACTGTTTTTAACATCTCACATACTTGCGTTTGAAACCAAGTTTATCTCTATCTACTTGTTTTTGTATGCCTTCGGAAGCGTTTAGGAAACTGCTCTTTTTATTGTCCCGTTTGACTTCTACTATACCTACAGCTTTTGCTGTTTCAACGGCTTTTTCGTGGAGTGGTAGATATGAAATCCCTACAGTGGTTAGAAAGTTATTCATAGAGGCTTTCGTTCGTTCTGGCGAATCGTGAATCGTGTTTTCGACGAGATCGAGCATTTTGGAGATCTTGTCCTCCGAAAACTCGGTATCTTTTCGATTACCTAAAAGCCAACAGTAACAACTCCAGCCCGCTGACATCTTCAGTTCTTCGCCGCTCGCGATCCATTTATCAGCGACTTCTTGTGCGATAGCTGATTCCGATAAGGTTACGGCTACTACGTAATCAGAAAGCATATAGAAATACGCCGCATCTATCCAACGATCATAATCGGACTCGGTCATGGCTTTAGGGTCAGCAATAATACCGGCGAAGTACATGGCATCGTAGTTCCCCGTGGCATAAAGTTCTTCAGCTAAAGGCTGATCTTTTTTTATTTTCCTTGCCATTGGTTTCATGGCGCCTGTAGCCACGCCGAAAAGCGGTTCATGCGCGCCATTGGATATATACATTTTTTTCATTCGTTCTTTGCCAAGGTCTTCAAGTTCCTTCATTACCGTTTCTAAATTCATCGATTAGCACTTCCTTTTTTTCTCTAAGTAGACGATGCATATATAAGCTCAATTATACAGTGTCGGATATGGCATTTGTTATAATGACCCTATCTGATTTTATTAAATAGGAGCGTAGAAATGTGGAAAAGAACGTTTTTGAAGAGATGGCCAATAGATATGATTCAGAGGAAAGAGTTGAATTAGCTAAAGTTGTCGTTGGGGCAGTTAGACCAGAATTGAAAGAATGTGAATCGAAGTCTTTAATTGATTATGGAAGTGGTACAGGTCTGGTTAGCTTAGAATTATCGGAATTAGTTGATTCTGTTCTATTGGTTGATTCATCAAAACAGATGTTGGAGGTTGCGGGGGCTAAAATTTCTCAAAGAGGCATCACCAACGCCACGGTACTTCATTCAGATTTCACGGGGGAAACACCAGAACTTGAAGCAGACATCGTTTTAATGTCTCTAGTCCTTCTTCATATTCCAGATACAAGAGGAATTTTACAGGAGTTATACAATGTTTTGAATGAAGGCGGCAAGCTAATTATTGTTGACTTTGACAAAAACGAAGAAATATACCACCCGAAAGTTCATAATGGCTTTGTGCATGAAGAACTGAAAAAGACATTATCCGATGTTGGATTTAAGTCGATTGAAATTAAGACATTCCATCACAGAGAGCGTGTTTTCATGAATCAGGATGCTTCGATGTTTATATCTAGTAGTTTTAAATGATATGAAAGTGTCGGTATGAGTGCGGTGTCATGCAATAAAAAATATAAGGGGAAAGAGAGTTTTACATGAGTAAGAAAAGAATCGAAGAAAGCGTATACCGGAATGCTGCAGTACTGTTGGAGCAAAAAGGATATATAAGTCCGGTCGAATTGTTATTGAAGATGGATCGTCTAAAATCGAAAGAAGTGGAAGATTGGCGATTCAAAAGGATTCCTTATTTGGAACGCGTTATTGTTGGCAATCTAGGAAGATTAAATCATATCTTACAAACTTTAAAGAGGTTTTCGGTAGAACAAAACTTGAAACCATCTATAACAGTATATAAGTCTTGGGGGAAAGGTCCGAAAAAACTGTTGCGGTTTTCTAAAACAGGAAATCCACAATTGGAAAAGATATATTCAACGCATTATGTGAGAAAAAAGAGCAAGAAAGATGAATGAGAGGTGAATGTGAGTAGAGCTTTATGATGGCAAATAGATATTAACAAACCATCACAAGGTAATTGTATGTTTTGATTATTTCCAAATGCTGACGTATAATAAAGATAGAAGTGCATAACATGAAAAAGACCGGATGCACTAACATCCGGCTTTACAACTACTGACCGCAAGAAGAGCGGTTGGTCCTAGTTTGGACAGAAGTAACCGTCAAACCTAACCACAGGGGACGGTTACTTCTTTTTCATTTTGAAAAAGATGACCGATAACAATATGGTGATAATCATTAGCCATACAACGGAAAGTTGTATGAGCAAATTGATTAACTCGAAAGTTGTTATCATTGGCATCACCCCCTCGAAAGGAAGTGACCAACCGCCCATCCTGCATTTGTAGTTGTCATTCTATTCTACCGCATTAGGAACGTTTGTACTAAACTTTACTTCTTTAATTCACACGAAACTTCTCATCCATATCAACAGTCTCGTAAATATTAATAAATGCGTTGTTATCATAATTATGCACAATGCTTCAAATGTAATGTTTCGAAATGTTTTTTAGGTACCTGTGCAAGAAACTAATCTGAAAATACACGACAATTGTATAAAGTGAGAAGGGCAAGCGCATTTTATAACGCTTTGTTGATAGCCCAGTGTATTTTTATCCAAGTCATGGAATTATCATTATTGCACCTTGCACAGGTACCTCCAAAGTACCTTCAAAATTTTAAGCTTCTATATTTCTGTGGAATTTCCCGTCGACCTCGACGGTTTCATACATGTTAATAAACGCATTTTCATCATGTTTTCGGACAATGTCTTTGACGTGCAGTGTTTCGTAACGTGTGAGGACCATCATCAAAATGTCTTTCTTTTCTTGTGTGTAACCACCATATCCCTCTGACATCGTAATTCCACGGTAAATGGATGTGATTAGCTCCTCGCGTATTTCTTGCCCTTTTGTTGTGACGATTTGCATTGTCAGTTTAACGTGATCTGTGAAGACGGTGTCGATCATTTTACCTGTTATGTAAATAGACAGCATTGTATAGAGCGCAATTTCCCAGTCGAAGATGAAGCCTGAGATGAGAACGATGATGCCGTTCATGCCCGTGAGAAGAAGTCCGATGCTGAAAGAACTTGCACGGGAAACGATGATCGCGATAATGTCCAAGCCGCCGGAAGTTCCTGAATACTTTAGGATAAGACCGACGCCAAGACCACCGATTCCTCCGCCGAAAACGGTCGATAACAGCATATTGTCCGTGATCGCGACCTCCGGTATTATATATAAAAATGCAGATAGTGAAGCGACGCAGACCAAAGTGTTGATCGTGATGGTTTTTCCGAGTTTGTAATAGCCTAAAACTAGTAAAGGCAAGTTAAGTAAGAAATTCAAGACACCAGTGTTAAATGGGGTGAGTAACCCGAGTAAGATGGCGATTCCGCTAATACCGCTACTCAAGATCCCGAACGGAACCAGAAAGCAGTTAAACGCAAATGCAACGATCAACGACCCTAGAACAACAACTAAATTCTTCATTAGCAAAACCCCTCTTCTAAAAATTAAAAAACTCGCCCCTTATAAAAAGGGACGAGTTTGTGCTCGCGTTACCACCCATAATTCCGCGGGTTTCTAAAAAAGAAACAAGCGGCTCTCATCAACGTACAATCATACGTCCTCCAGTATAACGGCGGAAATCCGTCAAAGCTTACCATTCTCAGCTTTGCATCTCGGAGATGATTTTCGGATAAGGGCTGTTCATCGACTTTCACCAAGTGCCGACTCTCTGGAGAACAGGGGTCTTTTCGTACTTTTTCTCGTCATAGACTTTTATATAATCTATCAGAGAAAAAATGGCGTGTCAATATGTTATTGCACTATATTAATAAACGAAGTTATTCATTTGGAAATAAAAAAGAAAACGGATTGATTACCGCCAAATAAAAGAAAAAGTCTGATTCCTCTGCCTTTGCAGCAAGGGAACATGATTATAATCTTCCGCAAACATGCCCGACGATGAATAAAACCTTTCATCTTCCAGTATTTTTCTTGTCAATCTTAGTGGAAAACGTAGTCATCAAAACTATAAAAACAGGCAAAAAACTCCATAATAAGAATCCCCACTGATTTGTAATTAAGGATAATACTAAAAAGAAAATGAGCACTGTAATCGCAATGAAAATAGAAGTCTTTTGATATTTAGTCATGCATTTCCTCCTACCCGATACAAGGATAATCTTCATCATTAAGGGAATTATATCTTTTAAAAAGGTGGTGTATTAATGAATAGGATTTTACTTTCCTTATCCATTTTCGCTTTTCTTTTACTTGGTTTTGGTGGAACAACAACGGAAGCCGAGACAAAGACCGAGGTAATCCCCCAGGATCAAGTCCCGAGTTTAATGGAAAGGGCGTTTCTAAGAAGCCTTGGCGGAACAATCCTTGATATCATGAGTAATCACGGTGATAATCAGTTATTCGAATTTGAAAGAATAGAAAAAATCGTCTCTAGAAACGTTCAATATGACGTTACATTAAGAGTCATCGGGTTCGAGGGAGCGCATGGCCCGCCTTACAAGTTAATTCGTATGACCATTCGTATACCAGGGGATAAAAGTGCTGACTATAGTGTTTTGTCTTATTCCCGTCGACATATATCTGAGAGGGAACTTGAGAAATTAATTAAATTTGCTAAGTATGATTAAGTTGTCTATCCCGTCGCAGATTATAAATCCTGATTGTCATTCAGTACTACTTGATTAGGATTTCAATGTCCTTCTCATGTTCTTTTACTAATTCATGCAAAAAGTCATTTGCTTTTTCATTGTATACCTCTAATCCATCCTCGTTATAAGCGTCGGGTTCGCCAAACATTTCTAATGCGTAAGCATCCATATACGCAATTTGTTCACTCCTGATTTCCACGTACTTCCTATAATATTCTTCAGGGTCCATACTTAACTTTTGAGCCTGCGATTCGATAAACTCACGCATGGATTTTCCAAATGGATCTTCTTTATCTCTAAAAGGAAGCATTAACATCGTTTCGGTTTGCTGATCTATGTTATCGGACACATCTATATCCATTCTTTTAGCTTCCTGCAACATTAAATCGAGTTTTACAGCCCCTTCAATATTTTCCAACACCTCATCATCTGGATACAATAATCGCAAATCACCTATTGTAATTTCTTTGCCTTTCACAATTGCCGCAATATCATCGTCATCATAGCCTTTAATACCACTTTGAACATTGGAACCGCATCCCAATAGTGAAATCATTAAAGACAAAGCAATTATTAAAAGAAAAAATCTTTTCAAAAAATCACCTCTGTAATAGGTACCCGTAATTATTTTAGGTACCTGTGCAAGAAACTATTTTGACAATACACTACAATTGCATAATGCAAAAATAGTATGGCCGTTATATAGGTTTTGTAGATACCTTCACGTATTTTTACCCAAGACCATGAATTGTTATAATTGCACCTTGCACAGGTACCGACACAATTGGTTTCACAACAGGATTCATGACCAACGAGAGAATACTTCGATTTCATATTTTTTCAAGTCATCTTTAGACAAGTTGGCTTTTAAAAACTTTTCCACTTCGGATATATCATTTTTATCGTATACATCTATCGTTATAACTGGATCAGTAACGCCAATTTGGGTGCTTTGTACTTCATAATTTTCCCACAAAGAGTTCAAAACCAACTCTGTACTATATGGCTCCTTTTGCAAATACAAAAATACTCCAGATATTACAATAACGCTTGCTAAAATTATGGCTCCAAATTTTCTTTTGCCACCCATTTTTTCTCCCCCTTCCTTTGTGTTCCACAACCTGGCCCGTTTGCGGAAAAATGATCTAAATTTTAGGTACCTGTGCAAGACACTATTTTGACAATACACTACAATTGCATAAAGTGAAAAGAGGAAGTTCATTACATAGGATTTGTAGACACTTCTATGTATGTTTACTCGAACTAGTGAATTGTTATAACTGCACCGTGCACAGGTACCGACATATTCGCTTGTTCATAATTAACTTTATGTCCACAATATAAATACGGATACACCAAGAACGAAAATTGTATTTAAAAGCTGTAATATAAAGTATTCTTTTTTCTTGTAAACTAGCATTTCAACAACCTTAACAAGGCTAGATAATCCTAAAGAAAAGAGCATACCAAATATTAATAAATTCATATTGTCAGGTAGGGTATTCGAATTCGGTAATACAGACGAAGATATAAATATGACCCTAACCGCGAAATAAATTGCAGATAGGGTTAAAAGAGCTTTAATAACAAAAAACAACTTACTTTTTTTATAGTCCTCTCGAACTTTGTTTAACATTTTCAGCTTTAACTCACCACTTTCACAATCTGAACGGTTTGCGGAAAAAGAGGTTTACTGAAGTTCCCTCTTCTTCACCATTGCTTCTCAATTCGATTCGTTTGTAAGATCGTGAACCCGTTTTTGTCCAGCTTGTTTTGCAATTTCTCGAGTTCCTCATCAGTTTTATCGCCTCTGAGTGTAACGACGACTCGTCTAGCGAGTACTGAACCGTTGTCTAGTGTGAATAATCCTTCGATATGCTCACCGCGCAACGTTTTGGTCAATCTCTCTAGCGTGCTTGACGATTCCGAGGATGCGACTGTCATATTGATGCCGCCCGTTTTCAGACCGAATGCATCTTCTAAGACGCTTTCAACTTGATTGTGCGTAAGTATCCCTGTCAGCTTTCCGTCTTTCACGATGCTGATGAACGGCAATGCTTTAATTTCAAGTAGCGCATTTAAGAACGAGACGTTCTCGTCTAGATGAATATCTTGATGTTTCACTAAGTGACTGATTGATTCATTTTCGTCACCGTTTTTCTCGAGAAGATATTCGAGCAGGTCCATTTTATAAATCATACCTCTATAAGTATCATCCGCATCCACGACAGGCACGGATCTATAACCACTGTCATTGATCTTAGCCAATGCTTCCGCAACCGTTTTATCGCTGTTCACAGTCGCTACAGCAATTCTTTTTAACAATAAATCCCCAATATACATGGTCATTCCTCCAAAAAAATAGTTTTCTGTAAAATTATAATCTTTCGATTATATTAAACTTGTTTTCATTATAGTAGATAATCGGTAGGATGTACAAGGTCTTTTTCAATTTCCTGTCGTACTCGAACTCAGTATCAATTGGTCTTTGACGAAAGAAATGCTAGGATAATTATCGAGGAAGTTAATTATAAAAATGGAGTGTGGCGTTCATGTATCGAGTTTATTTGGCAAGTCCTTTTTTCAACGAAAAGGAAATTGAAATCGTTAATCAGGTTGAGGATATTTTAATTGGAAAAGGACTGAATGTTTTTTCACCAATGAAAAACCAATATGATCATCTAGAGGCGGGCGGACGACAGTGGTCCATCGAGACTTTTCGGAATGATGTTAAATTCATTGATTGGTCGGAAATCGTGGTGGGAATCTATCACGGAATGTACTCGGACAGCGGTACGGCTTGGGAGCTTGGGTACGCGTATGGCTCCAATAAACCAGTCATTCTTGTTCACGTCGATGAAATCAGCAGCAACTTGATGGTGCATGAAGGTGCGCACGCAAACTTAACGCTTGAACAACTTAAAGACTATGACTTCACCAAACTGCCGAGTTCTTTTTATACAGGTGAAATGTTCTAAAAATTATATATATGCAACCCGCTAAAGAGCAAGTTTAGCGGGTTATTTTAATCGGTCCATACTTTAGTGCGCTCATTTTTTTCGAACTGACCCCTATGTTTTAGTGTAGATTGATACTTTTAAACATGCCAGCACCGTGCTAAGTTATCAGTATTGATTAAATAAAAACGATTTGGAAGAGGTATGCGACTATGAAAGCAACAACAGCGGGTTATTCGAATTTACGGACTTTTGATCTTATTATTACAGCAATGTTAATTGCGCTTGTATTTGTTGCAACGCTTACGTTAAATATCAGACTGCCAATCGCGGCAAATGGCGGGTTGGTGCATCTTGGAACGGGCATGCTTTTTATCGCGTCGATTTTATTCGGACCTAAAAAAGGTGCGCTTGCCGGTGCGATCGGCATGGGGTTATTCGACTTGGTATCTGGTTGGACATTATGGGCGCCTTTCACCATTGTGGCTCGCGGATTGCAAGGGTATATCGTTGGGAAAATTGCTTGGTCGAACGGTCGTAAGGGAAGCAGTATGTCTTTCAATCTGCTAGCTGCCATCGTATCGATTCCAGTTATGTTAGCGGTTTACTTTCTTTGTGAACGGGTTCTTTTTGGGAGTTGGATTATCCCTGTTGCATCTATTCCTGGAAACTTAGTTCAAAACGTTGTAGGCATTATCATAGCGCTACCGGTTTGTGTTTTATTGAAAAAAGTTTCTGTTTTTAAATAATCGTTTTGATGTGCAAAAACCCTTAGACTAATTTCACTCTTTTTAATCCGACTCAAATGGTCTATAATTAGTAATAGTATATAATTATAAGAATATTAATTTCGATAGATTCTGATAGGGTCCTGGGGAGAAAAAAGTTCATGATGGGGGGTATGTCTCCATCTCTTTAAAAAATCAAAGTATGGAGACGGTGAAAATGAGCAAAGAAAATACAACAGATATTATTTTAATAGGCGCCGGGATCATGAGCGCGACTTTGGGGACGCTCTTGAAAGAATTGGCACCTGACTGGAAGATTACTGTTTTTGAGAAACTTGTAAGCGCTGGCGAGGAAAGCTCCAATGAGTGGAATAATGCGGGGACAGGCCACGCAGCATTATGCGAGCTGAACTATACGTCAGAAAAGCCGGACGGGACAATGGATATTAGCAAAGCTGTCAAAATCAATGAGCAGTTTCAGCTGTCCATGCAGTTTTGGTCTTATCTTGTAAACAGCGGGCTAATCAGTAATCCAGAGGAATTCATCATGCCATTGCCGCATATGAGCATGGTGCAAGGGGAAGATAATGTAACGTTTTTGAAGAAACGTTTTGAAGCGTTGACAGGCAATCCTTTATTCCAAGGGATGGAGTTTTCCGATGATCCAGAAAAGCTGATGGAATGGATTCCATTGATCATGCAAGATCGAAAGTCGAAAGAACCGATGGCTGCAACCAAAATAGACTCCGGAACCGACGTTAACTTTGGTGCGTTAACACGCATGTTGTTCGACCACTTAAAGGGTCAAAACGTTGATATGAATTACAAGCATGAAGTTGAAGATATAAAGCGCGCAGAAGACGGCTCATGGGAATTAAAAGTGCGTAACGGCAGCGGGAAACTTGAACGCCATAAAGCAAAATTCGTCTTTATCGGCGGCGGCGGGGGGAGTATTCATTTACTGCAGAAAACCGGCATTCCCGAATCAAAACATATCGGCGGATTCCCGGTGAGCGGGATATTTTTATCATGCAATAATCCGGACATCACCGCACAGCATCATGCAAAAGTATACGGAAAAGCTAAAGTCGGTGCGCCGCCGATGTCTGTTCCGCATCTTGACACAAGATTTATCGAGGATAAAAAAGAATTGCTATTCGGACCGTTCGCTGGCTTCTCGCCGAAGTTTTTGAAAACCGGTTCCAATATGGATTTAATCACTTCGGTAAAACCGAATAACGTTCTGACGATGTTGGCGGCGGGTGCGAAAGAGATGTCGTTGACAAAGTACTTGATCGAACAGGTCATGTTGTCGAAAGAACAGCGTATCGAAGAATTGCGAGATTTCATCCCGAATGCGAAAGTCGAGGATTGGGATCTGGTCGTCGCAGGTCAACGTGTACAAGTTATTAAAGATACTGTGGGCGGCAAAGGGACGCTTCAATTTGGTACAGAAGTTGTCAGTGCTGAAGATGGATCGATTGCAGCGTTACTAGGTGCCTCACCAGGCGCATCAACTGCGGTTCACGTGATGCTTGAAATATTCAATAAATGTTTCCCGGATCATGTGAATGAGTGGGAACCGAAACTTAAGGAAATGATTCCTTCATACGGCGTGTCACTCGGGCAAAACCCGAAGTTGCTGGAAGAGATTCATGATATGACAGCTGAGACGTTGGGTTTGAAGGAAGCAGCTTCGGAGGAAGAAACTAGGGTTAAAGTTACGAATTGATATATAAAAAAGCTTAGTCCGTTACGGTTAGATCGTGCAGGACTAAGCTTCTTTTTTATTTATTCAAAGGATCCTTTTCTTCGTCTTCCTCTGTTGCAACCACTTCTTGCTCAAATGAAATGGGTTTCTTTTTCTTCTTTCTGATGAATCCCCAAAGTGCTGCAAGACCAGCTACGATTAACACGCCGAACTTTTTGGCGAAAACCAGAATGACCCCTAAAATCCCTACTTTTTTGGCTACAGCTAAACCGGCACCGCCCAAGATTAAAGCATTCAAACCTTGTTCGGATACTTTATCGGTGGACTTGTCAAAGTCTTCATATCTGTTGCCAGCTGTCACTTCTAACTTTGACATAATTTGTTCATTCAACATCTTCTTATCCGCTTCTCTATTTTCTGGGTCGGTCACAAGAACGACTGAGATGTTTCCTTCTCTTGTTAATAGAAGGGTATTATAGTTTAGAAAAGTTACATTGTTTTCGTCTTCAAGCAATAAAGACCATGTGAGTCTATGCGTTTCTTCATCATAATGCGGTTCGATATCCCAACCGGTTACATAGAATCGTTCACCGGGTTCACGGGTTTTATTGTCTTCTTCGGCGCCGTCTTTATAGCTTTTTAATAAAGCTTTGGCATCAATCTTTTCCTTTGCAGCATCTTTAATATGACCGATTTCTTCATAATCGAAAAAAACTGACCAGGTTTGAGATTCGTCCATTGAAAAAATGCTTCCGATTTCAAGACCTGAAACATAATCCCCGTAGTCCTCCGCCATTTGCTGCGTGTTTTTTCCGTCTAGAAAGATGAAATCCGGATCAAGGTCAATCGTCGCCATATCCCCTAAGTCTACTGACGTCCCGCCTTCAATCCATTCATAATCTTCTTCCGCATTTACTGCCGTGCTAAACACCATAAATAATATAGCCATCAATACAATCAATCGTTTCACGTCGCGACTCCCCCAAATTTTTCTATAAGACAAAAATAGTATAGCACGGGGGGATTACCAATTAATACAATTTTTTTAATTGAAATAATATTATTTGAAGAGGAATATGAATGGTCAAAAAGTCCCAACTTGCAAGCAAATTGGATTGAGTGCAAGCAAACCAGTAGTTAGTGCAAGCAAATGTGGTTCGAATGCAAGCAAACCACGTCCGAGTGCAAGCAAACACCCACTAAGTGCAAGCAAAACATTTGCGGGCGCTAAATCACTAACTTTTTCTCATAATAAAACTCAAATGCCTTCCGCACTGTCTATCCTCACGATATGAAAAGCCATTCGGATCTTTATATGTACAAGTTCGATCAATTGTAATTTGATCAACGGGTATGCCCGTCAGTTCTAATTGTTTTTTCACGGTTAATTGATTGTCGATGTGGTATTTATTCGTTTTATCGTTGAAATACATAAACTCGTCCGCATAGCCAAGATCTTTGAATTTCAGATAGACGTCTTCATCGACTTCAAACTTTTCTTGGCTAAGGGCCGCGCCGATTTGAACGCTGAACTCTTTTGGATCGCATTGTTCAACTTGCTTTAAATGCTTGAAAAGCTTCGTTGTAATTTCTTTTACAGTGCCTCCCCAGCCGGAGTGGATGACACCGATGAGGCCGGTTTTTTCATTGTGAAAAATGATAGGCACGCAATCGGCTGTGAAGCTGCACAGGACTATGTTCGGTTCGTAAGTGTAAAGTGCGTCTGTGTCTTGGATGGCGGTTTCTAGCTGCTCAGAACCCCGTCCTATGTCCGAGAGGGTTACTTTGTGGAAGTTGGCGCTGTGGGTTTGATTGGCGCATACGAAAGACGCCAGGTCGCATTGTAAAGACGTGGCTAGTTTTTTTCTGTTTATGATTATATTTTCAGGGTTTTCACATGCGTGAAGCGCCATATTGTTGTTTTCGAGTTCCGTTTCATCTTTCATTGTCATTCCTGCAATGAAGTTTTCGTCATTAACATATCGTTTTGTTTTCATTTCATCACCTATTGTTAATATATCGCAGTGTTGTGGTGATGTATAGGGAATACAGATATCAGGCATATTGCGGCGGATATCCGTCACATAGCCCGATATATCCGACAGATACTCGGTTATACCCGACACAAATGGATGTATATCACGCACATAGCGCAATATATCCGCAAAACGGGACTAATCTCACATAGAATAATCGCTTTCTCACTCACGAAATATTCGAAAATGCTTTTAATTAGATAAATAGAATGCTACAATTGCAGTAATGATACAGAGGAAGGGCTGAGCGTGGAAGATGGACAATTAATCTTTTGATTCCGAGAAATTTGAGTTTGATTCAACGGAAACAGGATTAGTCTGTCTACTTTTACGAATAGTTCCTTCCTCGATGCGCGAGCTAGAGGTTTTTTAAGGTTCTTTTTTAGACTAATCCTTTCGATTAATTTCGAAGGGATTTTTTTGTCCCTTCGTTTATGGAGGAATGTTTATGCTTGTTGGAAAATTGAATGCGGTGTCGGTTAGATATGGAGAAAATGTAATTCTTGATGCAGTGACAGCGGAGATCCCGGAAGGTTCGCGTATTGCGATTGTTGGTCCAAATGGGGCTGGGAAGACGACGCTTTTGTCCGTGTTGGCGGGGGAAACAGCGCTAACATCCGGGACAATACACTGGAATGGAAAAGCGCCCTCGATCACGTATTTTCGGCAGGAACAGGAAGAAGAATCGCAAGTGGACTGGGAACAGGCGGATGCGCATATTTATCGGAAGAAGTGGAATGTGCCCGAAAAGGCGGCGTATCATTTTGCAAGCGGTGGCGAACGGATGAAGATGAGACTTTCCGCCGCGCTTGCTGAACGAAGCAGCTTGGTTTTACTGGATGAACCGACGAACCATTTGGACAGCGACAGTTTGGATGAATTATTACAGATCATTCAAGCGGGAGAGGGGACGCATCTCATCGTCTCGCATGATCGGCATTTCATCGATAAAGTCGCGGATTATGTATTTGAAATCGAGTCCGGGAAGTTGACGGTTTATGAAGGAAATTACACGGATTACCGGACAAAGAAAGATTATGACCGCGAAGTGCAACAACATCATTATGAACAGCAGCAACGCATGATTGAAAGAGTCGAGGGGCAGATGGATCAGCTTGGAAGATGGTCGGAAAAAGCGCATGCGGATTCGACGAAAAAAGGCGGGGCGAAAGAGTATTGGCGCATGAAAGCGAAAAAGAAAGATGTGCAGATTCGTTCGAAGCGAAAACGGCTTGAAGCTGAACTAGATAAGGAACGCATCGATAAGCCGGAGGACGAATATGGCGTTTCGTTTAATATGAAAGGGCGGACGAAAAAAGGCAGACGGGTTCTTGAATTAAAAGGCGTTCAAAAATCATACGACGGAGATGCGTTGTTTACCAATGTCTCATTTACGATGCAGGCGGGTGAGCGAATTGCGCTTGTCGGTCCGAATGGTCCAGGGAAATCGACGCTGTTTCGGATGATTCTCGGTGAGGAGGGGTATGAAGGCGACCTTTGGAAAACAGACGGCATGACAATCGGCTATTTGAGTCAGACGGTGTTGGATTTACCATGGGATTTGACGATGGCCGAATATTTTCACGCGGAAACCTATGAGGCGCAGGGGTTAATTCGCATAAATTTAACGAATCTTGGGTTTTCAGAAAGTCAGTGGAATTTGCCGTTATCGGCGTTAAGTATGGGTGAGCGTGTGAAGGTGAAACTGATGCAGTTCATTCTCGAGGGGACGGATGTGTTGGTATTAGACGAGCCGACGAATCATCTGGATTTGGCTTCCTGTGAAGAACTTGAGCGGACGTTGGACACATTTCCGGGGACGCTGATATTTGCTTCGCATGACCGTTATTTTGTAGAGCGCATGGCGAATGGGTTGCTTATTTTTGAAGAGGGAACAATTCAGAAGTTGCCGATGACGTATGTGGAATGGAAAGAGCGGGGGGCTGTGCCGAAACAGAAGTCGACGGCCGAGGAACGACTTCGTCTGGAAACTGAATTGCAGGCGGTGTTGGGTGAGCTTAGTTTGTTGAAACCGGGGGATAAGAAGTACGAGGAGCTGGATGAAGCGTTTCTGGATTTGAGTAAACGGTTGAGAATGTTGAAGTAGTAAAGAAATGGGCTAGGTTCTTGTTTAGAACCAAGCCTTTTTTGATTGCTTGAGAGAGCATCAATGAAGTCCCGTGTAGCAGTAAATTGATGTAATGATAAAGGCGAAAGTCAAGTCCAAAAAATCCCCAATATTTTTTGATTATGAGTGCTTTTCCCTTTGTGTAAATTCTCCATAAAAGTGATGATTAGATTCAAAAACCACAAGACACCTAATAATATTAAATATAAAGACTTTCCCATATGGATTATATTGATATACCCCCCAAAAAAAATATAATCTTTACTGATTCGATTTCCCGAGAAAAAATACCTTCTTTAAAGGATTTGATCCCTAGTATTTTGGAATTTAAAAAGAGCAGAGAATTTCGATTAACGGGTTCGGTTGATGGGGAGAAAACAATAAAAAACACAGCGTTCGGGGACACAATTCGCATATGAATTGGTGTCCCTGTTTTTGTTGTTGCATCAACATTTAGATGCTTTATATTGATGAATTGTACCACCATTGGCACAGGAATTAGCAACAGCGCATAAATTTATGTGCCTTTGTTAATTCCGTTGTTAAACACATGCTAATTGGATATTGGAAAGAAAAATATAGAAGGAAGATGAGAAATCTATGCTAAAATATACTAAAGATTGTGAAATAATGTTCTTCAACTAACGCGGCAGTTTACAGATAAAAGGAGGTAAGTTTAGTTATGGAAGAAGAGTATCTAAAAAATAAGAAAAAAGTTGATACAACGAAGTTGGCAATGAAAGAGATTGGCTTTACAGTATTAGTCATGCTTTTTTTTGTTCAGTATTACAAAATACTTGCGTATGCATATAACCGTTGGATTTGGGGGACTGGTGTTAGCGATCATTTTTTTTATTTACTATTGCTATTTGTGGTGCTTCCTGCGTCTTACTTTTCCGCAAAATATTTAGTTAAAGTAATTAAATTCTTATTAAATTAACCCTTTAGTTCAATAAGGTAAAAAATTTCGCCAAAAAAACGCTCAGATTTGAGCATTTTTACTTGTTTTTTATATAGCTATTTCACTGTTGAAATATATGCTGATTAAGCTGTTTTTTACGTTGTTAATTGCACTTTGCTCCCTATCAACCGAACCCGTTAAATTTCGATGCCTGCTCTACGGTAAGTCCTACTATTCTACTTTAACCACAATTTCATCAACGGCGTTGTATCCATAGCCTTTTCGATTCCAAAGAGGGGATGTTGGCTGAACTCGATTAAAGGAATCGGTTGCTTTCGACATGATTGTATAGTCGCCTTTCTCTACAATTGTCCATTCATGCGACCAAGAAACCCATTCATAACCCGGATAATCGCCATTATCGACTTTTGCATTTGACCAAGTCTGCCCGTTGTCTGTACTGACTTCCACTTTTGTTATAGAGCCTTTACCCGTCCACGCAATCCCTTTAATTAAATGCTTGCCTGTGTTGAGGGTATCCCTATCTAACGGCTTTTGGATGGTGGAGTTGACATTCATTGTTGTCACGGGCCGGGCATCCTTATTCGTCTCTTTATGCGGATAGTAAACATAATCAATGGACTGAAAGGGACCTGTAAAGTTTTGTTCAATGACCGTTATTTGCTTGATCCATTTCACGGAAGCCATCGCGTACCACTGCGGGACGATAAGTCTCAATGGAAAACCGTGTTTAAATGGAATAGGTTGATGATTATATTCATAAGCAATTATGGTGTCGGGATGAAGTGCCTTTTCAATCGGCAAGCTCCTGGTAAATGTGAATACATGATCTAAATCAGTTCTCTTCCCGAAATCATACCCTTCCACGACAACTTCTGTTGCGCCATCTTTAATTCCAGCGAGTTCAAGAAGAGCCCTTAACGGAGCCCCTTTCCAAATCCCTTGGCTCATTGCCCCTTTTCCCCATTGCTCACCAAACACTTTAGGTTCAAATAAACTGCGTTTGTTTCCCGCACATTCGAGGACTACGTTAATTGTTTTAGACGGTAATTGAAGGATATCTTGCATAGAAAACAGGATAGGTGTGTTGACGGAACCGTTTAGGGGAATCCAATAGTTGGCAGCGGAAAGCAGTGGATAGGAAAAGTGGTTTCGCCGATAAAACAAATCGTTAGATAGAAAATCCGTTTCAATGAATTGGATCGGCGTTTCCTGATTTTCGGGTTGCAAACTACGCGTCAGTAAATAAGGCTTCACTGAGTAAAATAGAATCTCCTCCTGATTAGGATTTATATGTTCCGTGGAGTAGAAATAGTCGATTTCGTGTTTCAATCAGCGTGTTAAAAGATTAAATAAACCTAATCAATCACCACGAACTGGTGCGGTTGATCAGGTTTATCTCATTCAATATTAGCTATCAGTTCCTCAATCTTCTTTTCATCTACTGCATAAGAAAATTTCTTCACGATTATTCCGTCGGCGTTGATCAGATATGTTGTTGGATAATAATCAAAATCATATAAGTCTTTTATTTCACCTTCAGCATCTAATAGCACAGGAAATGATAATCCAAGGGAATCTACAAACTTCTCAACATTTTCAACGTTTCTTTCATCGGTAGTCATATTGACCGCAATCATTTCTACATCCGCAGAGTCCTTATATTTTTGATAATAATTCTCCATATGCGGCATTTCAACTCTACAAGGTGGACACCATGATGCCCAAAAGTTCAGGAATACTTTTTTGCCTTTGTAATCGGATAGTTTAATCATTTCACCTGATAAACTTCTTAATTCAAAATCAGGCGCAATATTACTTTCTTCAGATCCTATTTCATATTCCAAGCCTTCATTATCTAATTTGTTCGCTTGATCTTTTATTAAACCACTAGGGTATTCCTCAAATTCGGCAGATTTATCTTTCCCTACAAAATTGGTTTTAACAGTCATGATAACCATGAAGGCAATAATGAATACTGAAATAATCATACCGAAAAATTTTAAGTTCATTAATATCTCCTCCATCAATCAATTCAATACTTAGTCTACACACGATATGTATACCAGGCAATTTAATACACATGTGGATGATTGATTCACATCGTGCCAGTTAGTAAATGAAAAAGGGCTTTTATATATTTTGTTGAATATAGGTAAGAAGACGAATAAACAGGGGGAAGTTTTATGGCTAAGCTATCCAAAGGTCAATTTGAAAACGCAAAATCTTTTATTCACTCAAAAGCCCGTAAATTAGAAAGTGCTCGGTTCGAACTTGAATTTGAAAATGGAAGTAAGGAAAATGTTTTGAAAGAATTGCTTCGTTTTCAAAATGAGGATGGTGGTTTTGGGAACGGGTTGGAGCCTGATTTTAGATGCAAGGAATCCTCAGCATTAGCAACCTCTATTGGACTCGATTATTTATTAAAAGCGGGTGTTGACGAAAATCATGTAGTCGTTGAGGAAGCAATTAAGTATTTATTAACGACGTTTAATAAAGATAAAATGGGTTGGCAAATTGTTCCGAGAGAGGTGGAGTCGGCACCACGGGCTATTTGGTGGAATTATAGCGAGGATGGGACGTGGGGAAACCCGACAGCAGAAATTATTGGACTGCTGCACCATTATAAGGGGTTAGTTCCCGCGGATTTCCTTCTTGATTTGACGAAATATGCAATTGACTACGTGAATAATTTGATGGAATATGAAAATCACGAGTTACTTTGCATTTTAAAGTTTTCTAAGGAATTACCCGAAGAGGAGTATGGTTTAATTTCCAATAAACTTATAGAAATGGTGAAAGCGAATGTTACGGTGGATCCGGATAAATGGGATTCTTATTGTCTTTTGCCAATCCAAGTGGTTCATTCGCCAAGGTCGGAATTCTATGATTTGTTTTCAGATATTATTCCGGCTAATTTAGATTACTTAGTTGCGAAACAAACCACAGAAGGCTATTGGGAACCTACATGGGCTTGGGGACAGTATGAAGAGGAATGGGAAAAAGTGAAAGTAGAGTGGAGCGGTTGTTTGACATTGGACTACTTGAAAGTATTAAAGGCTTTCGATTGGATTGATTTACAAGGGGAGAAACAATAATATGCCTATTACACTGGAAAAAGCTTTAGAAGCAGATAAAACTATTTTGGGAAACCTATATTCATTATATCTACATGATCTTTCAAAATTTACTATGCAAATCGACATTGGAGAAGACGGCTTTTTTCATTTTGAGGATTTGGAAACATTTTGGAAAACAGACGGAATTTCACCATTTTTCATCAAGGAAAATGAGACTATTGTTGGGTTTCTGCTGCTATTGGAACGTCCTTTCTTGAAAAAAGAAATGGACTTTGGCATAAATGATTTATTCATACTCAATAAATACAAAGGTAAAGGATTAGGCAGCCAGGCGGTGAAAGAATTATTTCAAGAGAAACAAGGAAAGTATTTTGTGATTGAGCTTGTTGAAAATAAACCAGCAGTTTTCTTTTGGAAAATGCTATATAAAGAATTACATATTAATTTTGAAGAACGAGCAGAGTTGATAGATGAAGAACCGTGTTTAATTCAAACGTTTAGTATTCCAAAGGAGAATGCATAGAATGTCCGCCATTTTCAGAAGAGATAAATTAATAAAAGATGACTTAAAAGGCTCCGCAAAACTAATGTATAAAGATGTTTCAAAAGATGCGTGGGATCAAGAGAATCTGACGAAAGAAAATCTGGATTTCACCATTGATAGCATTCGATATATTGATTTATATGCAAAAAAGTTAATGACAACAGACGCTGAATTATTGAATAAGCATTACGACAATTTTGTCGATCGAATCGGTGCCTATATCGGGGAGGTTATTAAAAGAAATATAGAACAAGACTTTCACTGGTATGAATTTGACTCTGTTTATAATCATTCTTCAAATCTCTATGAAATTACCAGAAATAAAAAAGGATGGACGCTTCTTTATTCCAAAAAGAGTGATGAAGTAATCATGCCTTTATTGGTAGTTGCGGAGTTTTTTGAAGGGGACTCAACATATCCTGATTTTCTCGGTTATGTAGAAAAAGTGATTCATGAACAGCTAGCTAACTGATTGGGGGATTGAAGATGCCTTTAGAAATTGTACGAAATGATCTTACAAAGATGGATGTCGATGTCATTGTGAACGCTGCAAATAGCGCGCTTCAGATGGGTGGCGGTGTTTGCGGGGCTATTTTTAATGCCGCAGGCGCAACTGAGTTGCAGGCGGCGTGCGATGAAATTGGCGGGTGTCCGACAGGGGAGGCTGTCATGACCGATGGTTTTCAATTGCCGGCGAAGAAAGTTATTCATACGGTCGGACCGATTTGGAAGGGCGGAACGGCGAATGAAGAAGCGCTTCTTAGAAATTGCTATAAAAATTCATTAGCGCTTGCCGTCTCCGAAGGGTATGAGTCCATTGCGTTTCCGCTCATTTCTTCTGGAATTTACGGCTATCCGAGAGAACAAGCCTTCCAAGTCGCGATGTCGACCATAAGTGAATTCATACTGGAGCACGATATTTACGTCTATCTAGTTGTCTTCGATCAGAAGGCGTTCGGGGTAAGCAAGAAGCTATTTATATCGGTTGCCGAGTATATTGATGAGCATTATGTCGACGAACACGAAATCACTTACTCTCGGAATCGCAGGCAGTTGGACGAGGAGATTTTGCGAGAAGTCGAATCCTATCCGATTGAAATGCCCGTCAGTAAAAGAAATATAGAAGATGTTTTGGCGCAAATGGATGAATCTTTTTCCGAAAGCTTGTTGCGCTTAATTGATGAAAAAGGCATGACAGACGCGGCTACGTATCGAAAAGCGAATATCGACCGTCGTTTATTTTCCAAAATCCGCAATGCTGTCGATTACACGCCGCTAAAAAAAACCGTCATTGCTTTCGCGATTGCGTTGGAATTAAACCTTGATGAAACAATCGATTTATTGGCAAAAGCGGGATACACGTTGTCGCAGAGCCATAAGTTTGATTTGATTATTGGGTATTTAATTGAAGAGGAAGTCTTTAATATTCACGAAATCAATGAGGTCTTATTTAGTTTTGATCAAGTGTTACTAGGCGCGTGAAAATGTCGCTTCTAAAGCGACCTATTCGATTTAGTATCTTGTTATTCTTAGTTTGTAGAGGAAACCGGACGGAGGTTCCGGTAACAAACGAGGAGGATGCCAAATATGAAAACGAATGGGACGGAGTTAGTTTTTATTTTGGATAGAAGTGGTTCAATGTCGGGGCTTGAGGCAGATACCATTGGTGGCTATAATGCGATGCTTGCGAAACAAAAAAATGAGGAAGGCGAAGCGACTGTTACCACGGTTTTGTTCAACCACGATATCGACTGGCTGCATGATCGCATAAAGATCAAAGGGATTGCGCCGATAACTGAACAGGAATATGAGGTAGGCGGCACGACAGCGCTACTAGATGCCATTGGGTCGACGATTCATAAAATCGGCAATGTACAAAAGAGAACAAGTGAAGAAGAACGTGCTGGCAAAGTTCTTTTCGTTATCACCACGGATGGGATGGAGAATGCCAGTCGCGAATATGATTACGGGAAGATTAAAGCGATGATTGAGCACCAAAAGGTTAAGTACGACTGGGAGTTTATCTTTCTCGGTGCCAATATCGATGCAGTGTCTACAGCTTCAAAATTCGGGATTCAAGAAGATTACGCCGTAAACTATCATGCTGACAGCGAAGGCACCCAGGTTAATTTTCAAGCACTTAATGAGGCTGTTACAAGCTTTCGAAAAGGTCGAAAGTTAGATCGCGTTTGGAAGGAAAGCATTGAAAAGGATTTTGATAGTCGTAAGTGATGTAGTTAGGTAATAAACAGTATCCATGAAAATGGGTACTGTTTTTTATTTTGCAGGCTAGGCTTCAATATTATTTAATGTAAATCAAAGTGTTGACAGATGGAATAGATTCATGTTATATTTTAACTTGAATTCAAGATGTCTTAATTCGAGATACATTGGAGAAGTGCTACAGCCGATTCAAATGATGGAACTACGTAATAAATTGAATTAGGATTCAGTGTAATTTTTTTAAATATATATCTCGAATTCGAGATAATTTGATTGATATAAAAAGGAGGAACAATAAAGAAGTATCGGGTAGCACCAAGCATCACAGTACGCAGCACACTATTTTAAAGGAGTTGGAATTAAAAAATGGGATTTTTAAATAGATTATTTGGAACAAAACAAGAGGAGGAAATAACAATGACAAAATCAAATATCGGGATTATTTTAGGATCAACACGTGAGGGACGCGTAAGTCCACAAGTAGGGGCATGGGTAAAAGAATTAGCTGATAAACGTGGCGATGCGAACTACACGATTATCGATATCGCGGATTATAAATTACCACTACTCGGTGAAGCAGGCGGCGACGCATCAGGTGCAGCGGCTTGGTCAGAAATCATTGCACAACAAGACGGATTCGTATTCATCGTTCAAGAATACAATCATTCCATCACAGGAGCACTAAAGAATGCTTTGGATTACTTACGTGAAGAGTGGAACAACAAAGCGGCAGGCATCGTGTCATACGGTTCAGTAGGTGGAGCACGTGCAACGGAACATTTACGTGGTATTTTAAGTGAATTATCTGTAGCGCATGTTCGTGTACACCCAGCTCTATCATTATTTACAGACTTCGAAAATGGTACAGACTTCAAACCGGCTGCAGTACAATCGGATTCAGTTAATCAAATGCTAGACCAAGTTATTCCTTGGACAACTGCATTAAATACAGTACGTAAATAATTTTTAAGCATATATCTCGAGTTCGAGGTATCGATATATAATGGAGGAGAAAATTTTATGTCAAACAGAAATGAAATTGGAACATTGTTGCTTCGTGTTGTGCTAGGAATTGTTTTTTTAGCACATGGAGCTTCCAAGTTTCAAGGAGGGATAGGAAATACAGTAGGTTGGTTTGAAAGTATAGGAATTCCGGGATTCCTTGCTTATGCAGTAGGTACAATTGAAGTCGTAGGCGGTATTGCACTGATCTTAGGTATCGGGACTCGTGTCGTTTCTGTGCTACTTGGTATTATCATGCTTGGCGCAATTTTTACAGTGAACTTGCCGGCTGGCTTCCTTAATGGCTATGTTTTAGATCTTGTGTTATTAGTCCTTGCTGTGCATATGGTCTTGAATGGTAGTAAGTTACTTTCTCTTGGACAAGTGGTATTTAAAGGTAAGGATTAATAGAATTTCAAATTCTAATCATCAAATCAATAAGTGACGTAGGGCCAATCGATTCTATTCGATTGGCCCTTTCTCAATATGTGGCCAGAATGGGTCCTGCAGCATTATTGTTGTTTGAAAAAGGTTTTTTGTAAGTGTTCCTAGAAGATATTACTGTTCGGCAGAACCGGATAGTTCTAATTGGGGGGATTTTATGTTTATCGTCAACACAGAAGCCGCGATTTTCAGAGACGGCAAGTACTTGATTATCAAGCGTGGCGAAAAGGAAGCGCATGCAGGCGGGGAGCTATCGTTGGTCGGCGGAAAAGTTGAAATTGAAGGAGATTCGACGGATGTTTTAGAGAATACAATTATTCGCGAAGTGAAAGAAGAGGTAGGTCTTTCAATAATTGGAAAGCCGCGTTATATACAGAGCACAAATTTTGTCACTGACAATGGATTTCATGTCGTGAACGTCATTTTTCTTTGTGAAGAAGTAGAAGGCGATGCTTATGCAGCCAGTGCCGACGAGGTGAACGGCGTGTATTGGCTGACGCCTGAAGAAGTGTATATGCACGCAAAAGCACCGGATTATTTGAAGGACAGTGTTGAAAGGGCAGAAGCGTTGCGAACTGAACGGTAACGTTTTGGTTTCACGCGTTCAGTCCATAAAAAGGAGGGATTTCATGTATGCTGATAGGCTATTTTCCATACTAATCCTCATGCTATTTAGCGCATTACCAATCTATTCATTTCTAAAAATGATACAAAGTTTTAGGAATGAAAAAACAACGAGTAATGAAGATGTGATTGCGAAGGGGAACCTATTTGAAACATTTATTTTGTTAGGGATTTTCACTTTCATTTTATTAGGGTTTTTCTTTAATATTCATGGCTTACCGGGAGGCGATCCGCTACGGGTATATGAACTAACCGGCATGCCGTTAGAAGGTTATGCCCCGTTATCATCAGATTTGTTTACAGTTTTCGTGTTTTTCATCCTTGGTTGGATTGCTTATTGGTTGTTATCAGATGGAATGGGAAAGTTATCACCCATTTTATATGTTGTGAGTAGTTCACTTTTGCTCGTGAATATCTTATTTACTTTGGTTTATTTCACGCATACGGGGTTTTCGCATTATGGCGATTCAATTAGTGTCGGTGCCTCGGTTTTCTTTCTCCAATATGGGTATGGCTCTTTAAGTTTTTTATATATTGCCAAGCTGAATGATTCATTGCGCGAATTTCTCATAGACCAGCGGGAAAAAAGTTATTCGAATCGATTTTTAAGATTTCTATCACAAATTTCTTTAAACTACGAGAGAATCCCTGTTGCGGGGATGCTGTTTTTATTACCAGTTTTCGTTCTAGTTCAACTAATCTTAGTTTTGTTAGGTCAACGGCCAGATAGTTTCATACAAGTTTTTCTAGACACAAGTAGCTATACTTATTCAAAAATACCTGCGCCGCCTCCAGAAATCGTTCCTGGCGATGGGCATTATTTATGTACTGTCTCTGCTGTAGGTCATAAAAGATTGGTTAAACCGTTACGATCCGGCATCCGGAACGGGGAGCGAATTGTTGTAAACCGTCAATTATTAATCGCGAATGCGTTTGAAAATATTCTTGAAGAGTATACGCCTAACCTTCATAAAAGAATTCGGCATTTCTATGACACCTATGGCTATCCTGTTAGTAGACATATTAAAACGAAGCGGTCCGCAGATATTGTCTATCTGTTGATGAAGCCGTTGGAGTGGTTCTTCTTATTGGTGTTGTACACGATAGATGCAAAACCCGAAAACCGCATACATATGCAGTATAGTGAGTTGAGAGTTGTGCATATACCTAAGTAACTCAAAAATAGAGGGGATAAGAAGCCGATGATTTTCTCCGTAATTGCGCTTTTCGCTGTGGCAACAGTAATTTGGTCCACCTTTCACGCCATTAAAGGCAACCACCGTTTGTATTGGATTTCTGCAACAGGTATTTATGTATTTAGCTTCATAACTGGTTTTTCAATTGGACAACTTACGGTGGCATTCACACTGATTCCGTTAATTTTGGCGATAGGTTATTCTTTTGGCTGGATAAAAAGTAAAGTGCACGCTGTGATATTGCTTTGTTTAGGTGTTGTAACCAGCGGCTTGGTAGTGGTGTTTGATGTGGGGAATTGGTTGTTCTTGCCTTTTGCCTTTTTAATTAGCTAGGAAGTTAGGACAGAAAAAAAGCCCCGAAAATTTCAGGGGCTTGGTAAGCGTATTTTAATTGACTAGTGAAACCTGTGCAACACCTGTACGAATAGCAGCTTCACTAACAGCTTTAGAAACTGTATCTACAACTCTTGGATCGAAAGGGTTGGGAATCACATATTCTTCGGTTAATTCCGCTGTAGTAATTAAGGAAGCAATGGCATACGTTGCGGCTAATTTCATTTCGTCATTAATATCTGTAGCTCTTACATTCAATGCACCCTTAAAAATACCAGGAAAAGCCAAGACGTTATTCACTTGATTGGCGTAATCGGAACGACCTGTTGCAATGACCCGAACGCCGTATTCTTTCGCCTTATTGGGAAGAATTTCTGGAATCGGGTTTGCAAGTGCAAAAACAATCGGGTCTGGATTCATGCGTTCCACTAATTCTTTCGTTAAAATATTTGCAACAGAAACACCGATGAATACGTCCGCATTATTTAAAGCGTCTTTCAATGTCCCCGTTTCTTGGCTCGAATTTGTTATTTCGGCAATATGTGTCTTCTGTTCATTCATCCCATGCGTACGATTTTTATATATAATTCCTTTTGAATCGCACATTATTATATTTTCGGCACCAAGGGAGATAAGCAAGTTTGTAATCGCGATACCTGCAGCGCCAGCACCGTTCACAACGATTTTTATCTCTTGCACTGTTTTGTTCACTAATTTTAAAGCGTTCATAAGTCCAGCAGAAACAACGATTGCTGTACCGTGCTGATCATCATGAAATACGGGGATATCACATTCTTCACGCAGTCGTCTTTCAATTTCAAAACAACGCGGTGCAGATATATCTTCAAGATTGATACCGCCGAAAGTGGGGCTGAGTAATTTAACGGTTCGAATAATTTCTTCTGCATCAGTTGTATCTAAGCAAATCGGAAACGCATCGATATCCGCAAACTTTTTAAGTAGCAATGCTTTTCCTTCCATAACGGGCAAGGAAGCGGCAGGTCCAATATCACCAAGACCTAAAACAGCAGTGCCGTCTGTTACGATGCCAACTAAATTCCCTTTAATTGTATACTCATAGACTTTGGTAGGGTCATTATGGATTTCGACACAAGGATCCGCAACGCCAGGTGAATAAGCCAAGCTCAAGTCGACATCATTTTCCAATGGAACTTTAGATTTAATCTCCAGTTTACCCCTATGCTTTCGATGGACCTCTAATGCAGTTACACTATCCATATCATTAGCCCTCTTTTCCACTGATTTATTTGTTTAGATTTATAATTATTACCACATCTAAATTTTAAATACAAGTACATGATTCCGAAAATTAGAAATCGTGAGTGGATTATGACTTTTAGAAACCGAGTTTTTTGCGAACGTCTGCAGAATACGTTTGGCTAACTGGCAACACTGTTCCGTCTTTTATTGTAATTTGAATGTTTGAAGAGAAGTCACGCGAAATTTCCATGATATATGAAATGTTCACAATATAAGAGCGATGGATACGTATGAAATTTGTAGGAAGCTGAAATGTTAAATCTTTTAACGTATAGATGGATTGATAACCCTCATTATTTGTATAAAACCAAGTCTTTTTTTGCAAGCTCTCAATATGAGAAACATCTTTTATTTCAATTGGACACCAAATGTTTTCATTTCTCCCTGTTAAAAAAGTGAGTGTTTGCTGTTTCGAATAAGGATGCGTTGTAGGTAAAATAATAATTAATGCGCCTTCTTTCTCTTCTATCTGGATCGGATAGCCAATTCCGTAGTATGGAACCCCGAAAATCGAATCATCTACGAGTTTTTCTACTTTACACTTTTTCTTGATAACTGTTTCAGCGACACTTCCTTTCTCTATCATTTGTCCTTTTTGAATGCGAATATCATGTGCGCCCGAAATGTATTGCGAATAAGCGTTATCAGTGGCAACTGCAATAGCAGCCTCGTCCGGAATCCAATCTTTCATTAAACTGACCAACTGTTGTAAGCCTTCATTCGTCAAACTAATTCCCCTCTCCTTCGGTTCTTGGAAAATTAACACTCGCCAATCATTCATCCTTGTATAAATTGTTCTGTCGGTGATTATACGATTCTATCAAAATATTGTGACAGATTAAATATTCTGTTATATAGTAGTATATATCAACATCAACTGTTATGGAACAGTTTACTTAAATAAAAAACCATTTGGAGGATGATGTGCATGTTAAACAGAGAAGAGCAAGCGAAACAATTAGAAGAAAGCTGGGAAAATGACGCTAGATGGAATGGCATTGAGAGATTATACACGGGTGAAGATGTAGTAAAACTAAGAGGTTCTATTCAAATTGAACACACGCTTGCTAGAAAAGGAGCAACGCGACTATATAAATCGATTCATGAAGAAGATTTTGTCAATGCGCTCGGTGCATTAACTGGAAATCAAGCTGTTCAACAAGTGAAAGCAGGCCTTAAAGCAATCTATTTAAGTGGCTGGCAAGTTGCAGCAGATGCGAATATGGCAGGACAGATGTATCCCGATCAAAGTTTATATCCAGTAAATAGCGTTCCGAAAGTTGTAGAGCGCATTAACCAAGCACTTCAACGGGCTGACCAAATCGATCATTCTGAAGGTAGAGAAGACGGATTTGATTGGTTTGCACCGATTGTAGCAGACATGGAAGCGGGCTTTGGCGGTCCATTGAATGTTTTTGAACTCATGAAAAGCATGATTGAAGCGGGTGCGGCTGGTGTTCACCTTGAAGATCAACTCGCATCGGAAAAGAAATGTGGCCATTTAGGTGGGAAAGTATTATTGCCGACACAAAACGCTGTGCGCAACTTGACGGCTGCTCGTCTAGCTGCAGATGTATTGGGCGTTCCAACAATCATCATCGCAAGAACGGATGCCGACGCTGCAGATATGGTGACAAGTGATATCGACCCAGTGGATCAGGAATTTATCACAGGCGAACGGACACCAGAAGGGTTCTTCCGTACAAAAGCGGGCATTGATCAAGCGATTGCAAGAGGATTAGCGTACGCGCCTTATGCAGATCTTATCTGGTGTGAAACTTCAACACCGAATCTAGAGGAAGCACAACAGTTTGCGGATGCGATTCATGCAAAGTTCCCGGGGAAACTATTAGCCTACAATTGTTCACCATCCTTCAACTGGAAAGCGGCACTAACTGACGAGGAAATTGAAAACTATCAAAGAGAACTAGGGAAAATGGGTTACAAATTCCAGTTCGTAACACTTGCAGGATTCCACTCATTGAACCACAGCATGTTTGAACTTGCACATGCGTATAAGGATCATGGCATGGCTGCATATTCCAAACTGCAAGAAGCCGAGTTTGCAAGCGAACCAAAAGGATATACAGCAACGAGACACCAGCGCGAAGTCGGAACTGGATATTTTGATGAAGTATCACAAGCTATTTCGGGTGGAACTTCATCTACAACGGCTATGAAAGGGTCTACTGAAGAAGCGCAATTTGTTTAATCGTTAATTGAAAATATTATAAAACCCCGCCCTTAATAAAAGGGTGGGCGTTCATAAAAATTGGAGGAGATTATGATGAGAGAAAAAGAAATCACTAGGATGTCTGCAGAGAAAGAATGTCCAGAATGCGGAGAAAAATTTATCGAAGAAGTTGAATCAGTCGTTTATGAGTGTGAACGTTGTATCGGTAGGCATGAACAATAATTAAAGCGTCTCTATTCCTGCTATTAGGATATAGAGACGTTTTTCAACAAAGGGGATAATCAGATGACAAATTACGTTAAAGTCAATGATCTTCAAGTTTCGCAAGTACTCTATGAATTCGTTAATTCAGAAGCGTTACCTGATACTGGACTCGATCAACAGAAATTTTGGTCAGATTTTAGTACTTTGATTCATGAACTATCACCGGAAAATAAGCAATTATTAGTGAAACGCGAGAAATTACAAAAACAGATTAATAACTGGCATAAACAACACCAACAGTCCTTTGACTATGAAAAGTATAAAGCTTTTCTACTGGAAATTGGCTATCTTGAACCAAAAGTCGAAGAATTTAAAGTGTCGACAGCCGATGTAGACAGTGAGGTCGCTATACAGGCCGGACCGCAGTTAGTTGTACCAGTAGACAATGCCCGTTATGCGCTAAACGCCGCAAATGCCCGTTGGGGGAGCCTCTACGACGCGCTTTACGGAACAGACGTAATTAGTGAGGACAACGGAGCGGAAGCTAGCGAAAAATACAATCCTGTACGCGGTAAGAAAGTAGTCGACTTTTCGAAACAATTTTTAGACGAACATGTAGCATTAGCGAATGCTTCCCATGCGAAAGTGGAGAAATATGCAATTGTTGACGGTAAATTGTCGGCGAAACTTGAGAATGGGGAAGAAGCAGGATTGAAAGATGCCGAGAAGTTGGTAGGGCATCAAGGACCGCCTGAAGAACCAACAGCTATATTATTGGTGAATAACGGCCTGCATATTGAAATCCAAATTGATCGTACGCATCCTATAGGTAAAGACGATGCAGCGGGTGTGAAAGATGTTTATTTAGAAGCTGCACTCTCAACACTTATGGATTGCGAAGATTCAATTGCTGCGGTCGATGCGGAAGATAAAGTAGGTGTCTATCGGAACTGGTTAGGTTTAATGAAAGGGGACCTGGCGGTTACTTTTGAACGGGGTGGTAAGACGATTAGGCGTACATTAAATCCAGATCGCATATATACATCTCTAAATGGTGAATCGATTACATTATCCGGCCGTTCCCTCATGTACGTTCGAAATGTAGGCCATTTAATGACCAATCATGCAATATTGGACAAAGAGGGAGAAGAGGTTCCTGAAGGGATTCTAGATGGAGTTCTTACTACGTTAATTGCGAAACATAACTTATCTCATCAGGAATTCAAAAACTCTACTCACGGTTCTATTTATATTGTTAAACCAAAAATGCATGGATCTAAAGAAGCGGCCTTTGCAAATAAGCTGTTTGACCGTATTGAAGATATTCTGGACTTGCAGCGTCATACATTAAAAATTGGCCTCATGGATGAAGAGCGACGTACATCGCTGAACTTGAAAGCGTGTATTAATGAAGTGAAAGAAAGAATCGCATTCATTAACACGGGTTTCTTGGACCGTACAGGTGATGAGATTCACACGTCTATGGAAGCCGGCGTAATGATTCGTAAAAATGAAATGAAAACTGCAAATTGGCTACAAGCGTATGAAACATCGAACGTAGTTGTTGGAATTGATAGCGGATTACCTGGACGTGCACAAATTGGTAAAGGCATGTGGGCGATGCCGGATTTAATGGCAGCAATGTTAGAGCAAAAGGTTGCCCATCCTAAAGCTGGCGCGAATACTGCATGGGTACCGTCTCCAACGGCAGCAACCTTACATGCGCTCCATTACCATCAAGTGGATGTTGGGGAAGTTCAAAAAGGCATCGAAAGTTCGCTAGATTTACAAGATGAGATTCTACAAATTCCATTAGCTGAAAAGCCTATTTGGTCTCCAGAAGAAGTTCAAGCAGAACTCGATAATAATGCGCAAGGTATTTTAGGTTATGTCGTACGATGGGTAGACCAAGGCGTGGGTTGTTCGAAGGTTCCAGATATTAATAATGTTGGGTTGATGGAAGACCGTGCCACACTGCGGATTTCAAGTCAGCATATCGCAAACTGGCTGCACCACGGAATTTGTTCAAAAGAACAAGTGATTGAAACGATGAAACGCATGGCCAAGGTAGTAGACGGGCAAAATGCAGCTGATCCATTATATCGTCCGATGGCACCTAACTTCGACGAATCTGTCGCATTTGCCGCGGCTTGTGATTTAGTCTTGCAAGGGATAGACCAGCCAAATGGTTATACTGAACCCATTTTACACAAACGCCGGATTGAGGCGAAAGCGAAGGAAAGAATTATTGTATAACAAAATTTTTTATATTTGGATTTTGGCCGATAGATTTCTTGAATGAAATGAGAATATTGGATTTTCTGTAATATCCAGTGTATAATAATAGTAGAAGTGCATAACATGAAAAAGACCGGATGCGCTAACATCCGGCTTCACAACTACTAACCGCAAGAAGAGCGGTTGGTCCAGATTTGACTAGAAGTAACCATCAATCCTTACCACAGGGGACGGTTACTTCTTTTTCTTGTGGAAAAAGATGACCGATAACAATATCGTTATAATCGTGAGCCATACAACGGAAAGTTGTATTAGCAAACTGAGTAACTCAAAAATTGTTATCATTGGCATCACCTCCTTGAAAGGAAGTGACCAACCGCCCACCCTGCTTATGTAGTTGTCTTTCTATTCTATCATATCGAGAACGTACATTCTAATTCTATCTAAATTATTCGTCAGCTTTGTCCCTATTCTTCTACAAGCCACAGTAGCCAATATAAGCAATTATAGGGGATTTGCATAGTCTATGTCTACTTTTACCGTTGATTAGGTTCAGGATGGCTGCTGAGAGGTCAATTTTGAGGATATTCATAAATAAAATACGAAATCTGCATCAAAAATCACTCATTTTTGCAAAATTAATTTCAAAAAATAATTATTAATTATACGGAGTATTCCAAGAAGTCGGTACCTTTTGAAGGCCGGCTTTTTATTTGCGCAAAAAAAGAGGGAGAAGAGGGGATCTGAAATGTTCTCTGCAGCTCCTTTTTTCGATGTATACAAAAATAGTTACAAGTACACAAAAGTGTATACAATTGTAAACAATAAAGTGTACAAGTATACAAACAAGTACACATGCCTTAGTGACACGATGTGTACATATTCGTAAACGTGTATACGTTAAAGTGTACACGTTACAGTTGTGTGTTAAATGTTTGCTAGGCATTGACCTGAAGGTAGAAGTTCGATAAAGTTTATATAGTAATCTATGTTAATAGAGAGGATGTTTTATTTTGACAAAATCACGCATTGCAGCAATTGACGTTGGAAATGATTCGCTAAAAGGTATTTTTGGAAAATTAGAAGCAGAACTTAATATCCCGAATGTTATTGCACAGGATATCGAAGATCGTCCGGTTATCGGAATTGAAGAGCTTGACAAACAAGAATCGATTGATGGTATTCATATTCGTTTGCACTCCCCTGCATTAAGAGATAACAACTCGATTTACCGTGTCGGGAATTTAGCTGCGAAAAGCGGCAATTCTACTGAACTTGATCCAGGGAGCAACAAATCTGAAGAAGATCAAACGCTAGTCATGTTATTTGCGGCACTGGCATTGGATGCGGCTAATGAAGAGAACAGTGAAGTTTTCAAGCGCAAAGATAATGTCATCGAAGCAACTTACACTTTAGGGACAGGTCTTCCGCTAAGAGAAGTTAAGGAAGGGAAAGACGTTGGTTATCGTTCCCAATTGCTTGGATCAGTTCACCAAGTAGAGTTTTTAGTGACACCTAAATATCAAGGTATTAAAGTAAATATCAAATTTGATGAAGTTAAAGTTTATCCGGAAGGGTTTGCGGCATTTATTAACCTTGTTATGGACAATGACTTGAATGTCATCAATAAAGAATTGATTGACAAACAAATTTTGATTCAAGATATCGGTGGTCTTTCAACGGATGTGGCAGTCATTAAAAACCGTAAAGTTGATGATGATAAAGCGCAAGGCTTTAACTTGGGCGTATCAGAGTCACTTGATGCGATTCGCGAAGAAATCTATGCTAGACATGAAGTTGAATTAGATAGCCGGATGGATGTCGTGGATATCCTTACGCGCAAAAATGACCGCAACCATATCATGGTGAGAGGTAGCCGGACAAACGTGCATGATATCGTGGACCGGATTCTCTTGGATTTAGCGAAGAAGCAATATCGTCATTTACGTAATACATGGGCAAGAAATTCTCAAACTGAAATTTGCTATTTCATTGGCGGAGGGTCAATCGTTCTTAAAGATTACCTGAAAACGTTGAATAATAGCTTGGATGGTTATAACATCGATTTCTTTGAAGATGAAAAAGAAAGCGTTTGGATGATGGCGAATGCTTATTACAAACTGATTACAGATTTTGCTAAAAAGAATCAAAAAGAAGAACCGAAAGCACAACCGAAGGCAGAAGAAAAAGCAACAGCTAAAACAAAATAGGGTGATTGTGCGTGAGTGAAAAAGGATTAAAAAGGGGTCAACCCATTACGTTTCGTATCCCATCCGATACATCTGATCACACATTACGACAACTGCAGAAGCTGAAAGATGTCGAAAGAAGAAACTTCTCCAGTAAAATTGCAGAGTTTGTAACTGATGGTGTGAATGATTCTCTGTTGAAACACCGAGAAGCCATCGTCATTCCGTTGCCAAAAGGGTTATCAAAAGCGCAACGTGATTGGTTAAAGCACGAACATTCCGAAGCGCTTCTCGGAAGCATTGTTTATCAGCTCTTGTCAGATCCGAATCGTACGGCAGCTCTTTTTGCATCGATTAACAGTAATGCACTGGAAGTGGATGATGCCTTGTATCTACAAGAAGAAACAGCGGCGACCGTCGAACCGGAAACAAATGATTATAACGATATCGGTGATGATGATTTAGATAACTTTGACTGGACCCAGGTTACAAAGAGCGAGCCAATAGCAGTTGAAGAAGAAATCGATCCACTGGCCGATTTTCTTGCGCAGATGAATAAGTGATTATAAATAGAGAAAACTCAGCAATAGTGATATTGCTGAGTTTTTTTGTTTGTTATTGGTATAATTGACAAAACACAGTTAATCGGAGTGGATAATGATGAATGAACCGAAGAAAGTTCGAAACCGAGGAATAACGATTGGGCGGCTATCTGTTGGAATGAAAAACTGTATTACGGATGTAGAAGGTGTAAAGGTCGGGCATGTCACGATTGATAAACCGTTGAACGGGAATGAATATGCTGCGACGGGCGTGACAGCCATTTTGCCGCACGGAGATAATTTATTTGAAAATAAAGTAGTCGGCGCGACTTATATTCTGAATGGTTTTGGAAAAACAACGGGGCTTGTTCAAATAGAAGAATTAGGTCTTATTGAATCGCCGATTATGTTAACAAATACATTTGGAGTACCTTCGGTGACTCAAGGGACGCTTCAATATATGTTGGAAGAAACCCCGGAAATTGGTGACACGACTGGAACGATTAATATAGTCGTCGGGGAATGCAATGACAGCCGATTGAATTCGATTCGGACGCTTCCGGTAAAACCAAGTGATGCGATAGCTGCCATTAAAGGAGCGACGCACAATTCTTCATTGGAAGGGGCGGTTGGCGCTGGAAAAGGGATGATTTGCTTCGGTTATAAAGGTGGTATCGGTACTTCTTCGAGAACTGTTAAAGATGAGTCATCAGGAAAAACCTACACAGTTGGTTGTCTCGTTCTCAGTAATTTCGGTGAGAAAGAAGATTTTCAGATTGAAAAGTATAAATTGGCTAATCAACAAGAAGTTCCAGCCTATCCCAAATCAGCGGATGGATCTATCATGATTGTACTGGCTACAGATGCGCCGGTGG